>NZ_JASUAZ010000066.1:0-12595 GCF_030283135.1 Mixta mediterraneensis | reverse complement strand
GCTGTCTATAAGTTGTCTTATCACCTTTGATTCAAAGGCCGCCGCACAGAATTATTTACCGGGGCGGGGAATAATATTAAGTTCATTAGCGAAGCTAATAGCATGTTTTGCATTCTTAACGCCAAGTTTTTTAACAACTTTTGCCATATGAAATTTTACCGTGCTAACGGTGATTTGCAGGATCCCAGCCACTTCAGTATAGGTCTTTCCGGCACAGCTCCAGTAGAGTATTTCAGCTTCACGGGTAGATAAGGCCTTCTTGGCAGCGCTCATTTCTTCTGATTTCCTGTAAACCTGAAGTAGCATTTCATGGGTATCAAGCAGAATTCCCTGGAAATCATTTTTATGTGTTTTTATGAGTTCGCCAACATCAGCCATCAGGAATTTATCAAAATACAATGTTAACATTGCCATATTATTGTAATGGTCATGTAGAACAAAAGTATGCCCACATAAAAAACTAAAAGATTTTAAAATAAAAACCTTCTCCATCGTCCAGTAAGAATTTATTTTGAGACTATCATCCCAGACAAAAGAGGTAATACGATTCAGGGCATTGATAACCACTGGATCGATATTTTGATATTTATTTTCAAGATACGTATTGGCAAAATCATCTGATATATTATTAATGATTAAGATGTTATCCGTGTTTTTTTTATCCATTACAGAATAGGCGTAGTTAATCTTACCGTATTTTGCTATCCCTTTTTCTATACTCTCCTTTATATAGCTATTTTTTTCACTTTCTGAAAAATAACTTTTCATTAATCAATTCTCTTTAAAATCAATGACACAGAACATAAACTTATCTTGGATAAAGGAAATTTTTACTTCATGGCCGCTTCTTCCTCTCAAAGATTGAAGCCGATCGTTAATAACCGATGCACACCTAAGTCTGTGACGGCTGAATCATAGCAATTAAGTCAGATTACTAAACTTTAGTTTATTTTGGAATGATGCAAGCCTATTTTCTTACTTGTCCTATAAGGATGCCGATTAGGGTTTACCCAGGGTTGTAAGCGGCAAGCCGCCAAAATTTTGCGGCCAGGGATCTGATGCTCAGGGGAGCGGGAACGCCCGTCTGAAACGCTCATGTCCACTGTGTACCGTGTACCGTTTTCCAATTTAAAAAAAGCATTTGTGTCGATGTTTCTAACTATCCATAATATTCTGATTTATCAGATAAAAAGTCCTTAACGTGTGAAACCGTT
Source organism: Mixta mediterraneensis (assembly GCF_030283135.1). Taxonomy (NCBI): domain Bacteria; kingdom Pseudomonadati; phylum Pseudomonadota; class Gammaproteobacteria; order Enterobacterales; family Erwiniaceae; genus Mixta; species Mixta mediterraneensis. The sequence continues at coordinate 11,381 of NZ_JASUAZ010000066.1, read as the reverse complement.
TCGTTGAGCGTCAAACCCCTAATCCGGTAAAGACGGGCAGGTTTAATCTCAGCACCCCAGGCTACTTCGTCAAACGATTTTTGTGTTGTGCTATCAGCTAGCTAAGCACTTCTACTTCCGTGTGTAATCCGGCTGCCATACATCCTCTCCGTAGTTACCGGATTTTCAGTAATTATTACACAATCAGTGCGGATTGGCTGACGGTTAAGAGTAGCCATTTTCTGGATGGCGCGAAGCGACATGAAGGCGCCAGTAGCAGCTGCATATTGTATCAGAGGTTCATGGCGCCGGTAGCCCGGCGAAGCCGGTTCCGGTTTGATAGGTTTCACCGATACCCATCCCTTGCCCTGCCAGACCAGACCCGCTGTCAGTAGCACAGAAGCTTCTGTGCGCTGTCGGAGTGGTCACGATAAGGCGAAGCCGCGGTCGGGGCGTATCTCCGCGTTAGCGGGCCGTGAGGGCCGCTTACGTGCGTGTTCTCATTTCTTTCAGCAATGCTGCTTACAGCAACTCAATTGGTAATTACAACATCCATTATAAAGCCACTCTGTTCCCGGCCTGTGGCCGGGGGCGGGGCGGCTTTTTAGTGGGTAAGGCGGTTATTGTTCCTGATGCTGGTGCAGAGCTGCAGTTTGCCCACCAGAGGTGGGAGCTATCATAAGGCGCGTAGCGACTTACCGAACCGGCGCGAGCTTGCTCGCTGCAAGGGCGGTCATTTATGCCCTTAATCCACAGAAAATGCCGGATGGAGTAAGATCTTTTTAATTAGTTTACTAATTAAAAGAAAAAGATCTCTGGGTTATGAATATATTGCAGGTAAGAAATGATTGGTTTCCGGGTAAGGTTCACATCTCGATTGCGGGTAATTGTGGATTAGAAAAGAAAATAGGCCGGATTGCCTTCGGGAACATGATTGGAGTCGTCAGTGAGTGTTTTAAATGTACGTTTTTTGAGCGAAAGCCGTACACTGAGCAGCACGAAAACCGCCAGCGGCGGTTAGAGGGGATTTTTCAGTAGATTAAGGGGTCAGTGAACGCTGTCCGGCGGGGCATGTTCCAGCCCGAGGTCCAGTTGATACAGTCGCATGTGCGCAAGCCGCTCGAATTCATCCGGCGTCATTTGATAAAGCTCGTCGGCTGGAAGCGTTTTCGTTAAATGATCGGCCATAGCATAGAGCCTGTCGTCAAACTCCAGCGTGCCCAGTTTTTTCGCACGCTTCTGCTTCAGGGCATTCTCTCGCCGACGCACGAGTGTTGCGTGTCGCATACGTTCATACCAACGCTTACGGGCAGCACTGACGCTAATTTCCTCTCCGGGAGCAAGAAGGCCATCAGCTTCGGCCATCAGCCGTTCCTGCTGCTGCGCATACAGTTTATCGATATTGACGCCAACCAGCTTCCAGAACTGCTCCGACAACACGACATGCTTCGGATACCAGTAGCGATTAAAACTGTCCCACTGGACACCCTCAGGTAGTTCCAGTAGACCGAAGCGTATGAGCTCCTGTATCAGAGTGCATACCCGGCGAACGGTTACGGCCGTTTCCGGGATGACGTTCCCGTCTTCGTCTTTTGGACTGAGTTCGTTGGCCAGCCGGCTGACATTCATCGTCACGATGTTTGTTGATCTGTCAGCGACGCTGATAAGCAGGGGAAAAGTCGCATCAAGCAGATTCTGCCGATCAGGACGAAAATCACGGGAACGTCCCACAACCCGGCGCATCTGAACAAAGTAGGGGTGACGGGAGATACGTATGCGCAGCGATACACGGCCACTTTGCTTGTCACGTTTAACTAACCGACGATAGCCGTGGCCAAACTCGCCGGACAACGGTTTGTATTGCTCCGGCCGGAAATATAAAGGGTTAGGGCATTTACACGCAGTAGAATGCTCACCTCTTCGGCGTTTGATAGGTTTTGGTGGGGACTGAGTCTGGGGTTCGTCAATCCATTGCCAATAAGTGTCATCTGTCGCGGCACGCTCAAGCGCATCGAAATTGATGTTTTCCCAGGTAGGATCGTTCGATAGGTTGTCAGGACTTTTGCTAGTCACACCCGCCGACACTTATGGCGGTCTTCGGGTATTGTTTTCTGAATTGCATGAGTTATAATCTCTCACAGGCCAGCGCCTGCTTTGTGACCCCTGACTTCTGTCCTCTTCCGCCAAGTCGCGAACAGATTTCGGGGGTTTTTGCATTCAAGGCCCGCTGTTCTGGTACCTTTTCCCTTTGAGCATTTCAGGATATGCCCATCCGACTACACTATGCCGCCTAAAGCCACATAGCTTCTCATTCTTCACTCATCAGTCACTTACAAAGCTGATAGCGCAAAACCTCTGCAAATATTACCCGTTTTTTATCCGCTTGCAACAAATGGATCCCCACACAACAATCTACATCCACTAGACGTTATAAAATATCCTTATAAATCAATATTCACATCTGTCATCTAAAGGATCTCACAAGTTCCTATACACTGAATGTGTTGAATGTGTTGAATGTGTTGAATGTGTTGAATGTGTTTGTCGTGCTGTGTATACTTGTAACTCTGTTCACTTATGCGGGGCAAAAGCAACGTGATTGATGAAAGTCCGATGGGTAAGAAGAGAGCTTTATTATATAAGCACGAGGCAAATATTAAAGAACTGCGAGAACGTGGCTATTCATTGAGGCAAATCGTTGAATGGCTGGAAGAAAGGAATGTTGTTGTAAGCTCAACGGCATTAAATAATTTCATAAAATCAATGTGATAACTTAGAGGTATAAAATGGTGAAAATTCCAGTTTTAAAGTTATCAATGCTCGATGGGAATAGTGATAAGAGAAGAGAATTCATATCTCAGTTAAAAGAAGCGGCTCATGATGTAGGTTTCTTTTATCTCAGTAATCATGATATATCGCCATCATTTTTAAGAAAAATACGCGAACTGACAAAAGTTTCTTTCTTTTACCTGAAGAAGAAAAACTCTCCATTGCTATGATTAATTCACCTCACTTCAGGGGATATAATAGGGCTGGCAATGAAAGGACAAATGGAAAAACCGACTGGAGAGAGCAGTTCGATATAGGTGCAGAAAGAGTACCGCATAAACTGACAGATAATGATCCTGTTTGGTTAGGTTTGCATGGTAACAATCAATGGCCCTCGTCTTTACCAGAACTGAAAGATGCAATGCTAACTTATAATAACATATTGACCAGCATCTCTCTTAAAATTCTCAGAGCTTTAGCATTAGGGCTTGGCTTACCAGAAAACTCTTTTGACGAGATATATGGTGACACCCCTAATGAGCACATGAAGTTAATAAAATATCCTTATGTAAAATCAGGCGAACAGACTCAGGGAGTGGGTGCACATAAAGACTCAGGCCTTTTAACCCTAATCATGCAAGATGAAAACAAAGGATTGCAGGTTGAAGTTAGCAAGGGTGAGTGGCTTGATATAGCACCGATTCCGGATACGTTCGTGGTTAACCTCGGAGAGCTTCTGGAGCTGGCTACGAATGGCTATTTGAGAGCTACGGTCCACCGTGTCTTACCACCGACTGGAAAAACTGAAAGAATATCGATCGCCTATTTTCTTGGTGCAAGTCTTAGTTCAGTTGTTCCTGTATTCAAATTATCAGAAGAACTAAATTCCGGATCTTCATTTATCGAGACAGATCCTAATAATCCATTACTGAGAGATGTAGGCCTAAACTACATTAAAGGCAGGCTTCGTTCTCACCCCGATGTGGCTGATAAATTTTACAGTAAGTGGAGTGATTCTAAATGATAAATAAACTAGTAATCATAACCGGTGCAAGTTCTGGCTTCGGGGCTGAAGTAGCTAAAGCTTTAAGTATTAAAGGCTACTGCCTTGGTCTTTTAGCTCGTAGGGTAGACAGGCTGCTCGCTCTGAACTTGGACAATTGTCTCTGTTTCGAAGTTGATGTGACTAATAGAGACCAGGTGTTTGATGCAATCCGTAAAGCCGAAGAAAAATTCGGTGATGTTGATTGCATCATAAATAACGCAGGCATCATGTTATTAGAAGAATTAGAGAACCAGAAACAAGACGACTGGAACAAGATGATCGACACCAATGTTAAAGGTGTGATCAACGGCATGCAGGCCGTACTGCCTTCAATGAGAAGGCGAAAAACAGGTACGATAATCAATATATCATCACTCGCTGGCCAGAAAACATATCAATATCATGCTGCATATTGTGCTACTAAGTTCGCAGTTCACGGTTTATCAGATAGTGTTCGCTGGGAGGTTGCTCCAGACAACGTCAGAGTAATAACTATTTCTCCTGGCGCGGCAGAGACAGAACTTATCAGTCATATTAGTGATGATTTAGTGAAAGATGATTATATCAATTGGAAAGAGAGCATTGGTGGTGTTATTTCTGCAAAAGATGTTTCTGATAGTATCATATTTTCCTATGAATTACCTCAATCAGTATGTGTCCGCGACCTTAAAATTGCGCCGACAAGGCAACAAAACTAAATAGCTTCGCATTAGGCGCAGCTATTTAGTAATTTATTGGCAATGGATTATATTAACTTTTTTTTATTATAAAGGAATAATATTATGAAAGAAATTTACTGCACAGCAAGGTTCCTGGCTAAAAATGGATTTAAAGATAATTTAGTAAATGCATTAGCATCATTAATCCCAGAAACAACTAACGAAGCTGGTTGCTTACAATATGAACTAACAGAAGAAATTACCTATTCCGGTTCAGATGGAGTCTGTTGGGACATATGTTTAATTGAACGCTGGTACTCGCGGGAAGATTTTGAAGCTCATTGTAATAAGAGCTATATCAAACATTTTTTTGATGTAACTGCAAAAGATTACGTCGAACGGGCTGATGTGCGATTATATTCACCGCTTTCAGTGTAAATCTTTTCTTTTATTAAGTATTTTTTTGATGGCTTCTTGCTCTGTCTCCGCGCCTTCCACGTTGCCATCACAGATAGCAACCCAGTAGTCAGATAGCTGACCTTTTTGTTGTGGCAAATGATATGTTTTCACTTTTTTTTCTTTGTTTTTCATAGTGTTACCCTTTTATTTTAAGGTGCAATAGAGATGGCGGGAACCATCTCTATTGCTGGCCAATATCTGAACTTAGGCGTCTTCAATATGACCAAAAAAGATAGTAGAGATCTTTCATCAAGATCTCAAGGTGATATGGGTTTTTTTGAATGGTTTTGCGACAACCCTGTTATTCACTGGAACGCCGGTATCATGCTAGTTAAAAACTTGAAACATGAATTTATTGCCTCTAATTCTGTCTTTAGTGATTACTCTGGGTTTTCCCCCATGTCATTAATAGGACTTAATGATGATTATATGCCATGGGCAGAAAATAAAGAAATATATATAAATCATGAAAGAGACATCCTAACTGGCTTAGACTATAATGTTATAGAGCCCTTGAGTGGAGTTATTAAAACAAGCTTATTTACCAATAAAAAGGTTATTTACTCTAAGAATGGAATGCCATCTGGAACGATAGCTACCGCCATTGTTTTTAATGGCTCAGTAGAATTTGGCAATCTGGCAGGCACAGCCTCCAATATGAAAATTTGTGACTACTCTGGATTCAATTTAACAATTATAGAATCGAAGGTGTTGTTTTTTTTACTTAAAGGATTTTCACGTCAAAAGATATCGGAGTTAGCAGGTATATCTACATCCTCTCATGACTTCCACTTAATGAATATAAAGAAAAAATTTAAGGTAGACACTCGTGATCAGCTAGTTTTTTTCTGTTACGAAAACCGGTTTCATGAGCTTATGCCATATCATATTATTCTTTAATGTATTCTAAACGACATGATTTTTCTTAAACCTTATAAAACCTATGAGTTTTCATAGGTTTTTTTTTGCTTATGATTTACATGTTTCAGTGTTGCAGTTATAAATTGTCACATGTTTTCAGCCCTTCTCCCCGCCAAGAGAAGAGATGAAAAACCGATACAATATTTTAGTTACGACTGAGGGTTGTAATACCTTACATTGATTCCATTAGTGGGATCATTTTTTGGAAGTGCGCCTGTCGCCATGATATTTATCTAGTTATATCAATATCATAAGGAAGACATAAACATGCTTAACTGGTATCTGGCCTGTCATCAACCGGGAAAAGAGTCTCTTTACAAGGCTCAACTTCAGTTGTCACGTTTGCATATCGACAGCTTCTGTCCATTGATCCGCTTACCACGACCACGACCAGACAGATCAGCTTGCCGAATGATCATTGAACCTCTCTTTTCAGGTTATATTTTTATTGAATTTGACCCAGAAATAACACACACAACCAAATTGACCGCACTGTCTGGCATTAGTCATTTTGTTAGATTTGGCAGCGAGATAAGACCTATTCCAAAGCAAGTTATTGAATCCTTAATGAATTTACCCTTATGCCCTAAGGAACAGTATTTCTTTGCTAACAGATATAAAGAACAGATTAAGGCCATCACCAGGGTCACCAATAAAAATGAACGCACCGTAATGTTTTTCGCTTTTATGGAGTCAATTAATACTCCATTACGAAAATCTGCTTAATATTTTCTTCAGTAGCAACCTTGCCTTACACCTCCCCTTCGCCGGTAATAATGCCGGCTATATTCATTAAAGGTACACTATGACTGATGTAACTGATTCATCGAGAATTACCATTAGTATTTCTGGCCAGCGTCGCCAGATAATCGAGAAACTGACTATTGAACTTAGCATTAAAACCGGTGTTCCTCTAAGAAAATCTGAGATTGTTAATGCCATTATTGACCGTATTGATGATATTGAGCATAAAAACTTGCTTGAACTCATCATTCTTAACCGCTTTCCTTCAGGGCGTGAACCATTAGGGTAGGAAGCACAGCGCTAACACTCACAAAGAGGAAAATTTATATGTGTATCACCGTCACCGAAAAGGATCTGCGTGAATTGCATATCCGCCGGGCAGCACGGGTTATTCAGTTCAAACGGGCCTGCCGGCTAAGAGCCAGAGCCCCGGATAAAATTCCACTCAGTACGTTGTCTTCTTTGCGTAATTTAATTGATGAAGCGGAGGAGCAAATCGCAGAATTTCAGCAAGACTATCTCCGCTAACACCCCTCTCGTCACCCTGGCAATACCGTTACCACACGCTTCATGCGGTTCGGCTATTCCATTACCTGATGAAACCTATGAAAATCATTCACACAACCATGCTGATCCCCGTTTTATTGGGCGGCTGCAGCTTGTCGCATAATCGACCAGCCGACAGTAATGCTCAGCAATTCGTGGATACCCAGATAAGCACAAACCTGCGGCTTATCGAACTGGCTCAGAAAAGCCTGAAGCAAGCCAGCGGAAAGGCACTTTCCGCAAGCTCTCCACCTGCAAAACCAGCCATAAACACATCATCGGCCCCGGAAGCAAAAAGCTTGCCCGGCACGCTACGGGGATTAACCAGTATTAAATCTCTCGGCACTCCAGAAGCATTTACGCTGGTCAGCGTCAGGTCTCGCAATCTGGATCTGGAGGCAACGCTGTATAAAGTTATCCCGACAGGCTGGACCGCGATTATCTCTGCCGACCTTAAAGCGAAGTTCAGGCAACGGCTCACCCTGGAAGCTAACGACCAGTGGCCGTACGTTCTCGACGGGTTGCTACGCCAGCATGGATGGGTTGCGCTGATTGACTGGCCCAAAAAGCAGGTTTCCGTTGCCTGGAGTACGCCGGCATTCACAACTCAACCGATCAGTGCGCCGCCAGCGAACAAGTCAACCATCCCAGCGGTTAACAAAGCAACGTATCCAACAGCAACAACACCGACAGGCCCGCGTAACCCATTCAGTGGTTCCCGTGATAAAGCGGTTCCCGCGCAGCCAGGTAAGGTCGCAGCACCGGCAGTGAAAGCAGTGCCATCGCCGAAAATCTGGCGAGCCATTCAGGGTTCAACGCTGAAAGACACCCTGTATTCATGGGCTGCAGAAGAAAAATGTACCGGCGGACTAACCGGCAACTGGAGCGTGGCATGGCTGACTGACGTCAATTATCGTATCGATGCACCGTTGTCATTCTCCGGCTCGTTTAAAGATGCCCTCAACGGCGTTTTTCGCCTCTACGCCACCGCAACTGTTCCTCTTTATGCCGGTATCAGTACCTCACAATGCCTGCTCAAAGTGGATGCTAAGGAGGTGCGCTGATGGGCCTGGTCTACTGGCTTTTATCTATGTTCCTGGCGTTATTCCTGTTTACGTCCGATATGACGCACCGGGAGGCCAACCAGGCTTCGGAAAATGCGGTCAGTGAAAACCTGCAGCGGGCCAGGCAGACCGTGCAATACATCAATACGATCAATGACTATCTCTACGACCATCCGCAAACCAGCGGCGTACTCAGCGACAGCGTGCTGGGATTTACATCAGTGCCATCACTGACGCACATCATTCAGAGCAGCAGAGTGTTTGTTTACCAGCCAGACCGCCTCGGTTTGATGGGTGCCCTCACCACAGTGGCACGCAACTCTGCGTTGTTGGGCCATGTGAAAAATCGCCGTCTTATTGATAACCAGGGTAACGATATGCAGGTCACCGTACCTGACGTTATTCCCGACACATACCTCGTTTATCTCAACTGACTTTCCGGATCTCCTATGCATAAAACTCAAACGGCGCTGGCGTCTGCCATCGCGCTCAGCCTTTTGCTGTCCGGCTGTTCCAGCATGAACAGAATTAACCAGACAATGGCACAGTCTGATAGCGACTATGGCACTGCAAAAGGCCATCTCGGCCAGCTTTCATCGGGTTCACCGGTGCAGGACCTCACTTCGCAGTGGATTAATCCCGTCCCCCTGAACAGCCCTTCCCAGACGCAGGCTCAGCTTCCCGGTTGCGCGCTGACACTGACGCGCCCGGGTGATGTTTCTCTCGCAGAAATCAGCGCCTTCATTACCCGCACATGCAAGCTGCCGGTCGTTGTCACACCGGATGCACAGGCGGCAATGACGACAGGGCAGGGTAAAACAGAAAAGATTCAGGGCAGCATTCCTGCTCCTGATGCAAGCGGTCTGGTACCGCTCAACGCCATCGGAGGCGGTGCCCCGGTAACACGCGATGCCGGAAGTATGGGTAATACACTACGCGGCGTTTACTGGCAGGGTTCTTTGTCCGGATTACTCGATAACGTCACCACACGCCTCGGACTGTCATGGCGTTACGAGCAGGGCCGAATCTCGATCTTCTATGTCAATACCAAAACCTTCCCCGTGATGTTCATGGACTCCAAAACCGCCTTCAGCTCGAAGGTTGTCAGCGGAACTACCACGTCATCAGGCACATCAGGCAGCAGCAGCGGTGGAGGAATGTCAGGGGACGTTAATACATCTCAGACGACTACGATGGAAATGACCTCAGGACTCTATAACGACCTGCAAAATACCATCAAAGCCATGCTGACACCGGGTGTTGGCCGTCTGTTCCTGGCTGCAGGCATGTTGACCGTCACCGATACACCGCGCGTGCTCGATGCTGTGGGCCACTACATTGACGACAGAAACATGGAGCTGAACCGGCAGGTTGTGCTGAACGTCAAAGTGTTCTCCGTCGAAAAACGACGCCAGGATCAGTTGGGTATTGACTGGAATGCAGTATTCACTTCCGGCAGCGTCGGTGGCTCGCTGACCAGTGCATTTACCGATGCATCGACCAGTGCCATGACGGGAGGGTTATCGATCCTGGACGGTAAGTTTGCGAACTCGAAAGCCTTTGTGAACGCACTGGCAGAGCAGGCCAACATATCGCTGGTCACGCAACAGGCCAGTACAACCACCAACATGTCGGCGGTTCCTGTTCAGGTGGGCACCCAACAGGACTACGCCAGTCAGGTCAATACGGATTCAACGGCCAATGTCGGTACCTCAACGTCCATAACTAAATCGACGATCACCACCGGCTTTAACATGACCATGTTGCCGTACATCATGCCCAACTCACCCAAAATCGAGCTGCAATTCTCTATCAACATGAGCGACGACCCAACATCGCGCACCTTTACCAGTGGTGAAAGCAGTATTGAGCTGATGAAAACCCGGCTCAAGACCTTTAATCAGCGCGTAATCCTCAGCTCTGGCCAGACGCTGGTACTGAGTGGCTTCCAGCAAGTCAATAACACCAGTGGTAAGCAAGGTGTCGGCTCCGCATCGTTCTTTGGTCTGGGTGGCGGTGCTAACGGTCAGAAAGACGACACCATGCTGGTGATCCTTATTACCCCAACGCTGCTGAGGTGAACATGACGGATAATAACAATGCACTTTACGTTATCCGCACGGGTCCACGTACGCTGGTTGCAGGGTTACGATGGGAGCTGGTTGACGGTCACCGCAAGTCAGCTGCCCGACGTGCGGCCAGAAGCCGCGATGCAGACAGGTTTGCGGTGGTACCTGCCGGAAAATCTCAGCTACTGACTGGCTCAGGCAATCTGACGGAATGCGGCATCACAGCGCGTGAAGCCAAAAACTCAGCCTCCCTGGCGTTAAGCATTCTTCCTCTGCTGGGCTCTCACGGTTGGGGTATCTTCGCGCTCGATGATGGCCGTTACTGGTTTATCGCCACGCAGGAAGGACAACTTTCCGTACTGTCGGATGTGATTGGTAACCATGACACGGTCAGGCAGGCACTTGAAACGTTCCTGAGTTTTGACACCTTTACGGCTGATGACCGCACCATATTTTGTCCTGCAGGTTTTCTGCCCGGGGTGTACGGGGCCGATAAAACGCTGGATGTGTTGTTAAGCAGTCTGGCAGTACCCCGTTTCGCCAGGCTTCATCCGGTATCAAATCGTCTGGCACTTATCACGTGGTCAGCGCTGCTGGTCGTTATCTTCGGCGGTTATTTTGGCGTGACGCAATATCAGTCGCACCTTGAAACTCAGCGTATTGCAGCGGCAAGAGCGGCGTTCCTCAAAGCCAAAGAGCAAATCAAGACAGCAACGCCGGCCGCGTTGCAGCCCTGGAAAGCCCAGCCAGTCCTGACTGACTTCCTGACCCAGTGCAGCCAGCAGTGGAAAATTGCACCGCTGAGTATTGCGGGATGGCGTTTTAATACTGCCGACTGCTCGCAGGAAGGTATTCGACTGGCGTGGAGCAAACCGTCTGGCGGCACTATTGGTGATTTCTCCCGGCGTCTTGCTCTCTGGTATCCGGGACTCAAACCGCTGTTTAACATCCCAGGCGGAGCCGATACCGGTGGCGTTTCTGTGGTATTGGGGTCTGATGCTCAGTCGAACGAAAACTCACGTTAAGACTTTTTTGTCTGATAAATCAAAACATTGTGGACAGCGAAAAATGCGCCGAAAACGGTGTGTTTTTAATCGGCAAATGGCATTTAACGGACACTACTGTC
>NZ_JASUAZ010000065.1:0-12647 GCF_030283135.1 Mixta mediterraneensis | reverse complement strand
TGGCGTTCCTGCAGGCGGCGCGATGTATCGCCCAGGGAATCAAGGGCGCGTCGGGTACCGCTGACGGCTGAGCGGAAGCTGCTCCCGACAATGCCGCCAATAATGACGCCGACTGAAAATTCACTGGCCACGGTGGTTATCCTCTGAAAGCGGAAAAACGGAAGGAAAATGTCTGAGAGCCATGCAGAACAGCCGCGAGTAGCGGCTGTTAAGTGATGAGGAGTTAATGATTATCGCCGAACTCGCTTCTGATTTGCTCTTCAGCCTGCTCCAGCCACATCTCCAGATCGTCAGTATCGAGGGCATCAATCTCCCCCGGCTGAAATCTAAACCACCTCGCCAGCAGCCCCTGCGCCTGCATCAGCGTTTTCGTCGCTCTTGCCCAGCCCAGTGACTTGCTGAAATCGTTTCTGCAGCTCCATGTAGTCGGCAAGATCCATATTATCGAGGTCTTCCGGAAGAATACCGGTGCTACGGGCAATCAGCGGCTCGTCCCAGTCAGCCGGGTCTTTACTGATTTTGCGCACCTGCTTCAGGTCTTTGACCGTCAGGCGTTTCAGTTCAACCTGCTCAACTCTGGTGCCAGCAGCGGTGGTGAAGGGGTAAGACAGCTTAAAAGTATCGGATTGGGTTTGTGACATGATCGTGCTCCTGTGTAAGTTCAGAGCAGTATGTCTGGTGGTGGGACTGGCAGATATTAAAGGGGATTAAGAAGAAAGGGGCCGAAGCCCCTGTGATATCAGTGAGTGCGAAAGCCTTTGCAGTTACGCAGGAAGGCGATAAGAAGTGCCTTTCCTTCAGATTTGCCGATGCCGGTGAACCAGTGGTCAGGTGGCTCCCATGCCTCAATCAGGTCAGCGAGCTTTCGTGCTTTGGAGCGTGTGCAGTCAATCGGGTCATTGGTTTTCTGGGTATTAAAAAGGTTTTCCACCCCTGAAATATCAAGGATGGTAAACCACGTACCATTCCCCATGCCAATCGAACCACAGTTCCCGCCTTTATCTTCAATCTCGACGGTCACCGTCAGCCCCCGATGTTGATGCGGTAGTCGGTCAACTGGTCAATGCCGCCGACGCGGAAGATGTTGGCCAGATAGTCCAGCTCCAGCAACTCTTCACCATCCAGTACCTGCTTGATGTACGTGCAGGTGAAGCTACTGGAGAACTCGGCGTTCTCATGCTGTTTGAACGTCCCCAGCGGGTTCTTCTTAAACATGATCGTCAGGAAAGTGACCAGCGGAATTTCGTCAATCAGCCCCTGCGAGCTGTAGCGCTGAACGCTGGAACGGCACTGCAGCGCCAGCGACTTATACGGGTTCGCGGCAGACAGCATCGCGTCGCGGTAAAAGCTGTTCCACTTGATCTCGCCCTCAAGCTTGTCGAAGCCAGCAGGGAGTTCCACCTTGCCCACCATCCCCAGCGCCTTATGCTCCTGCATGGTCATGGAGACGTCAGGCAGTTTGACCTCCTCGGCCCGGCCCAGCAGGTTAGCGCCATCCAGGTAGATGTTGGCATTCGTGATGCGGTTGATCTCAATCTTTGCCATCAGCTATTCCCCTTCAGGGTTAACAGGTATTCCGAGGTGATCTCGGTCTCAAACGTCAGTCGCTCCAGCGGCGGTGGCGGCGTGTATTTGTAGCTCAGCAACAGATGACCGGCGGCCAGCTCCGTCTCTTCATTACGGGCCGGATCAAACCAGCAACTGAAGCCCAGCAGTGCACCGTCGCCAATCAGCTTGCGACCGTAGGCGTTGACCGACTCCGTCAGCGCATCAATCAGTGCCTGGGTAATCGGCATGTCGATGTACTGCTGGCTGAAATAACGCAGGGACTCGTTGATAACATCACCGGTGCGGCGAACGTTCTCAAAGTTGCGCATATGGGTGACCGTTGGCCATGCTGCCGTCCGGTTGCCCCACAGACGCAGGCCGCTGCCGTAGCTGCTGAAGACCGTAGTGATGCCCTGTTCGTTGAGCAGGTTCACCTCGCTCTGCGGGTCATCAATCATTGCCGACAGCTGGCGCTCCACGCCGGTGATACCCAGAATCTCCTGGTTGGAGGACGACCACCAGTAGCCCTTGTCCAGGTCGACCTTGGCACGCAGACCTGCAGCACGCTGGCTCAGCGGCTCCAGCCGTTCGCTGTTGGTGACCGCGTCGTACACCTTGACGTGCGGATAGCACAGACGGACGCGGTCGGAGCTGGTATTGAAGTTAATGGTGCCTTCCGGGCCACGTCCCGCCAGAGCCTGCGCAAAAGTGGTACCAATCGGCGCGTCGATGTAGGTCACCGCGCCCAGCTTCTCAGCCATGGCGATAAGCTCAACCGAGACGCTGTTCTGGGTGCAGAATACCGGGGCAATCAGAATTTTGGCGAAGTAGCCAAACAGGTTGAAGCTGTCGTTAAGCAACTTCATGCCGGTACGGTTGCCTGCCGCGTTAACGGTACCGATGATATCAGCCGGGGTGACTTTGGTCGGATCGGCATAGTTATAGCTGGCCTTCACCGTTGCATCTGCAGCAATGCTTTTACCAAGGTTAGTAATCACCCCGGTCTGCGCATCAAGCGAGTAGTCCTGACCTTCCACATAAGGCTGACCGTCGCTGTCCGGTTTCAGTACCAGCTGCGCGACCACCGGATTAGCCAGCTGTGCCTTGCCCGTCGCCTTGTCGAATGTTACGTCTTCATCGGCCACAGCGGTTTTATGCACAGCCGGATCAAGCACGTTAATGACCAGAACGGTGCCTGCCCCATGGTCGTAGATCGCATCCAGTGCCTGCGGAATGGTAAAGCCAGTGAGCTGGCTGCCAAACGCCGCTGCATCTTTCTCAGACAGGCACTGCACCAGCGTATTGACGTCTCCCATTGGGGCGGTACCAATCAGGCCAATGACGGCGGATTTCACCGTTTTAACCGGGCGGGCACCGTTTTCCACCTCAATGGTTTCGACGCCATGCAGATAGTTAGCTGACATGGGAGTCCTCCGTTTTCACATCGCTGTCGCCGCCGTTCCTGCGCTTTGGTGACTGCACAGCCGGTATGCTGGCGGGTTTAGTCTCTTCAGATACCGGCGTCAGATGCTTCAGCGCCACCAGTACCTTCACATAGTCATGCTCCTCCGGCAGGGAAACATTCTTCCCCGGCCAGAGCAGGATTTCGGTTCCGTCCGACAGCGTGACGCCGCTGGCCGGGCCGGAATAGCGGTATTCTTTCATCACTCGCTTTCCTCATAGTTCACTTCGGTTAACAGCGGGCCGGACGGTAAATCGCTGTCTTCGATAAAGACGCTTTCGGTTGCGAAGTCGAGAGCGTACTGCCACAGCCCCTTGGCCTCACCGATAAACACCTCACGGGTCAGCCAGATACGGCGGCGGCAGTTCGGCGGGGTGTAGCCGCCGAGTATGCGGCGGACTGCATCCAAAACGTCAATCGCACCTCTTTTACCGTTGAGCTGGCGGAAGACCACCGTGACGCAGAGCTGGATAGTCTGAGGCTGGATCACCGCACCAATATCATCGGGTTTGTCGAAGCGTGAACCGGCATAGCTCAGCAGCAACGCCCCGACAGGATGATTCAGACGGTATTCGGACGGCTTTTCCGGGAAGTACTCCACCTGCAGCTGGGGCAGCTTCTCGCGCAACCGGGCCAGCACAGCATCGAGGACGGGCAGAACGTTCATCAGTATTTCTCCAGTAAGCCGTCGCGCCCGCCAAAGGTGGGGCGACGTGCCCGCGCCCGGATTTCACCGGACTCAGGTACGTCTTTTTGAGTGGACTGCAGCCCCAGCGTCAGCTTCCCGTCGCGGATAGCCTCAAGCTGACGCCGGGCCTCTTTGTTGTCGTCTTTGACGGTGTCAGGCAGATCACCTTCAGGACGACGGACATACAGGCGGTAACGCACCAGCGTGATGGCAATATCCCGCAGAACGGTAGGCACTTCTGCCAGCGGCAGGGTATAGCGGCCACGAAGGTGCGCATCAATCAACTCCCCGGCGTAGCGAACACAGCTGTCCACAACCGTCACATTCACCGTGGCAGGGGTGTCGAAATCCACGACCTCGTTAGTGAGCTGAATCAGCGTTGACTCAGGCACTTGTTCCTGTAAATCCGCCAGGGTGCAGTACATGTCACACCCCGCGCAGGATGCGGATAACATCGCCTTCGGCCAGTGCTTCATCCAGCGCAATCCCGGCTGAAATACCTGCCGGGGTGTCGCCTGATGCTGCTGTCTGGGGAACGGCGCAGGCATTTGCATCCGACTGAACGTTCAGCCCCCTGGCAATCGCGGCACCGGCCTCGACGGCAACGATACCCAGTACGTTGACCGGCGTTACATCACCGGCAGCGGCATCCACCTCCGCCACGCCGAGCGCGACGGCTCCGGCCTGACAGGGGCCATTATCGGCACCGACAAAGCGCTGTTGCGTCAGCGCCGCGCTGGCCGTCACGGTAGTGGTCAGAATGACCTGCTGTGTTGTACCCATGACCGTCTCCTTATTTCACGATGTTGGTGACGAGATACCCGGCATCGCCACCGACCACGGCGACTTTGTAGATATCGGTATAACGGCAGTACTTCACCTTGCCGCCGACGCCGTCGTATTTATCCGCCAC
The DNA here is from genome assembly GCF_030283135.1 of Mixta mediterraneensis. Classification (NCBI taxonomy): domain Bacteria; kingdom Pseudomonadati; phylum Pseudomonadota; class Gammaproteobacteria; order Enterobacterales; family Erwiniaceae; genus Mixta; species Mixta mediterraneensis. The sequence goes on along the minus strand of NZ_JASUAZ010000065.1, from coordinate 8,036 downwards.
CGGCATCCCTTTACGGCGCAGGGTGTAGCCGAAGGACGGCTCGTTTTCGTCGGCGCTGTCGGTGCCCGGCTGGGGTTTGCCGACGTAATGCAGCATCAGGTTGTCGCCCCAGATATCAGCCGGGACTTTGTCCTTGTTCTGCGCGTCTTTCATCGAGGCCATGGATACCGGCTCACCGATCACCACGTCTTCCAGCTGGAAAAGGTCTTTCAAAATCTCGATGGTGATGCGTTTGCGCTCGTTGGCTCCGATCGCGGCCTGGATCGCCGGATGGAACTTCAGCAGTGACATGACGCTGGCACCCATGGTCATCAGGTTCGGGCGCAGGCCTGTTTTGTTACGTACAGCCTCGATACCGGCTTCGATGACGGTGATTGGATTACCCTTGCCATCCACCCAGCGTTCAGCGGCAGCCAGTGCTTTAACGGACGATGCCGGGTAGACGTTTTTATCCTGGGCCAGGCGGGCTGCGTACAGTTCACGCTTCAGGTTGACGCCGCTGGTGACGCGACGAATGGCCTTGGCTTCTTCGTTGAACATTGACTCCGCCTGCTCGCGATAGTCCACCGGCGCGGCCAGATCGTGCTCATTAAGAACCAGATCCAGTTTGCCGGTTTTCTCACGTACCAGGACGTTGCTGTCAGCTCCCACGGCACGCTCGGTGTCGTACTCCACAAAAGCCGATTTGCCGAAGGTCGGCACGGTCACGCCTTCCTTGTCGGTCTGGACAATCGGGAAGATGTGCTCACCGATGAACGCGGCATTTTTATAACCGCGTGCGATGCTGGTCAGCACCGGATCAACGACGCGCTTACCCTTTAAATAATCAGACATGCTCTCTCCTTAATTACAGGCAGCGTGAGACAGCAGCGTCGTAGCTGATGCCTTCTCTTTTCGACAAATCCAGCGCTTTCTGATGCAGCGCCAGACGCTCTGGATCGGCTTCAGCAAACTCTGCTGAAGACGTTGAAACACCGGTATCCACACGGTCTTTGGTTGCGTGCTCGCCAAAGTTCAGCACGGGTGCCGAGCCATCCAGCAGCGTCTTAAACGCCGTGGCAAGCGGCGTGCGGGTGTCGCCTTCGGCAAATTCCACCGGCTTATCGCCAGCAGAGACCGCATCCAGAATGGCGACAACAACGGACTTCGCTGCCGGGGCCAGTTGACCGCCGCTTACCAGCTTCTCAGCGTAGGAAACGTTGTCAGCGTGCAGTTTCTCCTGCTGACTCTTCGCATCCAGCTCGGCTCGCTGTGTGGCCTCAGCCTTCAGACGGGTGTTTTCCGCCTGAAGGGCTTCAATTTCTTCTTTGGTCATCGTGTCGTTCTCTTGTTGAGGGTTAGGGTTTGGTTCGCTGAAGTCCGGCACGGCCTGCACCGGCTCGCGGTACGCTTCTTCGCGCAGGGAGTCAACCTGCCATGACGGAAGTACCTTGTCGGTTTCATCCAGCCCGAACTGGCCGATCAGAAAGTCACGCAGCCGTCCCCAGAGAGAGGCATTGGTGATATCGCCCCAGTCGGCAAACTCCACGACGCCTTCTTCTTTCTCACCAAACGAGACCTGCTTCAGCCCCTTAATGGAAGGTGGCTGCGCGCCCAGAAAGCCGACATGACGCAGGTAAAGCGTGCCGGGCTTCGGGTTGTTCGGTGAGTCAGGGAGATAGAATGAGGCGGAGACCTTCTTGAAGCGTCCGTTGCCCACCAGTTCGGCAAACTGCGGGTCGAGCTGGTCAGGCTCAGCCAGCAGATCGCCGCCGTTAAGCGACAGGGATTTCACCCAGCCCCACGCCGGGTCTTCCGTTTTGGGGTGGCCAATAACGAGAGGCGCTTCATGGACGGACGGGTCATAGGCTTTCACGCAGGCGGCAAGATCGCTTTGCGTGAACGGCAGTTTCGTGCCGTGCATATCGGTATGAGTACCGGCTTTAAAAATGTGAATGGCTGGCATTTTGCTGTCCCGCGTTACGTTGTCGGGGACAGTCTGTGGAAAAAGCATCAGCAGCGCTTTTAATCTGCTTTAGAAAAAATCGGGGGTATCAGTACGGGGAATGTCATGCTGCAGGCGAATAGTGGTGCAAAGCGGGGGCTGTAAAGCCTTTATAAAGGTAATACAGCCCCTCAGCGGCTGGCAATGATAAATCACCCGCCTGTAGAGACAAAACTCAGCGACGGGCCGCTGCTTCAAGATGGCGGACAATCGTATCGAGGATGGGGACAACCACTTCAGGCTGCAGTTCACCGTCCCCCGTCAGCGGCAGGAACGGACGGGCAGGAAGTTCAACGGACTCATTACGTCCCGTTTTACCACCGAACTGGTGAATCGGCCCATAAACGACATTAGTGCCAACCGCTGCCTGCCGGTCGTCATGGTCGGTTGATACCGACCCCATCAGACGCCCGGTATCCTGCAGCGTTTGCCCGTCGCGCTCCTGCGCTGCCAGCGAGGGAGTCCACCCCGGACGCCCCTCATCGAGAAAGTTAAACTGCGTTTCCGCCAGCAGGGTTCCGGCGATTTTGCGCATCGCGGGTTCCAGGTCTGTGGCTGCCAGGTCCAGCGCACGAAGGCTCCGGCGCAGGGATTCATCGTTAATGGTGACATTGACCAGGTTATCGGAAGCCATCGTTATCCTCTCAGTTCCTGCTGTGCCAGCGGTTGAAGCGTCCCCTGATAGCGGGCAAGGTCGGGACGGTATGCTGCCCCCGGCGCATAAGACCAGCCGACGTCGGTAGCCACCTTCGTGGTGCCGGTATTGAAGGTGGCGACGTTCTGCATCTCGCCGGTTTTCTCTGAGACCAGCTTCAGCTCCCATCCCAGAGCTGCGCCAGAACCTGACACCTTCAGGCCACGGGCACGCACATCCGCCGCGCTCAGGGCAATCACGCCACAACGGCAGCGCCAGCCGTTCGGCGGATAGAACGCCTGCCAGAACGGGTCATCATAGCGCAGCACCAGACCATGCAGCGCCAGATGGCTCTTGCGGGTATGGCTGTCGTTGATGCCGGTATACATCCAGTACGGCCTGTCGTCGACGTTCTCCATCTGCTCAGCCCAGCGACCGGCGCTGTAGAGTACGGACATATTTGTGCGAAAGATGGTGTCGAGACGCCATGGGCTGCCCTGCTGGATGGTGACCGGCTCGCCCGTTACCGGGTCGGTGGTGTCACGTGACCCCCACCATCCCTTGCGCTGCAGCTCCGGCTCCAGCTCCTGCCGGAACCAGCGGCCTGTTTTTCCTTCATCGACAGCCTGCTGCAGTGCCCCGCGAATATCTTCCAGGATATCAAGGCGGGTCACTTTGGCGACGGTAAAGGCGCGGGCATGGGCATCCTGCCACATCTCCTCCCAGTCCCACGTGAAGCTATACCCTTTGGACTTCAGGTAACTGATAGCCCGTTTGGGGGGCAACGTCATGCAGTACGCCAGTTCAGCCGTTGTCACGCTCATGCAGACGCCCCCAGACAGTTGCAACAAACATAATCCGTGCCAGCCGTTCCTGCAGGTCTTCAGCGTTCATCTGCGGGTACAGCTCGGCCAGTTCGCACAGCAGCTCAGACGGATTGACGCCATCTTCAACCCGCTTAAACAAAGGAGCCAGTACGGGTTCCAGCGTGCCATTTAACGCGTCTCCGTTCATCAGAATATCCAGCGCGTCGTCCAGGGCCTGCTGTGCCTGAATATCGGCATCAATAGCTTCGGCAAATGACAGCGGCAGCATGTTCTTCTGGCGTTCTGACGGTGGTGTCTCGTCAATATCACCGTCCTGCAGCTGGTACTCACGCTTGAAGTATTGCGGGGTGAAGACCACACCGGCGCGGCTGAGTTTCTCGTCGCGGGTTGCCTGGGTATCGTCGACCGTTCCCTGTTCCCACATCTTCCAGACGGGGCTGGCCACGTCGCCAAAGTTCATTGATACCGCCATCCTGATGGCCTGATTCACCGCGCTTTCCACGATATCAGCGTCAGCGTCACGGATATCATCAGTAACCTCCAGTCCGGCCTGCGCGGAGGCGCGGTTACTGTTGGCCTCGGTGGTCTGGTTCTGCCCCAGCAGGGCGATGGAGATTTCACTGCGGGCAAGCGTTATCAGGTTCTGATAAATATCGCTGCTGTCGGCCTTGCCTGCGGCCTCCTTAATTTCAATGGAGGAATCGTCAGGGATAGCGGCCACCGCGTCTTCCACCATTGCCTCCATGGAATCCAGCAGCAGGTCAATCTCGCCCTGGGCCGTCCCGCGCGGATGCTTGCCGATGACCCACGGTGAGCCGTACTTCTCGGCAAAACGCACCCAGAATTTCATGCCGCCTTTTTTGAAGGTCACGGGCCAGAAGCACATCGACAAATCAGGGAAGCCATACGGGTTGTCGTAGGTCGCATCCTGACGCGGTACCACGAACTTGTTCAGCGGTACCGGCTCGCCTTCCAGCCCGGCGTCCTTGGCGCGAAAGCGCAGCAGGTTGTCATTATCGAACTGGAACCACTCTGGCGGCTTGCCCACAATATCGGCAATGGCCCAGGATTTAACAGAACGCCCCCACATGATCTCACAGGGCTGATACCCGTAGAGAACGGCGTCGGTCATCTCGCCGATGATGCGGGACAAATCCAGATCATCGAGCATATCCCGGATGAAGCTGAATACCCGCGCCGGGGCATGACCGCGCTCAAGACCACGCTCCAGCGACTTGACCGCCGCCTTACGCCTGCGGATGCAGCCGCCGACCAGCGGGTCGGTACGCAGCTCGCGATAGATGCGGATATCCCGGCCCTGAGATTTCAGAATGGGGTCAGGGTTAGGCAGGTACATCCCCAGCCCGAAGAAGTCGATGGAGCGGCTGCGCGAGGCGATCTGCTCCGTCAGCGTTTTATTGGGTTCGGCAAATTTGACGAACTCACTGGGTGAAACCCAGAGTCCACGGGCCATCAGTAATCCTCCAGCATACGGGCCGCCTGACGACGACGGCGTGAGCTTGCCTTCACCGGCCCTTTGTTAATTTCACGGCTGGCGAAGTACGCCAGCGCCAGCGCGATGGCTGAATCCCCGTGACGTTTGCCACTGTCAGACTTCGCTTTTGAGCGCTGTTCCGGGACGCGGGGAACGCCGTTTACCACCTGAACGGCCCGCAGGTCATCCAGCGTGTCTTCATCCTTCGGTAAATCCACCAGGTTGCCATCTTCCAGCGCAGCCTTGACCGGCGGCATATGCTCGCGATACCAGTTTTCAGTTGGCATCACCTGCTTAACCCGGCTGGAGCCGTAGCGCTGCATGGCGTATTCGGCGAGGTAAGAGCCGTTACCACGGGCATCAAGCGCCGCGCCCATCAGGTTTGGCAGGCCGTCCATCAGGTACCAGGCGATTTGCTCCTGCTGTTTGAACGGCACGTTGCGCAGCTCCAGCACGAACGGCACGCGGCGAACCAGGTTCTTCTCCTGCAGCAGGGGATAGTCCACCGACAGGTCACCGCTGCGGCCAAAGTCGCGACCCAGGAAAGAACGTGCGTCAGCGGGGAGCGCCTCCAGCAACGGCTTCAGATGCGTATCAAGCCACTCCTGCGTCTCGCTCCAGCGGACGTCGTCGGGCTTCAGCTCGTAACCCTCCGGGCAGGTCAGGCGCAACACCGGCGTGCCAGCCGACATACGGGACTCAATCAGAGCGCGGGACAGCCAGGCACCGCCGCCATTGGCCGGGATACAGTCAAGCTCTTCGGATGCGCCGGTGCCGTAGAACTTGTACACCGACGCCATCCACACCTGTTCAGCGTCCTGCGTCCATACCTTCCCGGTTCGCAGGCAGACACGGTGAAACAAACCCTGCGCAACGGCTTCTTTGAAGGCAATTCGCTGTACGCTGCCCCCCTGACGCCCGGCCCGGATATCACCGATAAGCGTATTGAACGGGTTATCGTCACCGTCATGGGTGGAGATAACGCGCACTTTACCGCCCCAGATAAGCATCGCCAGCGCCGCCTTCAGCAGTTCGTCCAGTTGCTCATGGAACGCCGCTTCGTCGATAACGATGATGCCCTGACGGCCACGCAGGTTAGACGGGCGACTTGAGAGCGCGACAACGCGGAAGCCGGAGTCAGGGAATTTGATGGTGTAGGTCTTGATGTGCTTGTCGTCTTCGTCCTCCTCCCAGAAACCCTCTTCGATTTCGCTGGCGGCATAGTTGAATGCCCGTGCCCACATCGCACACGCCTGGATATATTCGACGGTCATGTCCTGGTTATAGGCGATGTAATACACGTTCATCCCGCCCGCAGGCGCTGAAGAGGCAGCGGTCAGCACGTCATCGGATGCCTCAGCCCAGGTGATACCGGTTCGGCGGCTCTTCTCAATCACCTTGAGCGGAGACGTGTCAGCCACCCAGCGTTGCTGGTAGGGCATCAGAACGGCGGGGATATCCAGCGCCGAGGTATCAGGCAAAACGGGAGCAAGCTGGCTCATGTGGCAATCCCCAGAATTTCACGGCGCAGCGCCTGTACCGCATCGGTTGACAGTCCACCCTTACGGGCAATTTTCTCGGCGTTGCTGGCCGCCTGCTGCGCTCTGGCCCGGACTTCAGACTGGAACTTCTTGAGGTTGACGGACGCGCGGGACAGCGTGGCCACGTTCTTCGCCACCTTCGACAGCAGCGCCACGCGCTCTTTAGGGTCGACTTCGCCTTCTTCCGCTTCCTGCAGCTGGACGATGCTCTCGAACAGCTCGGTCTGAATCAGGGCGATCACCGCCTCCGAACGTGCATCCTGATCGTCAGCCGCACCTTCGGTCAGCATACGAGCCGCTTCGGTGGCCGCACGGATAGCGCCATAACGGCGCTCAATCTTCTGGCCATAACGATGGATAGCCGATTTGCTGATGACGTAACCCTGCTCACGCAGCAGGGACTCCAGCTCGTTATACCCGCTGAAGCCGGATTCAGTCAGCGCCCGCTCAAGCCAGCGACGCACGTCTTCCGGCAGCTTTTCTATCGTGCTGCGTCTGGCCATCATTCACTCCAGTACTTTTCCGGGCGGGCGATACCGGGGCCGCATTCCACGGTATATTCCACCAGGTCAACGCCGAGGCGGGTCAGGTCGGCAAACCAGTCGCCGGAGGGTTTTTTCTCCAGATCAACCATCTTGCGGTCGGACAGATAATCCAGCTCACGGCGCAGCTCCAGCGGAGTGGTGTCCGGGTAGATGGCGCGGGACACGTCCAGCAGCAGCGTCTCGCTGGCGGTGTACGGGCGGGTTTTGTTCAGAGCAACCAGCAGACTCCAGCGCAGGGATTCCCGGCGCACGCGGGCGATATCAACCATGGTGACCTCCTGTATGACGATACTGCTGTACCACTTCCAGTTTGTTGTAGAGTGCGTCCAGCTTGGCCTCGATGACCGTCTGCCCACGGATGTAATCCTCGCGGCGGACGTAGTTCAGCGGTAAATCCGCCTTAAACCGCATAAATTCTTTTTCCAGCTCGCCCCAGTTGGAAGCGGACTGTTGCAGCGACTGCTCAAGAGAGGCGAACCGCGCCGCCTGACGCTCCTCCGCTTTACTGAACAGCCACTTGGCCATACCGCCGACAAAGCTCATGAAGGTGATGAGAAAGCCCACCACCGTCCAGAATTCAACCTGCAACGTCATTTCTGTAATCCTTCCCGTTCGTCCAGCAGCCCGTTTATCTGGCTGCGCCAGATGCGGCACTGCTTCGCGTTGTCGATGATGTTGGCGAGGACATCACGCTGGGAGACACCTGAGTTGCGTAGCCAGGCGTCAGCGGCTTCAGGTTGCCCGGACGCTGCGCCAGTGCCGGTGCCAGCGGCGGCAGTTGCGTCTGAATGACCGGTGTCGACGGATGCGTTGTCATATCCGAGCGCGGCGTTGTACTGGCGCACGAAACCGCGAGTAAACACGCACTCAATGGGATGGCTCTTACCTTTTTCATCAATCCAGCGCTGTGTGACATCGTTAATTTGCCCCTGTAGTTGTTTGTTCTGGCTCTCCAGTTGAGCAATCTGCTCAAGGTAACTGGCTTCAGCCTGCTGCCCGGCGGCTACCTG
>NZ_JASUAZ010000064.1:0-15197 GCF_030283135.1 Mixta mediterraneensis | reverse complement strand
CAATGCAATCCAAATGTTGATGAACAATGTTCATGGTGCAAGACCGAAACGAATGGGACGACAAACTTTAAAAAAAGAAAGAAAAAACGATCGATCGATTGAGCCGCAAGGAGTTGGAGAATATTATTGGCAACAATAACTAGCAAATAACAAATGAATTTCATAATGGAAGAAAAGGAAGGAAGATTCACATTCTTTCGGACGTTCAGCGTCAATGATTTCTTCCTTCTCATTTGATGAACTCGGTTCGCTTTCATTCCGTTGTTCATGGTTCATATTTCGATTCAATCCGTTGCTCAATGACGACGAGAGAAAAAAAATCGTCCAATCATTTCATCATATAAATGTATATATATTCACATTGAGATATATCAATAAATGAATGATGATGGAAAAAGAAGAAGAAGAAGAAGGGGGTCGTCGACATGTGTATGTGTGGATGTCCATCAATAGTAAATAAACAACCAAAAACTTGTCAAGCAGAAAGTGTGTGCGTATGTTTGAAAAAGGAAACAACAACACACACAAAAACACAATTGTCACCACACATACACACACACACACACGCTGAGGTCATTGAGGGGTCACACAATATATGAATGAGTGGGTGAGAATGAATGATTGAATCAAAATGGATCGACATTGCCATTGCAGGAGAAGTGCTAATTGGTCGTGAAGCGGAAAGTAAAGTTGACAAATGTATTCGATCGATTGTCGATTGGATCGGTAATGAAATTACCCAAAAGCAAAGACCAACGGAAATCACCGAAATAAAAGAGACCAGGGCAAGAGAGGTAAAAGAAATGGTCCCAGTTTATAAAAACATGCACGTGTGTCCATAAAATGAGAAAAGGAGAGAGGGAGAGAGAGAGAGGTCAAAGTGATCTGGCTCGACCCCGAAAATCCCATGTGAGTGTTGGCTACCGATTGAGTTTGGTCAATCAAGCCAAATGAAGTGGTAATCTAATTGATTTGAATCGAGTTGCAACTCCCCAGATGAGTCTATACTTCCCACTCGAAAACATTCAACATTAGAATCAATTAGTATTGATGCAATGGAAAATATCGATCGAAATGAATGGAAAAAAAATGTTACCAACAATTGGAACAAATCAACAACGACAACAACAACAAAAAAACCAAATCAAGAGTGTCCCAATTCACATGACCGATCAAATCAATCGTCGCCAAAAAAAACGACACTCAATTGATGGAAGTTCGTCAAGTAACAACACCTTTCCATCTTATTTCAATTCAATCGGGTTTGAAGCAAATAATCCCTCATTTGGGAAAAATTATTAAAGATCCAAAGAGTGATGAAAAGAATTGGGCGAATATTGATACACAAAATACCTTTTTTAAATGAAATAACAATAATAGAAGTTGGAAGAAAAGAATTCTCCATCTTGAACTAATGAAATTGTTGGTAATAAATTTGACGATTCCAAGTGCAAAAACAGGCAAACTAATTTATTTAAACAAGAATAATTTAAATTTAACACCAGAACTTTGAATCGCAAAGACACACAACGAGAATGCTAGCCAATAAATCCTTATTAGTTCAACGAAATGGAAGAATAAAAAACACAATTAATTGAACTCCAAAAGCAATATTTTACAAACGAAAAACTGAAACTGTAAAACCTTAAAATAGTATTGGATGCTTGTTAGTACCGACAAACAAAACAAAGTAAAAAAACGGAGAGACTTCCACTTTCAGCAACACAACAAACAATCAGATCAGAGAAAGGCAAAAAAACGAGCAAATAATGGAATGATTCTCCTAATTAGACGATTCCATTGTGAGACTTTACTTTTAGATCTATCTGTGTATACTGGATTATTACTGATTAATGATCATACACAGGTAAATGGTGTATGCGAGATAAATGAAATACAATTTATAATTGTAAACTGGATGGAAAACTGCTCGGCCAGAATCTTGATTTGTCTAATTAAAGTTCCAGATTGAGTTATAATGAGTGAACCGAAAACTGATTCTTTCTCTTTTAGTCGACAACAGCAAAACGATAGTTGAATTGAATCGGGTACCCAATTCCGAATTGACAGTTTGTTTTTAATGATTTCAAAACAATTTCAAAACAAGTCAAACTAAAAACAACAAAATGACGAATGGAAAAATCTATTTTGCCATTCAGTTGGTGTCAAATATGGGCAACAATTATGTTCAATTGAACTGTTCATTTCAAATCAAACGCAAATGCAAGTGTGATTACATTCGACACATTTGGTGTTTGAATTCATTCCTCCAATGCATTGGATCATAATGATATTTGAAAATTAAATTAAATATCTAATGAAAGCGGGAATAAGAATGGGAAAATGCAAACACATCCATTGAATGAATGAATGAATAAGTAAAGTTGCCGAATCAACTTAGCCGGTAGAGAAGAAGCGGACCGATTCAATTCAATGAAGGCAATCATTCAACGAATGGCTATTGCATCAATATTGTAGAATAATGAAAGAAGCGGGAGGCTCAAGATTTGGCTTGATGATGATTATGGCCTCCACAATACGACAACGACGACGACGATGATGATGATGATTATGGTTTTGCACTAATATTTCTGTAGCCGACAATATACCAAAAACATACAAGAGAATGGAGGCGCCGCATCTTCACACTTACTATACAAAAGAAGAAACGATTTCAAGAGAAAATAAAATGATAAACATTCATCATACATACACAAATAGTTACAATGACGACAATGACGACTACGAATGCAAATGGACATTGATCGTTGATCTCCATGGCAGACACACACACACAAAAGTATTGCAAACAAAAACAGACGAAAGAGTGACACAAAAGGAATAAAAGTGTCGAAATTGAATTGAGTTTGGTTGTTGCATCGTTTCAATGAGAAAAGTTTATGGAAACGGTTGATAGTTCAACACATTGATTTAGGAAACTTTCAAATGGCAAGGCAAAGGTATAATAAATCGAATAGATACGTAATGAAATTTTGGTCGATTTCAATTGAAATGAACTTCTTTGACATATGTTCCCCAAAGAATCAAGACGAACATAGACAAATGAGGTTAAGATGCACGATTCGATGCGATTGGAAATGTACATTTCTCTTGTTTATTTGCATTCTAACATGCTTACATTGCAAAACCAATCTCATTTCATTTGGGGAGAGTGAAACAAGAATTTGCTTCACTCAACAAATGGCCACCAATGTCTTCGTAACGGGTATTGCCCGATTTGGCCAGTTGACAGACTCGTTAGTCACCATTCGTCGACACTTCGACAGTTCGTCGTCGGAGAGATGTAACCATCGTCACCCATGGATGAGAAGAACGGAAAAACATCGTGAACCTCAATCTAAGTTATGGTCGTTTGTCCGTTGAACTCGCGTTGCACTCATTAAAGAATGAAGATTGAAACAACCCCGAATGCAAATTCGGTCGACTTCGAGAGAAGAAAGATCTTTGACCGATCTTGAGTTGAATAAAACTGTCAACTCGTTACATTGCGATAACTTTTAGTTGAAAATTTCACAACTTTTAAAAGGCGCTAACATAAAAAATTTGGTGGGCGATCAACGAAATCAACTGATCCGTTTTATCAAACCATCCGTCACAAGGGTGCCGATTCATTAATGAAATATCTATTTAGGATTGATAGATTAATCAAAGGAAAAAGTCCGGAAACCAAACGATGGCGTAGTAGCCATTTGGCGACAATGCACCACGATACGAAGATGATGATGATGATGATTATTATCCTCATGATCGTTATACAATTTTTTTAGAATATATTTATGGAAACAATAATAATTTAAAGTGGCAGAGGTCATCGAAACGCATCGAGAGTAGAAGTGGTCAAGTCATTTCAACTAAAAAAAAAGAAGAAAACAATTATGAACCTCATCATCATTTGGGCAGCTATTTGATGTCCATCACCTCGATCGAAAAGCAACACAAAACACCTTTAGGCATTGGAGGTGCAATTGGAATTAATTATGTCGAATGACGAAGCCACCCAACAGGTGTATAAAGATTATTAAAAGACAGAGAGTGTGTGTATGAGTATCGACATAGGAAAATTATTAACAAAATAGTTTGCAAACTTAACGTTAACACTAATAACTTCTCGCTGGCTTGATCATACATTTTTTTTTTGACAAATTTGTGACCAAATTATATGGTTCAAAGTCAACATGAAAGACGGAAATAAAATGTACGACACCATGGTTCATGGTTCCATTAGCAATATTGTCCGAACATCATTAATGGTCAAGGTGCCATTGTTTTTGTCCATTTTTGCCTACGACCAGAAAAATTGAATGTCAAACAATCGTCATAGGTAAGGAAAGAATCGGAATTGTTAATGGACTTTGATCGTTCCAACGTGACAAAGACGATTTATGTGGATTGGATGGCGTCAAACTACTATAAGGACATTTGGCAAATTATTATTTATTACAAATGGAGACGAAATGCAAATGTCCACTTTGGGTGGATGAAAATATATAATTCCATTGCCTAATAGGATACGGGCAAAGCCGTGAACGATAATGGAAGAAATAAGAGAAAGAGAGAAAGAGAGACAATGATATGAAATCAGTGGGACAGTAAAGTCAGGAAAAGAAGACGAAGACAAAGATGTCAACACATTTTGCCATTGGACCACACCAAGCATGAAACCGAGAGACATCATTGACAAGATTCTCTTGTAAAAAGTCATCGTATATATAATATCACAATTAAAATACATAATTCAACCAATGACACAGATCGTGTGCGAGAGTGCGTGCAAGAATACAATCACGGATTGAGATGGAGACGAGGGAAAAAAGTCAACGCATCAAGAAGTAATTAGATTGAACTGTAAAATAATAACTTTCCCTCAAATAGTTGGAATGAAATTCGATTGAATAGGACAATGAAAAGAGATCTAATTGTTTCGTTGTTGGAGACATCATCAATGGGCTTGTGTTTCATATTAATTTCAAATCAAAATTTGTGTCCAAAGAGAAAGAGAGAGAGGACAAGTGTGACAGGACAATAAATGTCAACGAAGATGGAGATCACACAAATCATTTTGTTGTCGAGTCGCGCTGTACGTGTTCAACCAATTGCACATAGCATACGGATAAATGTTAAGTGAATCATCAAACACTCATCAAACGGCAAACATCATCATCGTGGACAATCATAATGCAAGTGAGCAATTAGTTGAAATAATGGAAACACATTTAGAATAGAATATTTTCAATAATGCATGTGTAGATAGAAAGAAAAGAGCTGTCACAGCACAAGTGAAAGATTGTATAAATATAAAAAAAGTTGCTTCGGGCGCCGGCGACGACACCCAAACGATGGAGACATTTTTTTTGTTGATGAAATCAGATTCAACGTAAAGTGGAGTCACATATCACTTCATTCACTCGCTCTTTCCTATCTCAAATAACCGGGAAGTCTCGAGATGTATACACAAGTGTTTAAGGAGGATTCAATGGTATATGACAACACAACACTCAGCCCATATTGGCACAATAGCCAAAACTTAGCCTAGAAACGAGAGATTCTTAGGAAAACATAGATGAACAACTCATGCATGGTTCGTGAATTTGTTCGTTTTCAATTCTTTTGCACTTTAAATGTTTGTCAATGCAACAAGATATAGGGTTTGCCTGTTGATGATGAGCTACATCATTCAACAAAGTTGGAAACATTTTGGCAAGATGGCGAACGATGCAACGAACACAATTCGAGCTGTAGTAAGCAATATAACTAAAGGTATACAATTGTGTGGACGTGTCCGATTATCGTCAAAAGTGCTCGACACACTAATCAAACAAACGTATAAAATAAAGAAGATGCATCGTAAGAAATCATAAAACTAAAGTAGTCGTAAAATAGATTGATTGATGCAGATTGATGGAACTTGTTCAAATAAAGTATTCCGAAAGAGATTCAGAATTGATTCCATCAAAACATTGGGAGCGAAAGAAAGAAGGAGAAAGACGAAATCCATCGCTCAAGTAAAAGATGGTAGCATGAAAATAAATGCAATTTCAATGCCAAGTTTATATTATACTCACAAACAATAAGAGTTTAGGGTCATAGTTCAATCAGAGAGAACCAAATCGGAAATGTTGTTAACGTTAAAGATGTTCCAAAAGCGATTTGGAATTTGACGCAGCAATAGAAGATAAAATGGCACTTACCTAGAAAGAGAAAAAAAGAAAGAAAATTAGTAATGGTTTATGATAATGGTAAAATTTTGTATCAACTTTTTAAAACTAATAAATTTTTCGTGTCATGGCCGACAAAAATGGTTCCAAATTTGGCGACGACATAGTGTGACTTATTGGATTCAAGTGTGACATTAAATGTTTGCACTGATTCACTCGAAACTTGCACACAACTCTTTACTTGTGAACAAAATGGATGAAGTTGCACTTTCCATTTACACTACATTGCAAAAGGGAACATAAAGGTGACAAGATTCATGAGTAAATAAAGATAATTAAGGGGAAACGAAGGAAAACAAATTGAAAGGTAAATATTGCAATAATATGAATGTGTGTGTGTGTCAACTATTGAATTGCAATGTCGATATATAAAAGAACAAGGACACTAAAATGGCAACGTGGACTCAAAGAACTACTACAATTTGCCTTTGGAGAATGTAAAAGTTTAAAATTCAATTTTAAACTTTGAATAGGATGCAAATTGATTTACAAATGGATTAAAAGTATACAAATGGAATAGGTCTCCCACTTGGAAAACAATTGAATTGATTTTATGTTCATGTCCATTTGCAATTGGATGTAAATGAAACTTTTATTACCTATAATGTACAGGCAAAAGTGTATACACAGAAACACACACACACACAGGACAAAGAATATCATCACTTTTTTTAGATGATGACAAAAGGTAAATCTTATGGAAAATAGTTCAAATGTAAAGTATTATTGGGTTATTGGGCTGGACGAATCATCATGGCTAAGTGCAATGGCACTAGAATTAAGGCTAAGTACAACACACATGAAAAGGGCCGGTGAATGGAATGTTTCCATTTGGAAGCCGACACATTCACACACACTCATGAAATCAAATTGAAAATTGTCGAGAAAGAAAAAGAAGAAGAAGAAGAAGAAAAGTCTCGCTTTTGTTGCCGTTGCTTTTCACACGGAACCGAAAAAAAAACATCAATCCATTTGGGATTCGAGTGCAATCGATGCAAGCGAACAAGCTTCAACTAATTCAATTTTAGATTGAGAATGATTTTCCCTTCAAATTGAAACATAAAATGTTGTTGAATTGTAAATAAAGAATGAGAGAAATAGAGGGAGAGAGGGGAAAAGAAAGTAAAGGTTCCATACAAATCTATCAATAGATATAACCAGAGGCTTAAATGTAAAGTGTTCAAAAAAAGTTTAATTGCCGTCATCATTCGAGATATTACACTGGGCGAGTCCGATTTCATTAAGGACAACAACTAAAAGAACATCAAACGATAACACTCTTGGGTCTAATCAAATTCGTCTCACAATCTCAATCTCTCGGGGTCCATTAACAGGTAGGAATCAATCAACAGTTCGAAACGATCGGAAAATCAAAATTGGCGAACAACATTTTCTAATTCAAAAGTGCGCAAGATGATCTATTAAAGATTGGACGAGAGTCGTAACTTGAACCATTTCAAATCGAGTAGTAACGTTTCATTACTTCTTTACTGACTTTGCAAGTTTAGCCTAATCTTCTTCTTCATCCATTCATTCATTAATTCATTCATTCGTTCATTCGCTATATTTGTCACTACAATTCAAATGATGACATATGGCATAAGTTTAGTTTGTGTGGAAAAGCTTTCCAGTGTCATCTTATAAGATGACGATGTTTATCATCTCCAGGCCAGGCACCTTGCCGCAACAGTGTATGGCGATGTTTGATGGAGTGGAATCAGTCATCCATCGATGCGTTTAAATTACAATCAGAACCCGTAACAAAAAGGAAATAGAAAGAAAACAAGTAAAAGAAGGTTACGAACCATTTACAAGAAATCCCATAATATTTGAGAATCGTGATCCAAGTTTGTTTCCCAGTGAAATTAGCTTGCATCATTCTTTTTGTTGATAAATTAATCGAGCACAATACAAGAACAAAATGAAAGAAATAATATGATTCGATTTGACCAAATGTGTTAACGAGGACATCAATCGTGTTCAGTTCTTAAATGATGATGATGAGCAGAGATGGTTTCGGTTTAAATACACTCAATAAGAAAGCCAATGCCAGCCACAAAGAACAATGTGACTACAAAATGAGTCAGCAATGACACAAGTCGGCAGAGAGTGGAAACCATGCATGCGCTGAAGTGTTAACAAGGCGCCACGTGAACAAATTGACTTGGTCAGTAACCAGAAATGGAGCCACAAATAGTCAACGCCACCTACAGAAAGTGGGAGCCATGCGATGATCAATGTGCGAAACTTTAACAAAAGATGTGACGCGATGTAGTCAGAAAAGGAGTCACTAATTAGTCAGCAATGAAACAATGTATTCGCTTGAGAGAGGGAGCCATGCAACCAGACAATTGTTGGACATGTTTATCAGCGATGTGACCAGAGATAAGGAGTCAAGACTGCAGTCATGATGCAATGCTGTGGCGGCTATCACCTTAACGAGTGGGCGCCATTCGGATAACCAATATATTGGTTGCTATTGTAACTGGTTTGTAATTTCAGTCTCAATTGATATATTCAAATTGAATGCAACCGAAACGGACACCATCATTTATTGACGATCGATAACTTTACAATTCACCGCAAAGGTGTCAATTATGCGAATGGCATAGCATTTTGAACAAAAAAATAAAAATGAGACAATTGAGAAACATTAAAATATATTTTAAGATCAATATAAGTAAGAAATATGGAAATGAAATGCAAAGAGATTGTCAGTCATCCCTCGATGCGTTTAAATTACGGTCAGAACCCGTGTCCAAATAGGAGGCAACCATTGAAGAAATGAAACAATAGCATGACGAATTGAATTGCATCTAAAAGTGCGGTAAATATAACCGAATCGTGTATTTAGACAACACACAACAAAAAAAGCAGTTCATTCCCGAATGCTAAATGAATGTTATATATCCAATTGCATCGTTAGAGTGAGAAAGAGGCATCGTCCGAATAAAAACCATTCAATGTCTAAATTCGTCTACGAAAAAAAACGAGAAGACAAATGTGGGAGACTGGCAAACCGAACAGGAGTATAAAAAGTAAACATTGAATAAAGACCAGATTCTCTCTAACTTTCTTTCATTTCTTTAGTTTACAAAATTCAGTGAATCATTCCCAAATTTACAAACTGAAGAATCGTTATTCGCTATCCATTTGACGTAAACAACATTTCATTCAGGCACACACACACACACATCATGTATATAATTGAGCTTATACAAACGAGATGCCGAGTGAAACTAGTGAAGATAGATGCGACGACACGACATGAGAATTGGGTGTCTATAAATATGGAATAGAGTCGGCGAATAAAAAAGTATATGGAACCGAGAGAAAGAGAGAGAAAGCACGATCTCGCACGATATGCCATAACCATAATCAACATATGCAAGATTCATCCAATGATGAATCTCTCATCAAATCGTTCAGTTCGTTTGCCAATGCTCTTCCATCTCGTCACTTCATTAGCATGATCTAATTTGTCACAAATGACGATGTCATTTTCAATGACTTTCAATGAATTGAGTCGTTCGCCCTCAACGACGGTTAGGTCATTATCCTCTCAATTGGATATCTCGGTCGAGCTGCAAATTTAGGTTTTGCAATAATAAAAGTCCATTACATAGATCAAAGAACATTAATGAATTTCACTATCAAAACAAAAGACAAGGTAGGTAAAATGACAGGACAATTGACCACACAATGTGAATGTGTGTGTGTGTGTGTGTGTGTGTGTGTGTGAAAATGATAAGTGAATAAATTGTAGTCAAATGCAATGATGACAAAAGGCAATGTGATTCGAGATCATCATGAACAATCAAATGATTCTAGTTGGAAAATTGGAATGTTATTCATGAGTGCCACTAACAACAACAACGCATATAAAAACACAAAAAAGGAGTGAAATAAGATCAAAACGAATGGAAAAAGGGACTTTCACTTTCAAAAGTTGTGTATGTATGTGTATGATTGCAAAGTTGTCGAATCGGTTGGCGTGAGCGTATTGTGCACATTCAGTGATACAGAATGGAACGGAATTGAGTGACGCGGCACGGCATCCGAACCCATTGGATCGATGATTCCATGCAAGAATGGCGTGAGAGTATAAAGTGCAATTCCAATTGGCTTACTTCACTTGCTTCCGAACAAATTGTGTTAGCTAGAATCACAATTATTGTCAAACGATGAATGAATATTTTCGTATTCTAAACTACAGTAAAAGATTTAGCCTCACTCAGCAGCAGGAGCAACAGAAGCAATTCATCAAATGGAAAAGTCGACCGACTTCCGTTGAGAAGGATTTCCGTTTTAAAGTTTCAAAGCTCATCATCATGATCATCATCAATGGAATCCTTTTGTTGCATTGATCCATTGACTTGGTCGGTTGAATCCTCTCGTTCCAATCTCTCCCCCACTCCACACTCCAAACAATTCAATTCAATGTTTAGTCAGGTTAATTCATTTCAAATCATTCATCCATAAGTTGAAAATAACTTCGATGAATCATCATGTAAACTGAAAGTTGAATGGAAATCAAGACAGACATGCAGAAGAAAAAAGAGGAAAGCAATTTTGGGTCGATGTCGATACGACAAATTCAATTGCGATGAATAATGGGAACATACAATTGTTTGAATGTGCGATCAACGAGTCAAACTCATGCGGCCTCCTGCCAAGTGACACACCAAACTTTGACAAACTCTAGGCCCATAGATTGTTTATATGGACTCAGTTATAATACCATTAGACAAGCTAATCGAAGAGCAAAGGCCAAATGGAAAATCATTGACCGGAGAGAGAAAAGGTCTACATGAACACAATGGACCAAACCTCTTCACGGCAATTCAGGTTGTGCTTGACTTTTGAGTTTGAAGACAAAGAGGCCCGAGAGAGAGAAAGAGAGATTGAATGAGTGACTGAGTGAGTGAGTGAGTGCCGTTACAAAAGTAATGGGTGACAATAGTGACCATGAAAGACTCAAGTGACATACTGAACTGGGACTAGCATTGAATTGTTGTCCACCACCACTACACTCAACTCAATGAATGAATGGAACACTTGAATGGACATGGTCAATGGAATGGTCCGACACTTGGTGCCAGACATGATAGGAGTGTAGAAGTATGGTGCCGCATATTGACGCAAATATATATATAAAAACTAACAGCATACAAAATCAATTCAATCTGTTCTATTTTACAATGAAGAAAACGGGCAAGTAGACAAACTCGATTCCATTAAACATTTTGGTGAACAATTCAACATGGGAGTACATAAAGGCTTGAAAGCAATATTGGAACATTTTTTTTGTGCCTTAAGGGGGCCAACAAACATGTTACCATTAGGGATACAGCATGATTCCCTGTGTAGATTTGTGTGATTGCCAACTCGGCACAAAAGCATTCAAGTTCACACTTTGAGCACTGCAGGGAATCTGCCATGTTCATTCATTCTTGTTCTAAACGTAAGGCGTAAGGAGATTAACGTCGCCGTCGTCATTGTTGATGGTTCTGTTCCTTTAGGATATATATTGGTTGGTTGGCAACAGCAGCAGCAGCGACAGCAGCCGAGAGAGATCAAGACAAATCTCAGTTCGCCGGGTGATTGAAGGCAAATGAAAGAAGAATGAACAGAACAAATCTGAAACGGAATCTAATGGTAAACGTCGAATACGAGGGCAGAATGTTAATTCAATTTGGTAAAGCAATCAAGAGTGAGTGACTGGGCTGCCTGGCGCGAGGTACCGCCGACCAGCCAAAGCAGCATCAATTCACAAAAAAATATAGAAGACGATATTGGACCACTCAAGAGAATGATTGCAAAAGAAAACGGCGCTGCTGGTTAATGCCGACAAAGTAGAGCAAGTGTGGAATTAAAGGTAAAAAAGCGGGACACTTAATTACACCTGAAGCTCGGTGCGACCCATCATGAACCGCCTTTGGACAGGAGGATAGAGAGAATCCTCTCTCTCGCACTCGTATTCGCTTTTGCCTCATTCCAAAGGTGACCTTTCACACCTTACAGGTAGAAAAAGAAAATGTTTCATTGCCTTCCAAAAAATGCATGCTGTGTGCATAGACAACGCCTGACACAATCGGTCGTGTATGAACAAGAGCATGCCATGGACCAAAGTATATGAACGTTGAGCACATTTTGCCTAATTGTACTGTTCGAATCATTGCCCGTGTCTAAGTCAATAATTTGACCTAAACACAACATAACACACACACATGCACAAGACCTAGTGGTGCCGCTAATTTATGGCTTCATTCTTTAGCCATTGGCCACAAAACCGACCAATAATACAAAACATAGTTAAAGAAGCATAGCATCATGTATATGTGAACCCGAGAGAAAGACGACGAAGAAACAAAAATAATAATCACAAAGCTCAGCCGACTTTTCGACTGGTCACTACACCTTCCACAAACAAGTCTGAACATTGAAAAAGGTCAAAGGTTGTCATATGGTTCGTGAAATTTAGCATACTGAATGAGGGAGAGAGTTAGATGGCAAATTAAAAACAATAAAACTACATATTACCACCATTCGATTGATATCGAAGGGGGACGAAGAAAAAAATGAAATGAAATGAAACAGCTTATCGGCAAGCCCATTATCGAATGAAGATCGACCTGTTCCTTCATTCGATCGATCGAGACATCGATATTGGTTCCAAAACGTTTGGTCTTGACCGACCACAACAATAATCAATGGAAGAAAAAGTGTAGGCAAATTGATCGATGATGAGGGGAGTGATGGTGGTGGCTTTTGTGGAGATTGACGGCAATGGTTTCCTATTGGCTCAATCGATTGTGCAAGCAAATGCGAGCATAATAACTCAATTATATGTTGACTTCACCAACAGAAGAATTCGTGATGCGGCAAAATCGTTGAGTCACAAGCAACAACAACAACACACGCCCGAAGAATCTTTGCAAAAGATGTCGGCGAAATGCAAAAAAAGGAACGTGTGGCCACACCAAGCGGTGCGACATTCCACAACCACAAAGAGTGTTCGTTCATTACATCAATTGTTGCATGATCGGCAAATGTTGCCGATATATAAATATAAAAAAAATGAAGAACCTACGACCAAGATGGAAGGAATGAAAAAATAAAAAATAAAAACGGGAGGCAACAGGATCTTCAACATGCTATTTCGGTTTGTTGCATGTCGAGAGAACAACGAAACAATACAATCGTGCCAATAAATGAGTGTAAATTTGGTTTCCATGATTCGTATGCACCAAACCAAACAGTCGCCTTCCTACACACCAAATAATAAATGGTTGACGAACATAAAAAAGCATTGATATTACAGTTAGACGAGTGCTAAAAGCATTTTTTATGTCGTGAGTGGCAGGAAGACATGTGCAAATATATATTCGCGATGGCAATGGTAATGAAAGATGGCGATACCAAAAGATGGACAAGTCATGTGTCATAAAAGAATGAGAAAGAGAGAAGATTGGAACACAAAACTAGACAAGACACGAGTGCAAACAAACGTTGTGTGAGGGTGGGGGTTGAGAGAATGTCCAAACGATTTTTTTTGTTGTTAATCTAGCATGGACGATTATTGCCCGTTATCGTCGATTGACCATTGATGGCGCAACAATTTGCACAACAAACTTGGAGTGGAATCGTATTTTCAGTCGATAAATCACCGCCGTTCCCGAGACAACATTCGAGCGAGAGTGAACGTGGCAATATTGACCATCTTGACCCTAGACAACATTCGGGTCAAACACTTGGCATTTGGCAACTGTTCTCGAAACGTTCTCCTATTGCAACACCAAATCTAACATATGGGACACATGCACTTGATCGTCTTCAATGGTGGACCCCACGGCGAGCAAATATTTGCTCAGACGACGTACACACACACAAAAATGGTTTGAAACGAAATCAAAGTTACCTGACACCTTGAAACATACGATCGAGTAAGAGGAAACAAATCGTATTGATGACTATTCACGCCAAGGGTCGTCGATGGGGTCGATTCAATTAGATCAAGATGGAAGCCGATCGACCGATCACCTGAAGCTTGTTGTTGTGAAGCTCACGGGTCATACTGTGTGATCGATCATCATTGGCCAAACAACATTGAGAATTGCCTGGCTCGATCCATTTGCAATAGCTAATTAGTACAGTGACAAATCGACATTTGTATGAATTCGCACACAAAGAATGAGTGTGAAGGTCAATCGCATTCGACAAGTTCAATTCACAGGTAAATGGAAAGGTCGGATAATTTGGTAATGGTTTAATTGCTTGAGGCGCCGTCAAGCATACATACATTTGGGCGCATTGCGGTCGGTAGTGTCCGAATCGAATGTAACAACAAAAGGAAACAACAACAACAAGTACAACTACAATTAATAAAGTAATTAATCAAACGTACAAGATGAACAATATTCTTTCATAAGATGAGGCAATACAACACACATAGACACACACACACACCTATTGAACGCAAACGAAGACCTACAGTTCTCGAAAGCGTGAACAAACTGCATCGAATTGAATGGAAACATAGATGGAAAGTTAATTAATGCTTTATTAGCCTCCTGTACAAAAAAAACGGACGATCTAGGGCGTCCAATATTCGTCCATTCCAGAGAGAAAAAAGACGCAATTTCACAAACACATTTATATGTGAAGAACGAACAAGATGAAATGGAAGAAACGTTTCCACTTGAGTTTTTTGGCATCAATTAAGAATTCATTAATTTACTCAACCGGTTCGGAATGTAGGGTCGGATAAAGAAATGTTCCTCTCTTTCTCAATGTTAATGATGAAACCGACTAATAGATTGTTACGGACAAGACCAAATCACTTTGGTAGACATGTCTATAGAGAACACTACCTGTCAGGTGTGAATTTGAAGTAATGCAAGGAAAAATCGGATAGATATAATGCAATAAGTGGAGTATAGATTGGATGGATGAATAGAT
>NZ_JASUAZ010000063.1:0-15747 GCF_030283135.1 Mixta mediterraneensis | reverse complement strand
TGTAAAACACTAATCTCCACTCTGGTCTCCAATGTCATCATTGGCAGTGCCTTAAAACTGCCATTTTTACCCTAGGTGGGTCAGATTTACATCGGCAGGTGGGCCAGTTTTACATCGGTAGCGACACCATCTTGATCCTGTTCACTGGGGTTATGCCCCGGAGTGGTGGAACAAGCCCGCGCTTATCAACGCCCGGAGTGAAACTGCGGCCAACAGCCGGATGTTCAGGCCACTCTGGGAGCACGGACGGGCCATTGTTTTTGCCGACGGCTGGTTCGAGTGGAAACAGCAAAACGGCGTGAAGCAGCCGTTTTTCATTTACCGTAAGGACGGAAATCCGCTCCTGCTCGCTGCCATCGGGAAACCACCTTTTGAGAACGGCAATGACCAGGAAGGATTCCTGATCGTCACGGCCGCTGCGGATGAGGGACTGCTGGACATTCACGACCGGCGACCACTCGTGTACTCACCGGATGCCGCACGTAAATGGCTCAGCGAAAATACAACCGGTAAAGAGGCGGAAGACATTGCCCGCGAGGGCAGTCTTTCCGCCGAAGATTTCACATGGCACCCCGTCAGCCGGGCTGTTGGCAATCCCGAGAACCAGGGCCGGGAACTGATAGAGCCACTGGCTTAGCAGACGGTGAGATACCCGGCATCGACTCACAGGGTTATGCACCGTTTCTGTGGATAACCCACTGCCTGTTTTATCCGCCAGAACAATAACCTGGCAGGAACAGGTAAAATTCTCCTTGCAGGACGGGAAATATCTTAAAATAATACTGTATATAAAAACAGGCATTTTAAGAGGTATGCCATGATCCTTTTTGTCACTCCCGCATCAGAGCCAGCACTGTCCACCGCGCCACTTTTCACAGAGCGCTGTCCGGCTGGTTTTCCGTCACCGGCCGCGGACTATACCGAAGACGAACTGGATCTGAACGCCTACTGTATCCGTCGCCCCAGCGCGACCTACTTTGTCCGGGCCATTGGCGATTCGATGAAAGATATGGGCCTGCACTCCGGCGATCTCATGGTTGTCGACAAAGCTGAAAAACCCATGCAGGGGGATATTGTCATCGCGGAAACAGATGGCGAATTCACCGTTAAGCGCCTGCAGCTTAAACCCCGTATCGCCCTGCTGCCGATGAATCCCGCCTACCCCACTCTTTATCCGGAAGAACTGCAGATATTCGGCGTGGTGATGGCATTCATACATAAGACGCGGGGTACGAATTGATGTTCGCTTTGGCTGACGTCAACAGCTTCTACGCCAGCTGTGAGAAAGTATTTCGTCCGGACCTGCGTAACAGGCCCGTTGTGGTGCTCAGTAACAATGATGGTTGCGTCATCGCGCGCAGTGCCGAAGCGAAACGGCTGGGTATTAAAATGGGCGTCCCCTGGTTCCAGCTGAAGACGGCACAATTCCCGGAGCCGGTCATCACGTTCTCGAGCAATTACGAGCTCTATGCGTCTATGTCGAACAGGGTTATGTCTCATCTTGAGGAGCTGGCGCCGCGCGTGGAGCAGTACAGCATCGACGAGATGTTTCTGGACATTCGCGGCATAGACCGCTGCATTAATTTTGAGGACTTCGGCCGGCAGCTGCGCGAGCACGTACGCTCCGGTACGGGGCTGACAATCGGCGTCGGGATGGGGCCGACCAAAACGCTGGCTAAAAGCGCACAATGGGCATCTAAGGAATGGCGGCAGTTTGGTGGCGTGCTTGCTCTTACTTCTGGCAATCCAAAACGAACGGAGAAACTGTTGTCACTGCAGCCAGTAGACGAAATCTGGGGAGTAGGTCGCAGGATCTCAAAAACGCTTAATACGATGGGCATCACTACGGCACTGCAGCTGGCGCGCGCGAACCCTGTATTTATCAGGAAGAATTTCAGCGTCGTGCTGGAGAGAACCGTCCGGGAACTCAACGGAGAAAGCTGTATTTCGCTTGAAAAAGCGCCGCCGCCAAAACAGCAGATTGTGTGCAGCCGGTCCTTTGGGGAGCGAGTCACGACATATGAAGCCATGCGCCAGGCAGTCTGTCAGTATGCTGAGCGTGCAGCTGAAAAACTGCGCGGCGAGCGACAGTTCTGCAGGCACATTGCTGTATTTGTGAAAACGTCACCGTTCGCGGTGAATGAACCGTATTACGGGAATGTGGCCAGTGAGAGGCTGATGACTCCCACGCAGGATACCAGGGACATCATAGCCGCAGCGGTGAAAGCACTGGACAGGATCTGGGTGAATGGCCATCGATATGCAAAAGCGGGTTGTATGCTGAACGATTTCACGCCAACCGGGGTTTCGCAGCTGAACCTGTTCGATGACACTCAGCCCCGAAGCAACAGCAATCAGCTTATGAAAGTCATGGACGGTATTAACCATTCCGGTCTGGGGAAAGTATGGTTTGCGGGACGAGGCATTGCTCCTGAATGGCAAATGAAGCGAGAAATGCTTTCCCCTGCGTACACAACGCGCTGGAATGATCTCCCGGTGGCAATGATAAGATAATCTGCCACCGAAAGATTTCGCATGCGAAATCTTTTGATTTAATCACGTCGATGTAGCTGTATAAGGGCCTCAGAAGGACGATAGTGCTGCTTTGCCCACCGCCCGTAATTATTAACGGACTCATACTGACGTTCTGCAGCACCATCACGGTAATACAGTATATGGATAATTCCATGAAGCTGCAGGTAACTGGCTACCGTGGTTACATTATTACGAACGAAGCGCGTGTGGCTCTGGAAGATATCAAGATCAACCCCATCCTGTCCGTCATCAAGCGCATCAAGAATAAAAGCGATTAATGCAGAAGCGATAGAACGTCTGCCAGAGCCTGCGATACAAGTATCAAGCTCTTGAAAGGTCATGTGGATTTCCTGTTGTAACGGTAGCTGGCATCCTCTTCAATTGCTGCCACGAACCATCCTGTAGCAGTTTGCCTGTCTATGCTATCAGGCAAGGAAGCGACTAGCTGCTCAAGTGGAAGTTTACGATTAGCTCTGAATATCAGCGCCGACATACCACACCAGTCCTTGTTACTTTCAGGCTTCCAGCCGATGCTGAGCATCAACGTTAACGCCGTCTGTGCTGCCCACAACGGAGTTTCAGCCGGGTTAGAGGCCCATGAAAGTAACGCCGCGCCGGGTACGGGCCTGCTTCTTGTAACGTATCCCAGATTGATAGCCGCTTCTGTTAATGCAGCAGCAGCTTCGGATTGCGTTCCGGGATAACGAAGCGCCCAGTGGCGGACAATTTGGCCACGGAATGCCGTGGCCATTTCGGTGAACGGGGTTGATTTCATCACTGAGAGCGCATCCCTTTTACGCGTAGTTCAGAAGCCTCAACTGAAATCTCACCAATGTCCATTTTCACCCACACATACCCAGCTTTGTCTGGCGCACGGTCAGTCATTATTACCCCTTGCTGACCGTCTATCTCGACAACAACCTGCCAGGTTTTTATATCTGAATTGCTGCCCAAAGGCTTGGTTGGTTTTTTGTTCTGAGCCTGAGATTTCGCATGCGAAATCTCACCTTTGCTTTTGTTCTTAACTGCATCAAGAACAGCTTTAACCTGCGAACGTGAAATACCAGACTCTCGCGCAGCCGCGATAAGCTTCTCGGCCTCTTCAGGAGACTTTTCATTTACCTGTATCAATGTGTATGCCAGATCGACATCGGATGTGATTTTGTCCCGGAGAAGGGCGGTAACATTTTCTGGTGCATCAATGAGACGAAGGTGTTTACTGACAAATGAGGTAGGCTTACCCATTATTTTTGCTATTTGCTCACCCGTCATATTGAACTCATGTTTGAGCTCATAGAACGATTTTGCAGTCGCTAATGGTTTCAAACCAGACTGCTGCAGGTTTTCAATAAGCTGACCGATGATGCGTTCTTTTCTTTCCCGCGGTGGTTTACCAACATAAATATCAATATGGGTATCACCACGTTTTCGAGCAGTACGAACTCGAGTTTCGCCTAACCATATCTGGTAGCCGCGCCTGTCACGAGGATAGCAACGAGGTGGGGTAAGCATCCCTATAGTTTCAAAGGTGTCAGACATACCCTCGATAACTTCTTCATCGAAGTCTTCTTCAGGTCGTACTTGCTCTTCAGCATATACAAGATTTATATCTACACGGATTATCTGCCCATCTGGTTCGATGTCCGGGCGTGCTATATCCGCCATAATCTGGTGCGCAGCTATATCATGGCTCTGCTCATCTGGCTGTTTGTTTACAATGACATGTTCGATATCATGTACAGCAGTCGCATTTTTTTTCATTTCCTGCTGCGCCTGGAGTCGTTTCATGAACGGTTTCTTAGCCATCACTTACCTCCAGCGAGCTTAATAATTTTCTGTGTAAGTTCTTTATACTGGATTGCAGGAAGACATTTAGGGTCATATTCATCAAAGGATAGACCAAGCTCGATCGCCTCTTTTGCAGCTGCAGGTACAAATGATATATAAGCGAGAATGTATTCTTCGGAGTACCCCTTACCCTGAAGGATCTCGATGAGGAGATTCAGGTTCAGTGTATCAATAGGCCCCAGATACCCTTCTTTGAGCGGCTTTTTATAATTTTTCACCTGCGTCTGGGTCACATACGTCCCCATAAACTGGAGAGAAGGGTTATAGTTGCGCTTAATTTTCTGCATATAGGCAAGCTGTTTACCTACTGCATTACGGGCCTGTTTCTCCAGCAGAGTAGGGATCAGAAGGTAATCAGCTGACATATGAGCTGCGATCATGACATTCGAATATGATGGTGCTGAATCGGCAATAATAAAATCAAACTGCTTCTTCAGTTCTTCAATACGGTCCCTGAAGTCGAACATGCAATCGCTGTTGCGATAGTTAATTTCATTTAGTTCACTGGTAGCACCAATAAAGAAGCGCCCGCCGGGAAGTTCAATGGGTCTAACCTCTGTATCCGGGAAGAAAAGCTGATATGTGTTCGCCTCGCCAGGAGTAAAACTGTTACTTAAAGGTTCACGTTCAATTTCATAAGGTAAGTCATCGGGGAAAGCCCTCTCCGTCAGACCAGTTGTCCAGTCCATATCAATTTCAAGCACACGAAAGCCAGCACTACGAAGGTCATGTGCAATTTCACTGGATGACTGCGATTTTACGATTCCGCCTTTCTGGCTGCATACAACGATTAGTTTGCCGACAGTTCCAATTTTCAGTGTCATGTAACAGTCCTTAAGATTTCGCATGCGAAATGTTTGAGAAGGGGCGGCACGGCTTGAGAGAGTATTTCAGTAATGTAATTAGATGATTACGGTATTTCATACACACTCCTGTGAGTCAGGCGTTTCGCCAGATGCAGAAGCAGCTATCTGCCTCTGCGTTGATTGTCGTGCTTTCAGGACGACACAAACAGTATACAGAAAAACCATTGAGTATCAATAATGATACTCAATGGTTTTCGCATGCGAAATCACATATTGAGTATTTCTGGTGATCATATTTGATTTTGTTGACGCACAGCGCCTATTCATAGCTTGCATCTGAGCAGGTGAAGGATTAGACATGCCCGACGGGCACGTCAGCCTAGCACATTGGGGTTTTCAGAAAGGTCATGCCAGTGGTTCTGATTAATAGCCTCGAACTGCCACTACAATACCGCAGATGATGCAAAGGACAATTACCCAAAGAATGGCTGGCATTGGATTGCCATTTTTAGCTTCAGATGCCAAATACGCATTAAACTCTTTTTTACTTTGTCTTCGACCATGAGATGTAGAGAAATTGTGCTGCCTTAGCGGAACAGTACCAGACTCAATATATTCCTTAGCTTCCGCTAATGTGGGGACAGGTCCAAAATCATGAGCGCCATTAGCATCAACAATAAGCCACCCAGAGTTATTTTTTATAATGCAACGCCCATCATCTACTGCGTATCTTCCGGCCTGAATTCTGGTTACCTTAGCCAAGGTATGCTCCGTGTTGTCTTATGCCCAACGGGCTACATTGTTCATCAGTAAAAGTTTACAGCTTTATCCCTGCGCCGCAATGGGTTGGACACTCAGGTAATTCTGTCCACTGTTGGCAAACTGTCTAAAGTTGTGGTGGTTGGTTCACAGCTCTTGACCATAAAGGGTCATTATCCCAGCCCGGAATAAAGCCCATTTTTTCAAATGTGACACTGTTAGGCTTAGTACGCATAATCTCATGAATTTGTTGCTTAAGCCCATCTGACCACGACACCTGATCAGACAGATATTTCAGAACGACAAGACGACTGTATAAAGTCTGTGGGTTAGTCATATGATGGGAAAGACTATTCAGTTTTGCCGGAGGAAAGGCTTTAAATGACCTGTTCCAAATTCTATTATGGTGCGCTGACAAATTACGAAAATGACATAAAGTATGGAACCATGAAGCCATAACATCAGCATTTTGAATGTTAAACTTAGCAGCAATTTGTTTTTGGTCAAAATGGTGTAAGTTTTTATACATACGCGACCAAGCACCAAAGCTCAAAGTTTCGGTAATCATCCATGATGGAGGATGTACGGGATGTTCATATTTTTGTTTGTAATGGTCTATGAATACTTCTTTGGCATCTCTTATCTGACCAGAAAACCCTTCATAATCATAATCTTTACTCATAGCTGTTAGATTCATAAACCAATGACAGCCATATTTTTCGCTCATGTATTCAGACAGACAAGTTCGTAATCCAATTTCTACCTTCTGGATTTGTTCCAATACAATTAATCTTAACTTTCTGTCAAACTCATACAGTGAAATAACATCCTCTAATGTCGTTCCGTGAATGAAAATTTTTGGCTCTAATGGCTTTGGTTTTCTTTCCTGCGTCATTTGATAATACGGAAGACAGTAGCCACGTAATCTAAAGTAGCCAATAAAGGTAAGAGCTGTTGTTGCCGCAGACATATCATTAATGATGAGTCCACGTTGCTGAAGTTTGGCTATAAGATCCGGAATAGGTTGTGTAGATTTCTGGTATAGGCGAGGTCTGTTTTGGGGTTGTGCGGCCATTGCATCCTTTCCTGAGGGAATGAGGCAAAAAAAAACCCGCCATAATGCGCATCTCGAAAGACTAGGCGTGGCGGGTGTACTTGCGGTCAAATCTACACTAAATTGACGCCGCCGTCAATAGCATACTATTGTCAGCCCTCATACATTGCTAATCCCCGCGCCCACCGGGACGTTCAGGTGATTCTGTCTAGGTATACGAGATTAGAATCAAGAACCTGCTGACTGATGCCCTGGTTTAAGGTATGGAGTAAACATCCCTTGAAAACCAGAGTGGAAGTGAGGGGTGATAAAGACATTTCCTTTGGCTTTTCTGACTTCTTCTATACCAATCATCTGTGGACAGCCGTTCATGGAGTTATATTTTTGAATATTTTTATAAGTTGTCTCAGCACACCAGGCTTCATTTACAGAATTTATTATATTTATACTTAAAAACTCCAACCGCGGTTCATTTTGACATTTTTCACATCGGTGATAGGGATACCAATAACTTCTCGTAACACTATAGAGTGTATAACCTTGCATATACGGAATGTAAGCCTTTAATACACGGCCTTTAAAACTTGCATTTTTCACTTCGACAGAAAGAAAATCATGTTGATTGGTGTAACTAATCCTGTAATCAGTTTGATCAGGTATGTATCCCTGACCATATTCCATCTCGTTTGTTTGACTAAAATCCATAATGATGTATCCATATCCACTCATTGATTTGGCTTCATTGTAATCCAGTTCTTTATTCGTAATGCCAGAACATGCTACTGTTAGATTCAATAAAAGAATAATAAAAGATAATTTTAATGATTTCTTAAACATTTGAATTTCCTTTTTAACACAATGTTTTTCTCTTTTAAATTAACGTCAATGTATCATATAAACTGGTATGAGCGTTAGTTTGCGTAGAATTAATCGTTTACTTTTTTAACAGGATTTCCCGCGCTCCGGACACCATCACCGCACAGTTCGCCGTCCGGATCACTTCCGCCTGGTGTAATGCCGTTGCCAGCCTGGACGTTAAGATTATTCTGCCCAGCATTATATTTGCCATCTTATTCCACTCGTCGCGGCCCTTCTGCAATGCACGAAAAATGCTATCCATATTGGACATTTCGGCACTATCGGAAAAAGTGTCCAGAAAATATTTCTGATGATCGTATTTAATTTTGTTGATTAGCCGCGCAAACCGTGAGTCTGTTCAGAACTCGTTTCTGAACAGGGGAGGGGTTGGACAAGCCCGCCGGGCGCGTCAGCCTGTCACATTGGGGTATCCCCAAAGGTGACCATCCAGTTTGATTTAGAATATTTGATATGATACCAATATAAAGTTACCACCATATATTAGACCATTCATACTAGACCATGAGTATAAAAAATGTACATCTACGCATATCTTCGAGCGTCAACTGCTGAGCAGGATGCGTTTCGTTCAAAAAATAGGCTAAAAGAATTTGCAGCGCTTCATGGTCATCGAATTGCTGGCTGGTATGTTGAAAATGCATCAGGTGCATCCCTGAACCGTCCGGAATTAACTCGGATGCTTTCAGATATGGAGCCTGGGGACGTTATTTTGATTGAACAGGTGGACCGGCTATCCCGTCTGAATGATGCTGGCTGGGAGATTCTTAGAAAAGAGATAACAGATAAACGGTTATCTGTTGTCAGTCTTGATCTCCCAACCAGCCATATGGCCCTGAGCAACGCAGTCAGCGATGACTTCACCAGAAGCATGTTAAAGGCCGTAAATGGCATGATGCTGGATATGCTCGCCGCTATTGCCCGAAAAGACTACGAGGACCGGCGACGTCGTCAGTCAGAGGGAATCAGTAAGGCCAAAGCTGAAGGCAAATACCGGGGCAGGGTAGCCGATGCGCAGAAACATGAACTGATACGCACTTTACGGTTAGCTAATGGAAAATCGCTGCGAGAAACGGCACGCTTGGCTGGTGTATCCAAAATGACGGTAATTCGGGTCTGCAACAAAGAAGAAAGATAAGAAAGGGACCGAACCACCCCGAAACGCTCCCCTGAAGGAATGACAATTCCTTCTCCGCCAATATCAGCTTTTCCGGGCTGTGATATCATCTCCAGGTCATTTTTCAGAGCCAGAGCTGACGAAGAAGAAAAACAGCACACCCACGCCCCATGATGCCACGTTCAGGCAGTTCCTGACGCAACCGGATATTGCCCGTGATTTTATGGAACTCCACCTGCCAGTAGAGCTGCGTGCCATCTGCGACCTCAGCACGCTGAAGCTTGAATCCGGCTCGTTCGTTGAAGATGATCTCCGCCAGTATTTCAGCGACGTGCTTTACAGCCTGAAAACCACCGCCGGCGAGGGATATATTCATGTTCTGGTCGAGCACCAGTCAACGCCGGACAAACATATGGCTTTCCGCCTGGTGCGCTATGCCGTGGCCGCCATGCAGCGGCACCTGGAAGCGGGGTATAAAAAGTTGCCACTGGTGATACCGGTGCTGTTCTATACGGGCAAACGCAGCCCGTATCCGTACTCCACCCGGTGGCTGGATGAGTTTGACGACCCGGAGCTGGCAGGCAGGCTCTACAGCCAGGCTTTCCCGCTGGTTGACGTTACCGTCATTCCGGATGATGAAATCGCCGGCCATCGCAGCATGGCCGCACTAACTTTGCTGCAAAAGCATATTCACCAGCGTGACCTGGCAGAACTGGTTGACCGGCTGGCGCCCATCTTGCTGGCCGGATATCTGTCTTCATCGCAGGTCATATCGCTGGTACACTATATAGTGCAGGCAGGCGAAACATCCGACGCCGAAGCCTTTGTACGCGAACTGGCACAGCGTGTGCCGCAACACGGAGACGCACTTATGACCATCGCACAACAGCTCGAACAGAAGGGTATTGAGAAGGGTATTGAGAAGGGCATCCAACTGGGTGAACAGCGTGGTATTGAAAAAGGCAAACTTGAAGTTGCCCGTACCATGCTGCAGAACGGCATTGACCGCAATACCGTCATGAAAATGACCGGTCTGATGGAAGACGACCTAGCGCGGATCCGCCACTAATCATTCTTTCCTGACACTCCCTGTCAGGCTCTGCTTGCCATATCTTACTTAAGCGGCTGGGGAGAAATTTACCAGTCCAGATTTTTATGACGTCGTTCCCGCCTTTTAGGGAAGGGGAAGAAAATTTATGTATATCGCCCCGAAGTCATCGTTATTGAACTGGAGAATAATAATTCAATTTTTTTAAAGTGTTCTTTGTTATGCTAATAATAAAATCAAGGGGGCCTTTTTGAAAGATAACTTCATCATTCTGGAAATACAATGTCCCACTACTGAGTGAGGTAAGACTGTTTAACTTATCTTTATCATTTGTAATGATAGCATTATTATGTATACATGCATTCCTTAACTTGGCAAGTTGGTTTAATAATTTCATATTTTCGGAATGAACCATTCTGAAGATTTTTTTAGAATAATGTTGCACCTTTCAATTCCAGTATCGTTTATATCTTTATAGCTCAATGGGAATTTCATCGCATCCATTTTGGTGATGACTCCAATTAGTAGAACATGTATTTTTCGATAAAAGCTCCGATTACTTTCTCATGTAATTCTACGGAACGTGAGAAGCAGATGGTTTTACGGGCCAGCCTTTTGATTCGGGGCCTCAGCGTCAGGTTGTTTCGCTCAATGCGCTGAGTAAAAATCTTGCCGGTCAGATGTTTGTCTTTCGGCACTTTTCTGGCATAACTGCCCCACTCGTCGTTGGTAATCATGCCGATGCTAAAGGGCTTGAGAAGGGCCAGTAATTCACGGCAGGTTTCATCGGTACGTGGCCCAAAGGTGTAGGCCAGTACGCCCCCGTTTCGTGTTGTACGCGTACCAGGGCCAGTGCTGACGGGCCTTGTTGCCGACAAAGCTCCATTGTTCATCGAGTTCACAGATAAGCGCTACATCAGAACGAGCCACCGGAGATGACGTTATTCGTCGTGGTGAGAGTTTTTTAAAGTCCGGATGACGGTGTTGATACCAACTTTCAGTGTCCTGGCTGTATCGCGAACCCCGGCCCCACTGAAAGCCACTTCGGTGATCTGTTCTTTAACTCCCGGCTTACGGGCCTCGTATGAGTAATGTTGAAACGACCATAAAGAGCAGTTTTACCAATCATCTAAAAGTTCTATTTATTTTAAATAATTCCTATTTGGATATAATACATCCAAATGCCTTTCTCGAGATTTTTAATTTTATTTCTGAATTCTTCATCATGATTTGAACCTAAGTATTTTACTTTTCCCAGAGTCACATCTTCGTGGTAGATATGTGCTTCATCTAAAAATACAGCGCCATTTGTTTCATATCCCCAATCAATATCATCGCCTTTTTCATAAGAAGTTTCCAAAAACCTTTTCACTCCTTCTTTATTTATTTTAATGTTTTCATTAATAGAAAACCCTCTGATATCATCAGGGGTTATTTCGTATATATGATAAAGTTCATTTTGGCGACTTATATATCTAAGCGCGCCTTCAAGGCTCTCAGAAACAATAAGAGCATGACCGTTATCCCGCATTTTATTAATTGCACCAAAATCTTCTGACATTCGAAAGCCACCATTATCGTTCAATTCGTTTGGACTTGTTCTATCAGCACGATAAAGTTTGCCAGAGAAACCTTTTTGTTCCAGTAACCCCAGAGAATTTACGCTATCACTTATGATGCAGGGAGACCGTTTAATCCTATGTAAATTGATTTCACAGACTGAATTCTCATATGCATAAGTTTTTTTATATCTATTTATTTCTTTTTTAGCTAATTTATAAGGGATTAGTCTGTTTTTAGTTTTAGACAAAATATAACTTTTTCCGAACACCCTTCCTGTATCAGGCTCAAGGCGCTTGTAAATATCCCACCCGTTTTTTTTATGCGTAAGTGTTACAGGACATAAATCTTTATTGCCAGAAAGAATAGCTAAAGTCGATATACTTCTTACTCTGAACCATTTATGATCTGCCGGCGAGTAAGATACTTCTCTATGTCTACCATGGTAATTCGCCATTATTTTATCATTATTATATGTAACCTCTCGATCAATCCCATTTATTATAACAGAAAGTTTTTTATTTTTGAAACATACACCCTCAGGAAGTTTCAATTGTTCTGTAATAATTTTTCCTTGCTTACCTCTTGGAGATGTTTTTACAACCATTCTACCCAAAGCAAGAATTTGTTCATTTGCTTCAGATAACTCATCCATATTTATCTGTTTTTTATCAATGCTGTCAGCTATCATTATGAATAGTGGACCACCCAACCCTTGTAAAATTATTAATGGCTGACTACCAGGAAGAAATCCGCTAATCTCAGATATTGTTTTATCTACAAAAGAAGTTATGGATACAAGTTTATTTACTTCTTCCGGAGTTGGGCATCTATTATAATTGTTAACATAATGAATCACTTGTGATTATTTTGCCAGTTCACTTATCGGATTTTTGAAGGTTTTACCAATCTGTCTGAATATGTCTGCTATAGATAAATTACTTCGTTCCTCAATGCACGAAAAATCCATTTTTTCTATTTTAACATCATCACGAACAGGGGGAAGTGTAGTGGTTTCCTTTTGCTTTTGAAATACAGGATGTCTTGGAAAACGGCCGACACCTGTGTATTTCCTGTCCTGTCCTCCTCTCATTGGTGCTGCATCTGCCACTGGAAATTTCAGCGGGTCATGCCGGGATATAAATTTCCCGGTTTCATACATTGCATTTACTATCGGGATCATAAGGGAGCTGAGGCCAGTGTTATTGTTATCTGGATAAACTGTATTTCCGTCAACCGAAGGTGATAAATCTCTGACAGACACGAATGCAGGGATGTCAGATATTGCTGAAGCCGGATTATGAGAAAGTCTGACCTGACTCAGCATTATTAACAGTGGGGCACCCATACCCCGCAGCGGAACTGTGTTCTGATACGATGGTTTTTCCAGTTTTATGTGAGAATTTACTACTTGATTAATAACACTTCCGAAACGACGTATTTCATAGGGGGTGACTGAACTGTTTTGGCTTATGTCCTGCGTCTGTGAGTAATTTTTCCTAATATTGTCGTAACGCTTATTCTGGTATAGGCCGCTGGAAAATCTGTGCTGTAAAGCTGACATTGGCATTATCAGATATCCTTTTAATAAAGAGGATATTATTGAATGATTTTTCTCCCGCCCGGCTACCAAAAAATGATTATTCTGGTTTTACGGTTGTCTTATGCAGGTACTGGCGGCCAGCTGATGTCACTCTGAAAATTCCGGCCTTTGAATGGATTTATGTGCTGCTCCGTCAGCAAAAGGTGACGATAAGTTTATCATCTCCGGATTTTTGCAACAGTGCTCATCCCCGCACGTAACGTCTCAGAGTGGCATTTTCATCACGTCTGTTAATGTATTCTTGTAATTATCCTTTCTGAAACTACGCTTAAACAGTAACCGTCATGCCTGACGGAAATGAACAGGAGAAACATAATGCAGGACGAAAAAAAAGTGAACACGAAGACAGTTGACCCTGTCGTTGACCAGAAAATTATAAAAAAAGACCGTCCCGGCTGGTTGTTATGGCTGCTGCCCTTGCTGGCATTACTCCTGCTCCTTATCTGGTTCATGCAACATCATCAGAACGACAGCCAAACCTCATCTCAGACGACAGACAGCAGCCATCCTTCCGCTGCTGCGAATAAAGCACCGGATGCTGATTCCGGCAGCACTGTGGATAAAATTAATGCCTGGTTCGCCGGTGATAAAAAAGCCGGAAGTGGCTGGATTGCGCTGGACAGTGTGCGTTTCAGATCCGGCAGCGCTGAACTGATTACGGACGATTCCGGGCAGCTGGAAAAAATAGCGGGCATCCTCAACGCTCATCCTGAGGCCAGAGTCGTTATTCGCGGCTTCGCTGATGCCACCGGCCCTCAGGGGTTAAATGAAAAACTCTCCGCTGAACGCGCCGGCGCTGTCCGGGCATGGCTTGCCAGTCACAATGTCAGGGATGACCGTCTCAGCACAGACGGCCAGGGGGCTTCCGCTCCGGTAGCCACTAATGCCACAGAACAGGGACGGGAAATGAATCGCCGGGTGGCGTTGAAAATTCAGTCCGGGAACTGATGCCATGTCTGATAACAGGCAGCCGGCTTCACCTGAACCGGAGAATAAAGCACCGGATGCGGATTGCGACAACATTCCGCTTTACAGGGAAGTGCTCCATGCCGGAAAGGAAACGGTCCCGGAGGGTGAGGTTTGTGTCCGTCGCACCACTGTTACCCGGCAGGTACCTGTCACAGAGACCCTGACCACCGTAAGCGCCAGTGTGGAGGTAATCCCCGTGGGGCGGTATGTGGATGAAGTGCCCCGACAGGTCAGTGAAGACGGCGTCATGATTATTCCCGTATATGAAGAACGAGTGGAAATGGTTAAGCGGATTTACCTTAAGGAGGAAGTCAGAATAACCACAACAAAATCTGAGCAGGCCTTCAGCGGACAGGCTGAGGCCAGAGAGCAGCTTATTAATATAACCCGGAACAAAAAGTGAGGTCCTGATGTCCAGTGAAAAAATCGTTACCCTGTTTGACACGACGGAGCATGCCAGAGCGGCAGAGCGCAACCTGATTAAAGCCGGATTTGATGAAGGCGATATCAGTATCATTGAAAGCCACCATATCCGTGAGCATGAGACCGGCAATAAAGGCACCAGTATATGGAAACGTCTGTTTGGTAACAGGGTTGAAGAGGAACACGCACAGATATTCAGTGAGGCAGTGTGCACTGACGGCGCGGTCCTCTCCATGAAGGTTAAAGAAGAGCAGCAGGCTGCCGCGCTGACCATTCTGAACCGCCACCAGACGGTGGACATCTCCTCACGGCTGCCAGCCGGGCAGCCTCAGACGGGAAGTATTTCCCCGGTTGCCAATGAAGAGACAACTCGTCCGTGGCTTACCGGTGATGAATCTGAAGCTGAAATTTTACGGCTCGCCCGGGAAGAGCTGGACGTGGGTAAGCAGCTGGTCAGAGAAGGCTCCACCCGTATCCGACGTTATGTGACGGAAGAAGATGTGTCAGAGAACGTTAAACTGCGCGAACAGCACGCTGAAATCTTCCGCCATAAGGCCGACGGCCGTTCGGTGGACGCCGGGGACGTTGACTGGAGTGAAAAGGAGGTTGTAGTGGAGGAGTTTTCGGAAAAGCCAGTGATTAACAAGACTGTGCATATCGCTGAAGAAGTTCAGGTGAAGAAAGTAAACACTGAACACGATGAAACTGTGACCGGCACTGTCCGTGAGCAGCATATTGACGTTGAGCGCCGTCGGGAAGATGGTAAAACCGGTATCACACCAAAAAAATAGATGCAATAACGTGTATTAGCCGCGACTTGATCTGACACTGGACCTTGAAAGGTAGAGAGTTACCGGTTTTGATATGGGTGTCTAATCCTTAAACAAAACGCGAGGTAACTCTCATGCTTCATACTAACAGGCTCTGTCACTGCGAACTGCCGCTCAGGGTGATTCGGGATAGCGACGTGTTCATGGCCACCACATTTATACCGGTGAGCAGGCTGCTGACAACTGACCAGCCCCGGTTCTTTCATGAGCCTGCCGGCAAGCCAGCGTCCCATTCTGAAGCCTCTCAGGGTTGCCATGGTCGCGATACTTCCTGCGCCAGCAGAGCCATGGCTGATGTTATGCAGCTCCGGAACCTGAC
>NZ_JASUAZ010000062.1:0-16511 GCF_030283135.1 Mixta mediterraneensis | reverse complement strand
GTACGCCAATGGCCACGTTACTTGATGGAAAACGGGTCTGGGCAGAAAAGAATCTGAACCAGATTTAATCTGACAGACACCTGTATAAATAACCGGTAACTGTCAGATCAGGTCTGAGCTAGTACAACTAAGCAAACAGAAGGGCGCCGTTGGCGCCCTTAGTATTTTACTCTTCACTGCTTTTTGTGACGTTCAGTACCGGCGGACGCTCATCAATCCGCGTCACTAAGAGCTGGTCAATGCGATAACTGTCAATATCTACCACTTCAAACTTAAATCCGGCAAACTTTACAAAGTCGGTGCGTTTCGGAATTTTTCGCAGCATATACATCATAAAGCCGCCAATGGTTTCGTAGTTGCCGGACTGTGGAAACTCATCGATATGCAGCACACGCATCACGTCATCGATTGGCGTACCGCCTTCTACCAGCCATGAATTTTCATCACGCGCCACAATTTGTTCTTCCATGCCCTGACCCACTAAATCACCCATCAGCGTGGTCATTACGTCATTTAGCGTAATGATGCCCACCACCAACGCGTATTCATTCATGATCACCGCAAAGTCTTCACCGGCAGTTTTAAAACTTTCCAGCGCTTCTGACAGCGTCAGCGTATCCGGCACGATCAACGCAGAACGGATTTGCAGGCCGCTGTTTAACGTCATACTTTGATTACCCAGTACGCGCAGCAGCAATTCTTTGGAATCAACATAGCCAACGATATGGTCAATATCGCCGCTGCATACCAGAAATTTGGAATGGGGATGTTCAGCGATTTTAGTTTTAAGGCTGTTTTCTTCTTCGTTCAGATCGAACCAGACAATATTTTCACGCGAGGTCATGGAAGAAGGAACGGTTCGCGACTCCAGCTCAAACACATTTTCAATGAGTTCATGCTCTTGCTTACGCAGCACACCGGCGAGCGCACCCGCTTCCACTACCGCGTAAATATCATCGGAGGTGATGTCATCTTTACGCACCATTGGCAGCTTGAAGATCCGAAAGAAGACGTTAGCCAGACCGTTAAACAAAAATACCAGCGGGCGAAACAGCATCAGGCAGAAGCGCATCGGATTGATGATGCGCAAGGCGACAGTTTCAGGCGCAATCATACCAACGCGTTTTGGCGTCAGGTCGGCAAACAGAATAAACAGGCTGGTGACGATGGTGAAAGAGCAGATAAAGCTGAGTTGATCGGCAAGGACCGGATCGACAAAGCGACGAAATAACTGGCTGAAAGCAGGAGAAAAAGCCGCATCACCGACGATACCGCCGAGGATGGCGACCGCATTCAGGCCGATTTGCACCACAGTAAAGAACATACCGGGTGTTTCCTGCATTTTTAATACACGTTGTGCATTAACGTTGCCTTCATCGGCCAGCAGTTTAAGTTTGATCTTGCGAGCGGCTGCCAGCGAGATTTCCGAGAGGGAGAAAAAAGCACTGATTACAATCAGTAAAAGAATGACAAGCAAGCTATCTAACATATGAGATCCAAAGGGTTATCCACTTGTCATTTTTGGCCTGGGCAGCGTGCGGGTAAGAGCGTACGTCATGTACTTACCAGTCAGTCTGGGCTATCCGTGCCAAAAATGTCTGCGCCAATTCGACAAGAAGGGTAAATGTCGGGGCAGAAATGAAAACAGGCGATATGCCTGTGGTGGCTGATTATAGCAGCAGCCATATTGTCGCCGCCAGAGGGCGAATCGCGGCATTAATGGCAAATATCCGGCTTAACGTGTTTTAGAGTCTTGGGATTATTCTGAGTGAGGCGGGTCAGAAAGCGGATCATCCGCGCAGTTGTTGTATCGATCCCGACATTTGCCGACAATAGACGTCGATTTGACTTAGATAGTGTTTTTAGTCGTCGTTTAAAAAAGTAAGGCTATGATGATGTTATTGCCATCGGGTTTGGCCTGACAAAGATGATTAATGAGGGCTCTGTGGAAAAGGGGCCGGCATGATTAACAGGAGTACAAGTGCCAAAATTTTATAATTATTGTATGGTCAGCCTGCTGCTTGTCGCGCCAGCGCTTGGGGCAGCGACAGTACGATTGCAGTTGGAAGGGTTAACCGGGGATTTACAAAAAAACGTCAGGGCGCGCCTGTCGACTATCGGCAGCGATGAGGTCTCAAATGATGGCCGTTTCCGCGCACGCGTGTCGGAAGCGGTTAAAGAAGGGCTACGCGCGCTGGGTTATTACGAACCTGAAATCGCTTTTGAATCACGTCCGGCATCCGCTCAGGGTGGGCGTCCGTTACTGATTGCCCGCGTAACGCCGGGTGAACCGGTAAAAATTGGCGGTAGCACGATTGTTATTGAAGGCGAGGCGAAAAACGACGCCGATTATAAAGCATGGGTAGAACAAGGTCGGCCGAAAGTTGGCACCCAACTGAATCACGGCCAGTATGACAAATTCAAAAGCGGTTTTTCGAATCTTGCCTTGCGCAACGGCTATTTCGACGGCGATTTCAAAAAAAGCCAGCTCGGCGTATCGGTCGAACGACGCGAAGCTTTTTGGGACATTGATTACGACAGCGGCCCGCGCTATCGCTTCGGCGATGTCAGCTTTGAAGGTTCGCAAATCCGTGATGAATATCTGCACAATCTGGTGCCGTTTAAAAAGGGCGATTACTACAGCTCGCGCGATCTGGCAGAGCTAAACCGCCGCCTGTCGGCCACTGGCTGGTTTAATTCAGTGGTGGTTGCGCCAGAATTTAAAGAAGGGCGAAAAACCAAAGTGCTGCCGCTCAGCGCGGCGGTCTCGCCGCGCGTTGAAAACACCATCGAAACGGGTGTCGGCTATTCAACGGATGTCGGTCCACGTCTGAAAGGCACCTGGAAGAAACCGTGGATAAACGATCGCGGCCACAGTCTGACGACGAGCGCCTACCTTTCTGCACCAGAGCAGCAACTCGATTTCACTTACAAAGTTCCGCTGCTAAAAAGCCCGCTTGAGCAGTATTACACCTTCTCCGGCGGTTTGAAGCGCACCGATCTCAACGATACGGAATCCGATACTTCTACCCTTGCGGTATCGCGTTACTGGGATAACAGCTCCGGCTGGCAAAAAGCGATCAACCTGCGCTGGAGGCTCGACCACTTTACCCTGGGCAACGTGACGAACACCACGATGCTGCTTTATCCTGGCGTCAGCCTGAACCGTACCCGTTCACGGGGGGGGTTGATGCCCACCTGGGGGGATTCGCAGCGCTATTCAGTGGATGTGTCTGATACAACCTGGGGATCAGATGTGGATTTCCTGATCCTGCAGGCGCAAAACGTCTGGATCCGCACCCTGGGCGATAAACATCGCTTCGTCGTTCGCGGCAATGTTGGCTGGATCGAAACCAACGATTTCGACAAAGTGCCGCCGGATCTGCGCTTCTTCGCTGGCGGTGACCGCAGTATTCGCGGCTATAAATATAAAGACATTTCACCGCGCGACAGTGACGGCAAGCTGACCGGCGCCTCGAAACTGGCTACCGGATCGCTGGAATATCAATACAACGTGACCGGAAAATGGTGGGGCGCGGTATTCGTGGATTCTGGCGAAGCGGTTAACGATATTAAGCAGAGTAATTTCAAAACTGGCGCAGGCGTTGGCGTGCGTTGGTCATCGCCGGTTGGACCGATTAAGTTCGATATTGCCCGGCCGATAGGTGATAGCGAGGAACATGGATTGCAATTTTATATAGGACTGGGGCCTGAACTATGAAGCTGTGGAAAAAGGTCCTGATCGGCATTCTCATCTTTTTAGTGCTGTTATTGGGCGGCGTGGTATTTCTGATTGGTACGACGCCAGGCTTGCATCTGGTGCTAAACGGCGCGTCACGCTGGGTGCCGGGTTTGTCGATCAAACAGGTTGAGGGCGGCTGGCGTAACCTTTCGATTAACGGTCTACGCTATGAAATGCCGGGCGTCAGCGTTGACGCTGGCAACATCCATCTGGCGGTAGATTTGAAGTGTCTGCTGCATTCGTCGGTCTGCGTTAATGATGTCACGCTGAAAGACATCAGCGTCGTGGTTGATAGCAAGAAAATGACGCCAGCCAGTGCACCGCCGCCAGAAGAGGAAAGCGGCAGCACCAGTCTCAGCACGCCGTATCCCATCACGTTGCGCCATCTTGGCCTGCATAACATCAACGTCAAAGTGGATGATACGGCGATTTCGCTGATGGATTTCACTACAGGAATGCAATGGCAGGATCGTGCACTGACGCTCAACCCAACGCATATTCAAAGCCTGCTGATTGCCTTGCCAAAAGCGGCAAAAGTGGCTGATGAACAGGTGATTCAGCCTAAAGTGCAGCAGCCGCAGCCGAATGAAAAACCGCTGGGCGAAACGCTGCAGGAAATGTTTGCCAAACCGCTACTGCCTGAATTGCCAGATTTCCAGTTACCGCTGGATATTGATGTGCAAGAAATTTTGGGTGAGCAGCTACGCATTACCGGCGATACTGATATATCGGTTAATCGGCTGTTGGTAAAAGCAAAAACCGCCAATCGCCAGATGCAGCTACAAACGCTGGACGTTGATTCGAATCTGGGCCAGCTGAATGGCAGCGGGCAGGCCACATTAGCCGATAACTGGCCGGTAGATTTCTCGCTCAACGGCATGGCGAATGTCGATCCGCTGAAAGGCGAAAGCATTAAACTGAAGCTTAACGGTGCGATGCGCGACGAACTGACGTTAGCGCTGAATTTATCGGGTCCGGTACATGCGCAGCTAGATGCCACAACGCAACCGGCGGTAGCAGGCTTGCCGCTGTCGCTGAAACTTACCAGTCCACAATTACGCTGGCCATTAACCGGCCCGGTGCAATATCAGGCTGATAATCTTGATTATCAGTTCAAAGGCAAAGCGACGGATTACGTCATGTCGCTGCGAACGGCGGTAAAAGGCGAAGGTGTGCCGCCTGCCACTGTAGCGCTTGATGGCA
The DNA here is from genome assembly GCF_030283135.1 of Mixta mediterraneensis. Lineage (NCBI taxonomy): Bacteria > Pseudomonadati > Pseudomonadota > Gammaproteobacteria > Enterobacterales > Erwiniaceae > Mixta > Mixta mediterraneensis. Next base: position 11,566 of record NZ_JASUAZ010000062.1, on the reverse strand, counting down.
AAGGTAATGTGCAGCAGTTCAGCCTTGATAAACTCCGCGTCGCGGCGTTGCAGGGCAATATTGATCTCACCGCGCAGGTAGACTGGAGCAAAGCGATTAGCTGGCGCAGCGAGTTATTGCTGTCAGGCATCAATACCGCGAAACAGTACCCTGACTGGCCTGCAAAGCTGGATGGCAAAATCACCACGCGCGGCAGTGTATACGGCGGAACCTGGCAGTTGAGCGTGCCGCAGTTGCAGCTGAAAGGGAATGTGAAGCAGAACGCAGTGACGGCGGGCGGTTCGCTGAGCGGTAACAGTTATAACCAATGGACGGTACCGGGCATCAAGCTGGCGTTAGGACGCAATCATGTAGAGGTGAAAGGTGAACTGGGCGATAAGCTTAACCTTGACGCGAATATTGATGCACCGCAGCTAAATAACGCCTTACCGGGCTTAGGTGGCGTGATAAAAGGCACCATTAAGGCGCGCGGCACATTGCAGGCACCGCAGGTTTTAGCTGCCCTGAATGGCACCGGTTTGCGCTGGCAGCAGCTACAAATCAACCGCGTCACGCTGGATGGTGATGTGCGTTCCAGCGATCAAATCGCCGGTAAATTGCAGCTGCGCGTTGAGCAACTGAAGCAGGATGCGCTGAATATCAACCTGCTGACCCTTAATGCCGACGGCAATGAAAAACAGCATCAGCTTAAACTGGACGTGCAGGGCAAGCCAGTTTCCGGCCAGCTGGCCTTAAATGGCAGCTTTGACCGCAAGGAACAGCGCTGGAAAGGTTCGCTGAATAATACCCACTTCGACACGCCAGTAGGCGAATGGCATCTGACGCGGGCGATGGCGATTGACTATCTCAACGCCAAACAAACCGCAACCATTGGGCCACACTGCTGGCAAAACCCGAACGCGCAGCTTTGCGTACCGGAGCCGGTAGTCGCCGGACCGAACGGACATGCGCATGTGGCACTGAACCGCTTGGATTTGGCAATAATTAAGCCGTTTATGCCTGAAGCGACAAAACTGAGCGGCGTATTCAGTGGCGATGCGCGGGTAAACTGGACCGCAGAAGGCGGCTTACCGACCGGCACCATCGCGCTAAAAGGCAATGGAGTAAAAGTTGATCAGGATGTGCAGGGCAACACGCTGCCCATCGCTTTTGATACGCTTAATCTGAATGCCGCGCTGCGTAACGGACGCGCCCAGCTCGACTGGCTGATCCACATAGCGAATAACGGTCAGCTGGATGGCAATGTCCAGATTAACGATCCTGAAAATCGCCGTACGCTGGGCGGTAACGTCAACATCCGCAATATCTCGCTGGCGATGCTTAATCCGGCGCTGATGCAAGGCGAAAAGATCAAGGGCAATCTGAACAGCAGCCTGCGTCTTGGCGGCAGCGTACAGCAACCGCAGGTGTTTGGTCAGCTTGGTTTGCAGGATGTCGATGTGGATGGCAGCTTCATGCCGATTGATCTCACCGCGGCGAATCTGAATCTGGTGTTTAACGGTATGAGTTCCACTCTGCAGGGGTTGATTCAAACCGCGCAGGGCAACATCAACCTGAACGGTAACGCAGACTGGAGCCAGCTTGATAACTGGCGTGCCCGCATTGCCGCCCAGGGCAGCAAAGTGCGGGTAACCGTGCCGCCGATGGTGCGCATGGATGTCTCGCCAGATCTGGTGTTTGAAGCCACGCCTGTAGCCTTCGATCTGGATGGTCGCGTTGATATTCCCTGGGCGCGAATTATCGTACAGGAAGTGCCGGAAAGCGCCACCGGCGTTTCGTCGGATGAAGTGATGCTGGATCAGAACCTCAAACCTATCCAGCCGAAGACTGCCTCGATTCCGATCAACAGCAATCTGATGATCCACGTTGGCGATGATGTCCGGCTGTCGGCCTTTGGTCTGAAAGCGAAACTCAATGGTGATCTGAAACTGGTACAGGATAAATCGGGGCTGGGCTTAAACGGACAAATCAATATTCCATCCGGGCGCTTCCATGCATATGGTCAGGACCTGATTGTGCGTAAAGGTGAATTGCAGTTTGCCGGACCACCGGATCAGCCTTACATCAACCTTGAAGCGATCCGTAACCCGGAAGCGACCGAAGATGATGTCACCGCTGGCCTGCGCGTCACGGGACTGGCCGACGAGCCGAAAGTTGAAGTGTTCTCTGACCCGGCGATGTCGCAACAGGAAGCGCTTTCTTACTTGCTGCGTGGTCAGGGACTCAACAGCGATGGCGACAGTAATGCGTTAACCTCAGCATTGGTTGGCCTGGGGGTTGCACAAAGTGGGCAGGTTGTGGGTAAAATCGGTGAGACATTCGGTGTCAGCAATCTTGCTCTTGATACCACTGGCGTTGGCGACAGCCAGCAGGTGCAGGTCAGCGGCTATGTGCTGCCGGGTCTACAAGTAAAATATGGTGTCGGCATTTTTGATTCACTGGCGACGTTAACCTTGCGTTACCGCCTGATGCCCAAACTCTATCTGGAAGCCGTATCCGGTGTGGATCAGGCTCTCGATTTGCTCTATCAGTTTGAGTTTTAGCAATGCGAATAATTGTTTACGGCAGTTTACGGCGCAAACAGGGAAACAGTCACTGGATGACGAACGCGCAATGGCTGGGTGATTACCCGATTGAGGGCTTTGAGCTCTACAGTCTTGGTCATTATCCTGGGGTCATCCAGGGCAATGGAGCGGTACAGTGTGAAGTTTACCGCATTGATGCCTCAACCCTTGCGGAGCTGGACGCGCTCCGCACGAAGGGGGGCGAGTACAAACGACATTTGATCCAGACGCCTTTTGGCAGCGCCTGGCTTTACGTCTATCAACGCTCGGTGGCAGGGCGCCAACGAATCATGAGTGGAGACTGGCTAAAGCGCGATGAGGAACCGGAAGTCTGAACAAAAACACCGTCCAACTGGACGGTGTTTTTTTAGGGCTCGTCAGCAGAATTATTTTTTCTGTGCGCGCTCGTAAGAAGAGGTGATTTCGGCTTTGGCCGCTTCGGCGTTATCCCAACCGTCAACTTTCACCCATTTGCCTTTTTCCAGATCTTTATAGTGCTCAAAGAAGTGGGTGATCTGTGCACGCAGCAACTCTGGCAGGTCGTTCACATCTTTAATGTGATCATACTCTTTAGAGAGTTTGGTATGCGGAACGGCAACCAGCTTGGCGTCTTCGCCAGACTCGTCGGTCATTTTCAGCACGCCAACTGGGCGGCAGCGGATCACGGAGCCTGGCTCCAGTGGATACGGGGTTGGCACCAGTACATCAACCGGATCGCCATCCAGTGACAAAGTGTGGTTGATGTAGCCGTAGTTGCATGGATAGAACATGGCGGTAGACATAAAGCGGTCTACAAACAGGGCGCCAGACTCTTTATCAACTTCATATTTGATCGGATCGGCATTCGCCGGAATCTCAATGATTACGTAGATATCTTCTGGCAGGTCTTTACCTGCTGGCACCTGGTCCAAACTCATCGGGCATTCCTTCAGTAGTCGTATGTTGAGTGACGGCTATTATAGCCAACTGACTCTGAAAGTATGCCCCCTTTTTGGCGTTTCGGAATGCTTCTCGACGCTATTTCTGCGTGACGAACAGCGAGACAATTCCCGCAGCAATCAGTGGTCCGACCGGCACGCCGCGAAAAAAGGCCACACCAATGACTGTGCCGATCAATAATCCACCAATCACTGTCGGATTGGCGCTCATCAAACTGACGCCACGTCCTCCCAGCCAGGCGACAAAAACGCCCACAATAATTGCCACGATGGATTGCCAGTTCGCAAACGATTTCAGCAGACTTGAAGGGGGCAGCGAACCGCTGGCCAGCGGCGCCATTACCGCAACGGTCAGGATAATAATGCCCAGGGTAATGCCCTGTTTTTCGACATAAGGGAAAAACTGTGACAGCGGGGTAACTTTAATTGCCAACAAAATCAGAATAGAAATGGTCACGGCGCTGTTGTGAACAAAATAACTGAGGATCGCAAGGCAAATAAGAATGAGGGTCGAGGCATAAGCAGCCATGGTTTCTCCCTGAAGATAAATGGAGCGCCAACATGAGCCAGCGCTTACGCGGTTTTACCGCTTCCATTTATCAACAATCAATGGGATGAGCGCAACTGCCTTTCTTAAAAGATTGCAGCATTAGCGCGGATGACACACAAAACCGCTGCCTTGCGCGTCGATCGCGACTGCTGTCATCGCGATAATCATGCGTCCAGCCAGCTATTGCGGTAGAACATGCCGTTTCGCCGGGCAACGCACAGTTTGTCTTTACGTCCACGCGTTAATTTTTTTATCCGTTTTTCGTGCTGACGATCCGCCACTTTATCCCAGCCATCGCGGCAGTACCGGAACACGGTAAAGGCAGAAGATACGGTATCCAGCCCGTGATTTAGCGTATCGTCGCCAGTGGCTTATTGCGCTATCGCGCCGCGCTGCCTGTAAACCTCCGCAGCAAAAACCGCCCGTTTTTTATACGATGACCTCTATAAATGATGGAGCAGAATTCATCCTGGGTGATATATCCGTGATGATAAATGTGTTGACCATTTCTCATCGTTAAAGTTTATCCGTGTAAAGGCCGATACCTTTTCCGTTCAAGGGCCGTTGGGTTTTGTGCTTTTTACTCCACACACGGAAACTATCAAAATGAAGCAGGTATCACTACGCACCGGGTTGCTGGCTATGCTGGCATTTATGACACTGCTGCTGTTGGCGGTGAGTTTTATGGGAATTGTGGCTATCAATAAAGGGAACCGATCGCTGGATGTGATCAATCGCATTCAGGGGGGTCGAACTAAACAGTCTTTATCAGAGCAACGCAGAAATGATGCGTGCACGCACTTTAGGCGCGCTGGCGGTACGCAAAATTGAAATTGGCCTGCTGGACGATGGCGCAGCCGTGACCCGGCAGGCGCATGCCGAGGTGGCCGCTTCACAGCAAAATCTAAAACGGTTTATTGATGCGGGTACGGTGACCACGCAAGGCAAATTACTGGCAGATGCGGTGGCATCGAGCTTTAAGGCGTATCTGGAGCAGGGGATTACGCCCATGATGGCGGCGCTGGATAAACAGTACACCGACGAATACTACCAGCTATTAGAAGGCAAACTTTCAAGCCTGGCAAACAGCTACAGCAAAGCGGTAGCGGATTTTGGTCAATACGCCGGGCAGGTGAGCGCCGCCCAACTGAAACAGGCCGCTTATAACGAAACTAAGATGAAAGTGATGATCGCGGTGGCGGTGGCTTTATCCATTCTGCTGCTGATCCTTGCCTGGCAACTTCTGCGTCGTATGCTGCTACAGCCGCTAAATAGCGCGATTGAGCACCTGGAGCAAGTTGCAGCGGGTGATCTGTCACAAGCTTTAGCCTTACCGCTGTCAGGTAATAATGAGCTGGGCCGGTTAAATAATGCCCTGGCGGAGATGCAACAAGCCCTGCGTGCGTCGGTAAACCAGGTGCGCGAAGCCAGCATACAAATTGATACGGGCAGTCGCGAGCTGGCGGCAGGCAACATCCATCTTTCACAACGTACCGAAGAATCCGCCGCGTCGCTGGAGCAAACCGCCGCCAGCATGGAGCAGCTCACCGCGACCGTGCGACTGAATACCAGCAATGCGCAGCAGGCACATCAGTTAGCTAACCGCGTATCGGATACCGCCGATCGCGGCGCAGAAGTCGTATGCTACGTGATAGAGAAAATGCGCGAAATCACCGACAGCGCTAATCGTATCGGCGACATTCTTAGCGTGATTGACGGTATTGCCTTTCAAACCAATACCCTGGCGCTGAATGCAGCCGTAGAAGCGGCGCGCGCTGGCGAGCAGGGACGTGGTTTTGCCGTGGTCGCAAACGAGGTGCGAAACCTGGCGCAACGCAGCGCAAATGCCGCGAAAGAGATCCGCGCACTGATTAGCGATTCGCAAACGCGTGTCAGAGAAGGCAGCGATATGGCAACGCGAGCGGGTGAAACGATGGATGAAATCTCCAGCGAAGTCATACGCGTTACGGCGTTAATGAAGGAGATTTCCGTGGCGTCAGAAGAACAAAGCCGCGGCATTGAGCAGGTGAATCAGGCCGTAACGCAAATGGATGCAGCAGCGCAACAGAACGCTGCGCTGGTAGAGCAGGCCACCGCTGCAACGCAGTCGCTGGAAACGCAATCTGAACAGCTACAGATGACAATGGCGCAGTTCCGTTTGCAGACAGACTGATACAAAAAAGGGCGCGATAATCGCGCCCTGTGGACAAACCTAACGCACAGAAAATGCTGGCTGAAGGATAAAACCTTCGCACTACGGACCGGGCTGTCAAAGATGAGCATCTTTACCGTCGGTCTGGCTTACCTGCATTAACACATTGGTGGCAAGCAGGGCGCAATAATCATGCCCTGATTATTACGCGGAGTGAGCGTCCGGGTATTCACGGATAAAGCGTTCAACATCATTTACCATTGCTTCGTTGCCGCAGAAGAAGGGGCAGCGCTGATGCAGTGCAACGGGTGGAATATCGAGGATACGCGATGAGCCATCGCTGGCTTTACCGCCCGCTTGTTCAGCGAGAAAGGCCATCGGATTGCACTCATACAGTAAACGCAATTTCCCTTTCGGATGGCTGGCGGTACTTGGATAAAGATAGATGCCGCCTTTCAGCAGGTTACGGTGGAAATCTGCAACCAGTGAACCGATATAACGTGAGGTATAAGGACGCTTTGTCGCGGCATCCTCTTCCTGACAGAATTTCAGGTATTTCTTCACGCCCTGTGGGAAGCGAATGTAATTACCTTCGTTGATGGAATAGGTGTAGCCCTTTTCCGGGAAGGCCATACGTTCGTGGCTGAGGCAGAACACGCCCAGCGACGGATCGTAAGTAAAGGCGTGAACGCCACAACCGGTGGTGTAAACCATCATGGTTGAAGAGCCGTAAACTACGTAACCGGCAGCAACCTGCTTGTTACCTGGCTGCATGAAATCAGCTTCGGTAACCGGCGTACCCGGTTCGCTGACGCGGCGATAAATGGAGAAGATAGTGCCCACAGAGACGTTAACGTCAATATTAGAGGAACCATCCAGCGGATCCATCAATACCACATATTTACCGTTTTCAACGCCTTCAAAAATGACAATCTCATCTTCTTCTTCAGACGCGATACCGGCAACGATGCCACGTGCTTTCAAGGCTGCTTTCAGTTTCTCGTTGGCGAACAGATCCAGTTTCATCTGTTGTTCACCCTGAACATTTTCAACGCCACTGGCGCCCAGAATATCCACTAATCCGGCTTTGTTAATGTCGCGGTGGATAATTTTAGCCCCGAGCTTGATCGCTGAAATCAACGCGGTCAGTTCGCCTGTGGCATGCGGAAAGTCGTGTTGCTTCTCGACGATAAATTCGCCTAACGTTTTCATAACACATTCCCTGAATCTTCGATGGAGTGGCAGCATGCGTAACAAACCGCCAACGTATGCGTACGCAGTTTAGCCGATTGAACTTTAAAAACCATAGTCCTAATCCGTTTCTTCCGTCTGCGAGCGGCGTTACACTGTGCGCCGAACTTTTGAGTAACGGACTTTGATATGCGCATTCACATCCTTGGGATTTGTGGCACTTTTATGGGCGGCCTGGCGATGCTGGCACGTTCGTTGGGACATCATGTGACGGGTTCTGACGCCAATGTTTATCCGCCGATGAGCACTTTGCTTGAGCAGCAAGGCATTGAACTAACAGAAGGTTACGATGCCGATCAGCTCGATCCGTTACCGGATTTAGTGATCATTGGCAATGCAATGACACGAGGCAATCCCTGTGTGGAAGCGGTTCTGGAACGCAACATTCCTTACCTCTCAGGCCCGCAATGGCTGCACGATTTTGTGCTGCACGATCGCTGGGTGCTGGCCGTTGCCGGAACCCATGGAAAAACCACCACAGCAGGCATGGCAGCGTGGATCCTTGAGGCTTGCGGCCTCGAACCGGGGTTCATTATCGGTGGTGTACCGGGCAATTTTGATGTATCAGCAAAATTAGGAAAAAGTCCATTCTTCGTGATTGAGGCAGATGAATATGATTGCGCGTTTTTCGACAAGCGATCAAAGTTTGTTCATTACTGCCCGCGCACGCTGATCCTTAATAATCTTGAGTTTGATCACGCTGACATCTTCGACGATCTGAAGGCGATCCAGAAGCAGTTCCACCACCTGGTACGTATCGTGCCGGGACAAGGCAAGATCCTGCTACCGGAGCACGATCACCATCTGAAGCAGGTGATGGCGATGGGCTGCTGGAGTGAACAGGAAAGCGTCGGTGAACATGGCCGCTGGCAGGCGAAGAAGCTGAAACCGGATGCGTCACACTGGGAAGTCTGTTTTGATGGCGCAAAAGTCGCTGAAGTGAACTGGTCGCTGGTCGGCGAGCACAACATGCACAACGGGTTGATGGCGATTGCTGCCGCGCGTCATATTGGCGTGAAACCGGAAGACGCTGGCCGGGCACTGGACAGCTTTATCAATGCGCGCCGCCGCCTGGAGCTGCGGGGCGAGGTAAATAGCATTAAAGTCTATGATGATTTCGCTCATCATCCGACGGCAATTCTGGCAACGCTTTCGGCATTACGCAGCAAAGTTGGCGGCACCGCACGCATCCTGGCTGTGCTGGAACCGCGCTCTAACACCATGAAAATGGGAGTGAGTAAAGACGAGCTGGCCCCTTCGCTGGCGCGCGCCGATAAAGTCTTTTTATTCCAGCCGCACCACATTCCTTGGCAAGTTGCGGAGGTAGCTGAAGCCTGTATGCAACCCGCACGCTGGACGGCAGATATTGATACGCTGGTTGAAATGGTGGCCGAAGCGGCTCAGCCAGGCGATTCGATACTGGTGATGAGCAATGGCGGATTCGGTGGGATACATCAAAAGCTGCTGGAACGTTTAGATAACTAACTTATGGCGGGTTAACCCGCCATGTTTTAACTTTCAGCCAGTTCGCGCAAATACTGGAAAATCAGACGCGCGGATTTCGGCGGTTTGTTACCCGCTTTCTCTTTCTGCGCATTACGGATCATGCTACGCAGCTGCTGGCGATCGGCATGGGGATAGAGCGCAATAACGTCTGTCATTGCCTCATCACCCTGGACGATCAAGCGGTCACGCAGCGCTTCCAGCTTATGAAACAGCGCAACCTGCTGGTTGTGGCGGTTTTTCAGCTTATCCAGCGCCTGACGAATCGGCTCCACATCCATGCTGCGCATGATCTTTCCGATCAGCTGTAACTGGCGGCGACGGCCTTCCTTTTTAATGCGCTGTGCCAGTTCGATCTCGTTACGTAAACGCTCATCCAACGGAATCTTATCAAGGGCATTTTTGCCCAGATCGACCAGTTCGGCACCCAGGCGTTTTAGCTCTTCAGCATCGCGTTTAATTTCGCTCTTACTGACCCAAATAATCTCTTCATCTTCTTCTTCGTGATTATCTGGCACATCGTCGAGCCACTCATCGGGCTGTTTGGTCATTTCTGGGCTCCCAAAAAAAAGAGGCTAATCCTACCAGTTTATCGGGTGACTGCGAAATTGTTCTCTGACTCTGATAGACTCAAAATATTCATACATAAGATTAGACGGCAGATCGATGAACGTATCTACTCAGGTTGCAGAACAGCGAAAAGTGTTGGAACAGGCGATTGCGCAGGCGCTCGAACTGGCTAAAGCAAGTACTGACAGCGCAGAAGTGGCGGTAAGTAAAACGACCGGCATCGGTGTCAGTACCCGCTACGGCGAAGTGGAAAATGTCGAATTCAACAGCGACGGCGCGCTTGGCATCACCGTTTATCATCAAAATCGTAAGGGAAGCGCTTCATCTACCGACCTTAGCCCGGACGCCATCAAGCGTACCGTGCAGGCGGCCATTGATATTGCGCGCTACACCTCGCCCGATCCCTTTGCTGGTCCGGCAGATGCCGATCTGCTGGCCTACGACGCGCCGGATCTCGATCTTTATCATCCGTGGGAAATCGATGCCGATCGCGCGATTGACCTGGCGGCGCAGGCAGAACAAGCCTCTTTACAGGCTGACAAACGCATTACGAATACCGAAGGCGGCAGCTTTAACAGTCACGTTGGCATCAAGGTGTTTGGTAACAGCCACGGCATGTTGCAGAGTTATTGCTCAAGCCGCCATTCGCTTTCCAGCTGCGTAATTGCTGAGCAAAATGGCAATATGGAACGCGATTATGCTTATACCATTGGCCGTGCCTTTGACGATCTGAAAAGCCCGGCATGGGTAGGCGCCGAGTGCGCGCGCCGCACGCTGTCGCGTCTGGCTCCCCGTAAGCTGTCAACCATGAAAGCGCCGGTGATTTTTGCCCCGGAAGTGGCAACGGGTCTGTTTGGTCATCTGGTTGGCGCGATTAGTGGTAGCAGCGTTTATCGCAAATCCACTTTTTTATTAGATTCGCTGGGCCAGCAAATTCTGCCTGAATGGCTTAACATTCATGAGCAGCCGCATCTGCAAAAAGGGCTGGCGTCTACGCCATTTGACAGCGAAGGCGTACGCACTCAGGCGCGTGACATTATTAAAGACGGCGTTCTGCAAACCTGGCTGTTGACCAGCTATTCTGCGCGCAAACTCGGTTTGACCAGTACCGGCCACGCGGGCGGCATTCACAACTGGCGTATCGCCGGGCAAGGCCACAGCTTTGATGACCTGCTCAGACAAATGGGCACCGGTTTAGTGGTCACTGAACTGATGGGACAGGGTGTGAGCGCCATTACGGGCGATTACTCACGCGGCGCTGCCGGTTTCTGGGTAGAGAATGGCGAGATTCAATACCCGGTTAGTGAGGTAACCATTGCCGGTAACCTTAGAGAGATGTGGCGCAATATTGTTACCATCGGCAATGATACCGAGACGCGTAGCAATATTCAGTGCGGCTCGGTCTTGCTGCCTGAGATGAAAATCGCCGGACAATAAAAACATCGCTTTTTGTGAGCAGCCAACTGGCTGCTTTTTTTTCACCACAATAAAAAGGAACAAACGATGCGTAAGCATGTGATTGCAATGCTGTCTCTCTCCCTGTTGTTTACCAGTGCCAGTCTGTACGCAGCCGATCTGGAACAGGATATGGATACGCTGAATGCCAACCTGAAAATCGTGAAGAAAACCGACGATGCGCGGGAGATGCAAAAAGCGTTAAATGAAATGCGCTCGGCGGCACAGGATGCAAAAAAATCGACGCCGGAGTCACTGGAAGGCCAGCCAGCCGACAGCGCGCAGATGAAAGATTTCCGCGCCGGACTGGATTCCCTCATTGCTCAGATTGACGTCGTGAATGAGCTGGTAAAATCCAGTAATATTGATGGCGCCAAAGCGGAAGCCAAAAAGCTTGATGATATTCGCACCGCTAACCATAAAAAATTCCGGTAAGGCCTGCGCCGGTCAGCTGACCTGTACTAGCTCAGACCTGATCTGACAGTTACCGGTTATTTATACAGGTGTCTGTCAGATTAAATCTGGTTCAGATTCTTTTCTGCCCAGACCCGTTTTCCATCAAGTAACGTGGCCATTGGCGTAC
>NZ_JASUAZ010000061.1:0-16575 GCF_030283135.1 Mixta mediterraneensis | reverse complement strand
TGATTACATCGAAATGTTTTATAACAGTAAGCGTCGGCATGGTTCGAGTGATCAGATGCCACCGACGGAATATGAAAAACAATATTATCAACGGCTCGGAAGTGTCTAGATTATCCGTGGCGATTCAAACAAACATGACTACCCGCCTGGCTATAAGCAGAAAGTTATTCTGTCCCGCTTGTTGATATGAAGGTATTCCTGACCTTGCGCGACGCGAGTTAGCTGATGGCTACTGGCGGGTGACATTGATCGTCACAGCGATGTAACGAAACGGGTGCAGAGCTTTAAACTAATATTAGTTTAAAGGTCAGCAGTCAGATGTTCAGTGTTTATAAACCCCGTTACCATAAGGCCACCCATCTGGCCTTGCATTCTGGTAAAGCATTTGAGGAACTGAATGAAGCACATCATCCGCGGTGATAAAGAGCCCTTCCATATTCTGGCAGCAACCCGAGCACTCGAAGCACACTGTTTCCGCTACGGAGAAGGGAACAAATATCATCCGGTCATCTATTCCATTGCCTACCGCCGCCGATTTTATCAAATTGAAGTTATTACCCGACGAGAAACAATGGTCGCAACAGTGATTACCGGCGTGCGTAATCTTACCCATCTGCCAGGAGCCGCCGGAGACCAGGCGAAGGCGTCTGCTGACCTTGAGCGCTCGCTCGTTTAACGCTAAAGATATATATCGGCTTTAAGAAAAGGACAGGATTATGCAGAAAAAGAAATGGTTCGTAGCCTATGCAGTTAAACCAGAAGGACAGGAAACTAAAACGTTACACACCTTTATCGAAGGTTCTGATGTAGAAGAAGAGCTGGAAAAGCACATTTTTGAAATCAAAGATTTAATGGGGCTTGAGACCGATGAAATAACAGTCATTTCCGTAAGTCTGGTTTAAGGCAGTTCAGTCTTTATTTTGCTTCCGCTGATAGCTTGAGCGATTAGCTTTTTATGGAATGACCAAGGGCGCCCTGTTTACTGGGGTTGCCCTTTTTCTGACTTCATCCGCAACCTGGCGGGCAATAAAACTGTTCTGGCTCCTGCTCAATCATAAGCTTCTTTACGGTGCACCAGCCAAACTAGCCCATATGAAAGGCCCGCCAACATCGCAGCGCCGAAAAATATCCACGACAAATTATCTGGAATAAATACCATAAACGAGGATAAAAACTGGCCGGAAAATATCGCCATTGCCAGGCGGGCCAGGTTTCGACCGCGCCCCCCTTCTTCGCTGAGATCCACTGTCATATGGTTAACCAAAGGAATGGATAAGCCGAACCCGCAACCCAGTAGCACCCCACCAAGCATAAAAACAGGCAGCGTGTCTGCGAATGAGAACAGCAGATGTGCGAAGAGATAGCTGCGTAGAAGGAGGCTAGCACGATGGCGTAAATTTCATTTTTAGTATGTTGTAACTATATCACTTTTTAGCCTGGCGAAGATCTTGGAATTTTGCTTTTTATTTTAATGAGTTAGTGTGATTTAGCGTGGCGATTTCAGCCTGAATACAGAACCAGAAAAGAGCGAACAAAGGAAGCAGACGTTTATGTATTCCTGTAGCGCTTTTGTACGTTAAAGATAAAAGTGTTGAGGCGGAAGATGATCTTTCTCGCTACATACGGGCGTGTTATCCCGGTAGGGAAGAAAATAAATGGCCACATTCGACTGCGGCCATTTTTATACGCGAACGGTTTTAATCAAACGGAAATTCACGCGCCAACAGGCGGGATATAACATTCAACGCGCCTTCATCATTATTACTTTCAGTTTTGTAGCGCGCCACAGCACTGACCGAATCAACCGCATTAGCCATCGCGAAACTAAAACATGCCTGACGCAGCATTTCAATGTCGTTCGCGCTGTCACCAATCGCCAACACTTCGCAATCATCAATGCCCCATTTCTCCTGCAACAGCGCAATGCCGTGCGCTTTATGGCAGCCGGGAATGATCAGATCGACAAAGCCAAAGCCACTTGATACCGGGTGCATGATGTTTTCAATTTCACCCAGCCGCGCATGTAGACGCGCTAAAAGATCGTCTACCTCTTCATGGGCGAGATTTAGTGAAAATTTAAAAATGGTGTCATCAATGTTGTAAAGATCGTCACATTTTTCCAGGCGATAATAGTGGTTAGTCAGCATAGCGATGACCTCATCCGACACTGATGAATGTACATAGGCACCATTTTTACCGCATACCACCGTGCTGATTTCCGGTTCTTTCGCCAAAATATCCAGCACTTGATGTACTCTTTCTTTGGCTAACTCACCGCAAAAAATCTCTTCGTTGCAGTCAGAAACCCAGGCGCCATTCTCGGCGACAAACGCAATTTCATCTTTATAATCGGAGAAATAGCGCTGCAGCTGGTAATACTGATTCCCACTAGCGACCACAAAGCGGATGCCCTTCTCTTTCATTAACGCATACTGACGTGAAAATCGCTGAACGTTGTATTGTTTGTTCTCGTCCAGAAAAGTGCCGTCCATATCCACTGCAATCATTTTTACCGCCATTTCGCTCACCCTTTTGCTAATGCCGCGCTGTCCTTCGGCTTGTTGAGTTAATTAATAAAGCTTAATCGCTGTGTGGATGAATGAGAATGTAAATAATGAGTCTATGCCACGCTTTCGGATCGTTCCTGAGATCAACTTGTGTGATTGTTCACACTTTTATGTGTTGCATGAGTGTTAACTTTCACCATAATTACGAATGAAGGTAAATTCGATTACATTCGTAACTTCCATCCTGCATCACGCGGAGCGAAATATGACAGCGAAATCACATTCCACCCCTTTACCACAAGATGTAAAAAAAGCCATCCGAAACCTAAAGCAACAGTTGCGTCAGCAGGCAGGCGATGTTGATGCGTTATTTGCTAAAGTTTGCAGCCGAATTGAGAAGTCGATTGCGGAGGCTAAAATCGATGAGCAGCAAACCGGTAGTGCCTGGCCGAGCGTGACCCTGGCGCAGATCGCAAAAGGTCAGGTTTCGGATGAAACCCGCCAATGCATAAAACAACGCGGTTGCCTGGTGGTAAAACAGCATTTTCCACGCGCGCAGGCGCTCGCATGGGATAAGTCAATGCTCGATTATTTAGATAGCAATGATTTTGACCAGCAGTATCGCGGACCTGGCGATAATTTTTTTGGTAGCCTTGAGGCATCGCGCCCGGAAATTTATCCCATTTACTGGTCGCAAGCGCAGATGCAGGCGCGCCAAAGCGACGCGATGAATCAGGTTCAGTCTTTCCTTAATCGCTTATGGAAGTTCGAATCGCAGGGCGAGCGCTGGTTTGATCCCGACGTTAGCATCATTTACCCGGATCGCATCCGCCGCCGTTTGCCAGGCACCACATCAAAAGGATTAGGTGCACATACCGATTCGGGCGCGCTGGAACGCTGGTTATTACCTGCCTATCAAAAAGTGTTTGCCTCGGTTTTTAACGGTGATATTGAAACTTATGACCCCTGGGATGCGGCACACCGCACCGAAGTGGATGAGTATGACGTGCCGGATACAACTAAATGTTCGGTATTTCGCACTTTTCAAGGCTGGACGGCATTATCCGATATGATCCCTGATCGGGGACTGCTCCATGTCGTGCCGGTTCCCGAAGCAATGGCGTATGTATTGCTACGCCCGCTGTTATCTGACGTTCCCGATGATGAACTTTGTGGCGTGGCCCCCGGAAGAGTCCTGCCCGTCAATGAGCACTGGCATCCGCATTTGATCAAAGGGTTGAGTTCAATTCCAGCCCTTGAGGCTGGCGATTCTGTATGGTGGCATTGTGATGTGATTCATTCGGTGGCGCCGGTGGAAAATCAACAAGGTTGGGGCAATGTAATGTACATCCCTGCTGCACCGCTGTGTGAAAAAAATCTGGCCTTCGCGCGTTTGGTGGCACAGGCGCTGGATAACGGCCATTCGCCAGCAGATTTTCCCCCGGAAAATTATGAAGCTGAATGGCAGGATCGTTTCACGCTGGCTGATTTGAATATCAACGGCAGGCGCGCGCTGGGTTTAGCGTGATGAAAATCCGCGTCGTCAGACGACGCGGATTTTCTGTTAGACTAACAGCCATTATTTTTTATGAATGATTCCTATGAACGCTCGACATCAATATATTATTCAGTTAGTTAACGCACGCGGCAGCATCGCGGTAAGCGAACTGGCGCAGCTAACGGGCGTGTCTGAAGTTACGATACGTCAGGATCTCAATCTACTGGAGCGCGATCAATTTCTCCGTCGCATTCACGGTTCGGCGCTGGCCCTGGATAGCGATGATGTCGGTACGCGTATGCATACGCGATACAGCATTAAGCAAGCAATCGCCCGTCACGCTGCGCAACTCATCAATAAAGACGAATCCGTATTTATCGAAGGCGGCAGCACCAATGCTTTGCTGGCTCGCGCATTATCAGAACGTCATGATGTCACTGTGATTACCGTTAGCCATTACATCGCTCATTTATTAAAAGATGCCGCGTGCGAAGTCATTGTATTAGGCGGTATGTTGCAAAAAAGCAGCGAATCGATGATCGGCCCGCTTACGCGCTATTGCATACATCAGGTACATTTTCACAAAGCTTTTGTTGGGATAGACGGCTGGCATCGCGAAACCGGTTTTACCGGACGCAATATGCTGCGCTGCGATGTTGTAGATGCAGTGCTGGCGAAAGGTGTTGATACATTCGTTCTGACCGACTCTTCAAAGTTTGGGCAAATATATCCTTATCCTCTCTCGCCGGGGTATCAGGTTCGTCGGCTAATTACAGATAATGCACTCGATTCTGCCAGCCTGTTGCAGCTTCAGGATAATGGTGTAGAGGTGATTCAGGTTCAGGAGGATAATCCAGCCCTTTTCGTCTGACGAGCGCTTTTCAAATTTACGGAAAACAGAGCGCGCCTGTTTATTTTTGTTTCAGCAACCGGGTACAGCCAACACGTCACAATCGACAACGCAGAAAAATAAGCCTGCGCTTATTCCCCATATTGTCACGATCGCTTGGCTGGAATTTGCATGCCCCCGCAGGAACCTTCTCTAAATCTACCCATAGATTGCCGCTGATACCTGCCTTTCAGGGTTGAGGCACCGTACGGTTACGACGCCATTTTTCAACAACTTAATCCTCGGTTACTGACGCTTTTCAGATTTTCAGAATGGTTAGTTTTTCGCTAATTTCACCGGGACGGGTTCGGCATTAAAGGTTATTTCAGCGTTATATTCTTTTGGCAAACGTCTTGCCTGAAAATAAACGCGCTGCCAATAAGGATTCATTAACGAAGAACGCATAACCCCTTTACTTGATGAAGCGTGTAAGAATTGATGATCGGTGTCATAAAATCCGACATGCATTTCATGATGAATGCGGAAAAAGACTAAATCGCCCGGCTGAAGATGATTTTTGTCAACGCGTTTGCCCATATGAATAAGCTGGCTGGTTGTTACACGATCCATCGGGATGTTGAAGCGATCCTTTAGCGTTCGCCAGACAAAACCAGAACAATCAACCCCGGATAATTTCGTCCCGCCCCAATGATAGGGTGTGCCTTCCCAGGAGTGCATTTGGTCGTGTAGCGCGGCAATTACCGGTATTAAATCAGGCTGTTGGTCAGCATTACTTGCCGTGTCGTCAGCATCTACTGACAAATTTTTGTGAGGGGAAGCGGAATGAGACGAACACCCTACCAGCAGAGCAAACGACAAGCAGAATACAACCCTGGCTATTTCAAATGACTTCATGAAGGTGGATACCGGCAATTTTGGCGCATGAGTAGTTTGTGAGTTTATACAGCACCAAATAAAACGAAAAAATGGCTTGTGGTTCTGTATTACTCAGACTTACGCTTATTGACACAACTTTACTCACCTAAAGCTTATTAACGCCTTATTTTTTGCTTTTTTTACATTCCCTGTTTTCAGGGGAATAAAAAAGGAAATAACGCACCTTATAATCACTCAAAAAAACAAATAATAAGCCTGCCATCGAACGAGACAGAATAATTGCTTACTGACCAGCGGATAATCACAAGCATGGACCCGGTGTTTACATAAAGGATAAGGTTATCAAGAGAGAATTTCATTCTCATCGGCGAAATATCTTCCGCCATAACCTACTATTATTAAGCCAGTTTTCAGCATAAACCGATGAATTTCTCGCTGCCTGCTAACGTAAAAACAAGCGTTGTGTTTAACTAAACCAGCCGCTACATCGCTTGTCATTAACCTCAAATAAACCTCACTTAATCCTCATATAATCTATGCCTGAATTCACGCTAAAACAGATCGCTGCGCAATCCGGCTTAAGCCTCGCCACTATGGATCGGGCGTTGCATAACCGCGGCAAAGTGCATCCACAGACGCAACATCGTATTCAGCAAGCCATAGCAGATTTGGAGCTGCTGCGAAAAGCCAGATTAGCCAAAGGCAGAACAATTTATTTCGATGTGATCATGCATACCCCTGATCGTTTTCGTGAGCTGGTGCGTGAAGCTTTTAGTAGCCAGATAGCCAGCTTCCCCTCCTTCAAAATTCAGCTGCGTTTTCATTGCAATGAAAACATGACGGTGGAAGAGATGAACGCGCATCTGAAAAAATGTGCGGTACATAGCCATAGCGTTATTTTGAAAGCCTCTAATTCGCAGCAGTTGATCCCCACCATTGATATGCTTATGAAACAACGTGTTCCGTTGGTGACGGTGATGTCAGATATTCCCTCCAGCGCCCGGCTGCGCTATATCGGCATGGAAAATATTGATGCGGGGAAAGCCGCCGCCTTTTTAATGTCAAAATGGCTATGGGTAGAGAAATCACATATTGTGGCGATCACCGGCAGTAAAACCTTCGTTGGTGAGCAAGGGCGTATCGAAGGTTTTACCACCGCGCTGCAATAGTTTGCACCACAACATCGCGTCAGTGTTATTGCGGGTGGTTTTGGTATCGACTACTTAACCTACCAGTGCGTGTATGATTTTCTTAAAGCGCACCCTGAAACCGATGCGGTTTATACCGTGGGTGGCGGCAATGCCGGTATCCTTCGCGCATTTGAAGAACAACACGTCCCCATCAACACCTTTATTGGTCACGATCTGGATCGGGAAAACCGGGCTTTAATGCTGGCCGGTAAAATAGATGCATTGATTGAGCACAATTTGCAGTTGGATGCTCAGCATGCCTTTAAGTCTTTGCTGGCGTTTCATGATTTTATTTCTACCGCAGAAAATAGGGTGCCCTACTCCAAGATCAATATTATTACGCGCTACAACATGACGAGCTGATGCAGCTACGCCAATAGCGCTTAAAATAGAATGATGGTCACGTGATCGCCTTTGCCATCAACTTAGTGTTAGCGGCGTTCATTGAAAGCTGCGCAAAGCACACCCGCTGACTGAACATCATCTGGCTTATCAGGCCAGACGATGTCGATGGGACATTTACTTAGACGAAGGGTGAACAGATTTTTTTAGCGGCACTTCTTTGAGAAACCACGACAGCGTAAACGCTACAACCATTATGCAGCCCCCCAACAGAAAAGCCGCGTGGATACCCTGACCAAAGGATATCAGATAAGCTTCTTTAAGCGTCGATGGCAACTGATGCACGGCAATTGGGTTCATTCCATGCGGCAACGCAGTTCCATCAGCGACGCGTTGCATCAGTGATGATTGCAAAACCTGGGTAAATATCGCCCCAAACAGCGACACGCCAATTGATCCGCCAACCGACCTAAACAGCGTTATCGCCGAAGTGGCAACCCCCAGCATATTAACGGCAACCGTGTTCTGCACCACCAGCACTAAAACCTGCATCACCATGCCTAATCCCATACCAAGCAAGCCAGTGAAAAGATATAGATGCCAGATCGGCGATGTGAGGGTAATGGTGGTCAGCAATCCTAACCCAACCGAAGCCAGCAAGGTGCCCATAACCGGAAAGATGCGATAGCGCCCGGTCTTACTGATAAGGCGACCACTGATGATCGAAGTCAGCAATAAGCCGCCCATCAAAGGAATCAACTGCAAGCCTGCCTGAGTTGGCGTCGCCTCTTTCACCACCTGCAAATAGAGCGGCAAAAAAGTAACGCTACCAAACAGCGACATACCCACAATGAATCCCATCAGACTGCATAAAGAGAAGCTGCGGTTGCGAAACAGTGAAAGTGGCAGGATCGGTTCAATCGCTAATCTTTCTTCATGGATAAACCCAATGACCCCCACGATGCCAAAAGCCAAAATACACCAGAGTTTTGGATCGGACCATTCATGCACGGTTCCGCCCTCGCTGGTGAATAACGTAATCCCCACCAGCGCTAAACTGAGACAAAACGCGCCAGGATAATCAATTTCATGTTGATTGCGTTTACTGGCGGTTTTAAAGACCGTGCCAATGATGATCAATGAAAGCAGGCCAAGCGGCAGATTAATATAAAAAATCCAGCGCCACGAAACATGCTCAACCATAAAACCGCCTATCAGCGGACCCAGTATTGTCGCTAAGCCAAAAACACCGCCAAACCAGCCCTGATAGCGCCCGCGCTCGGCGGGAGAAATAATATCTGCAACGGCGGCCATGCTCACAACCATTAATCCGCCACCGCCTAAGCCTTGTAAAGCACGCGTCCAGACCAGTTGCGTCATGCTTTGTGCCAACCCGCAAAGCATGGAACCCAATAAGAACAGCACGATCGAGATTTGCAGCATCTTTTTACGGCCAAATAAATCACCAAATTTGCCGTACAGCGGCACCGCAATAGTGGATGACAGGGTGTAAGCCGTCACCACCCAGGTCAACTTATCCAGGCCGCCAAACTCACCAACAATCGTTGGCAGCGCCGTTGAGACAATAGTCTGATCCAATGCCGACAACAGCATCACTAACATCAGTGCACCGATCAACAAAGCGACCGACTGAGGCTGAGGTTGTAATTTGACCGATTGATGAGTCAACTTTTTTGACTCCATAACATCACCGCTTGTAATTAATTAAATGACCATTTAATATCAATTATAATTTTTCACACGTCAACGGTTCATACAACGATGCCCACAGAAAAAACGCAAACACCCTATAACTCGTTGAAAAATAAAGATAGACGACCTGGCCGTCCTCGCGGTGGCGCGATTAACGTTGAGCAGCGTGAACACTTACTCGACATCGCGCTGATGCTATTTGCCGAACAAGGTATTGCTGAGACATCATTGAACGCGATTGCACGTAAAGCCGAAGTCAGTGCCGCCATGCTGACCTATTATTTTCAGTCACGGGAATCGCTGCTGGACATCATTATCGAAGAACGCTTTTTACCGCTGCGCCATGATATTGCAGCCATCTTCGATCAACACATCGATGATCCTCATACCGCCCTGATGCTTATCCTGAAAAAAATAGTTGAGACCGCAGAGCAGCACGTCTGGTTTGCTCCATTATGGATGCAGGAAATGGCGACAGGCGAGTCAGCCTTCCGTCAGCGGTTAAAGCTCAAACATGGTGATGCGGTGCGGCAAAAGGCGGTCACTATCATTCAGAAATGGCAGCAAGACGGTAAACTCAATGCCCGGCTTGAACCGAATCTATTGATGAGTTCACTGATGAGTCTGATCCTGGTGCCTTTCGCGCAGTTCAGAAAAACGGAGAGTCCCGCTGGATTTAACAGCGATCAGATTTTGCAACATGTTACCGCTTTAATTTCAAAAGGCTTTCTGAACAATGAAGGCAGGCGCTAAATTAGCCATAAGGCGTAGAATGATGGAGGAAACTGGCTGATCAGAGGGAAAAGACCAGCCTGGGCAATAACGTAAATAAATCGCAGGACAGTTCAGCCATAGCGGGTAAGCACACTGTTTTTGACGACCATCAAGCGGAAAGACATCATTCTGCATTACAAAACATCGCCAGTTTATTACCTGCCGGGTCTCGCAGATAGGCCACGTAGAAGTGGTCGCCATATCGATCCCGGAGCCCCGGCGCGCCCTCATCTGAACCGCCCGCGGTTAACCCAGCCGCATGAATTTCATCAACCAATTTGCGCGACTTTACGCGAAATCCAGGCATCATACCGTTTGCCGGTTCGGCTTTACCCCCGTTATAAGGTTGGCTGATAAAAATTGCCCCCGGACCATTGTGCCTGTCTGGCATATCCGGTAGCGAGAAAATGAGCTTCTCGCCCTCCACATCTTTTTCATAACCCAACGGCAGTAAAACAGCGTCATAAAACTGCCCGGATAGATTGACATCATTGGCTCCGATAAAAAGGTAGCTAAGCATCATGGCTCCTGTTTGTTCATCGTTTTAAAATACATGCCAAAGAAAAAGTAAAATTAAATAATCCTGACTGACATTCTAGAACAGACAGCAAACAAACGCCTTGAGAACCCTCCTATCGCCTTGTGTTTTTATCAAAGATATAAATAATCTCATCCCGAGAAACAAACTGTAATAACTTCAGGTTAAGTTTTCCAAGTAAAGTATTTATTCTGACTCTGACAATGGCGCCTGTAGAAAATAAAAATAAATCACGCATTATGCTTGCAGGGTTTTATAACCTGGCTATCATTAAGCCTGAACGACGCACATGACTTAATTTAAACAGGCCATGTAATTTAAAACTCTTGAGGAGAACATAATATGACTCAGCACAGAGGCGGTTCAGGAAATTTTGCAGAAGATCGTGAAAAAGCCAGCTCAGCTGGTAAGAAAGGTGGGCAACATAGTGGCGGCAATTTTAAGAATGACCGCGAAAAAGCGTCCGATGCAGGGAAAAAAGGTGGCCATAATAGCCACCGCAGTTAATAATCCTTTCTAATCAGGTTTATTATTCGAGGCAAAGGAATGCCTCAGACCTTTCTTATTTTACCCCTCCTTGTATTATCATACAAAACCTGTCTTTATCTGTTATCTCTGCCAGTTCATCAGCGGTTGCCCTTTCAATATGCAATACGACTGGTTTATTTTTATCAGGGCGTTATTTCTCAGGAAGATTATTACAATAAAAATTAAATAATAAATACATTATGGCAAAGAGAAAATTTAATGAAACATGCACCAGCAGAAGCGATATTTTGACATTCACTTCACAAAGATAGTGCCACCTTCCCTGGCGGCTAAAAATTTGGGTGATAAGGTCAAAATCTTATTCAGGCGGCAGGGCCGCAATGATTCTTCGGGCTTCTTTTTCATCCAGCGGGTAATGATAAAACCGCTGATAAAAATCCTGCGTCGCCTTTATTATGTTCAGACTGGGAAACAAATCAGGATGCAGCTTCTTTGCTGCCCACTGAATCTGTAGCGCTATTTCGGTGCCGTAACGATCCCAGGGGAAGACCCCCGCCGGGTTTTGCCAGACGCGATGCTGTTTCACCGCCTTCAGGCTGGCAGACAATGAGGCATACTCAGAATTCGCCAGCTTACCTGCACCCGGACCAATGATGATCACATCCGGGTTCCAGCTAATAACCTCCTCTGGCGATACCTCTTTCATATTGCCATCAACCTGCCCTGCCACGTTTTGCCCGCCCGCAAGTTTAATCCAGGTATCGATCAAAGTATTACGACCATCCACTTTCAAAGGATGCAATGACTGAATATGTAAAACACGCGGACGTTGATTGTCTTTCAGCTCTGCGGTTTTCTTCGAAATTATCGCTACTTGCTGATCGAGATAATGATTGTAATTCTGCGCTCGCTGCATAGCTTGCGCGGTCCCGACAACTTCTGCGGTAGACAGCAATGAATGTTTCATGCTGGTAAAATCATCAAAGCGCATCATCAGCGTCGCAATCCCAGCCTGGCGATAAGCATCGGCCTGCGGATCGTTTATCGGTACGAAAACCACATCAACTTTACGCGCTACCAGGGCTTCGCTGGAGAAATCCTTACCCTGTATCTGCAAAGCGTTATTGAGCGAAGGCTGAATTTTAAACATCCAGGGACGATCGCTGGGATGATTAACGGTCGCGACAATACGATCGCCTGCGCCCAGCGTCATCAGCAATGAATGATGCGCATACCAGGCATCGGCAATGCGTTGGGCTGGTTTGACGATGTTAACTGGTATTCCAGCATCACCAGTCACCGTTTTACTTAATACACTGGCGCTCGACAACACCAGAGGTAAAGCCAGAAAGCTGGCATACAACGTTCTGTTCATCTTACTTTTCCTGTCAGAATTTCAGCTGCATTGAGACCTGCATCATGCGCGGTTCACCCAACTGTGCGCTGGCGTAACCGGCCCCGCTATACCCGTTCAAGCCGCCCGGCACGATATTGGTCCAGTAATGGCGATTAGTCAGGTTAGTCATATCGAAACGGAAGGTGGTCGCCGTATTAAACAGCTGAGTATGATAAGCCGCTCCAGCATCAAGCGTGGTATAACTGCCTACCCAGCCTTCATTGGTGTTATCCGTTGCACGCCGTCCAACGTAATGAATGCCGCCACGAATATCTGTGCCGGTCAGTATGGGAAGATCCCACGCCACAAATAAACTCGCGGTATAGCGCGGCAAGCCAACAATCTGTTTATTCTGCGTCGATTCGCTGGCCGTGCTAAACAGACGCGGATCCAGCCAGGTCATACCGCCATAAAGATGCACGCTCTGCGTTACATCACCATCCGCCATCAACTCAATGCCGCGATTACGCTGTTCACCCTCTTGTGCGTAGTAACCATCATCCCCGGTATAAGCGAAGGGCCGCTTAATCTGAAATATCGCTGCCGTTAACAACATGTTACCTACTGCTAACTTGCTGCCCGCTTCGATTTGTTTACTGCGATACGGCGCCAGAATATTTCCCGCATTACGGGCACCGGTCGGAGCGGTATCGCCTTGTTGCAAGCTATCTGCATAGGAAAGATACAGCGTCAGCGGATCGACTGGTTTGTACATCAGGCTGACAGACCCACTAAACCCACGGTTTGAGGATTCACTGGTGCGCGTGCCGCTTTTCGCGTAGTTTGCCGCACTGAGCAGGCTTTCACTGCCCGCAAGCAACAGGCTCCACTGACGGTTAAAAGCAAGATTATCGCTGAGCAAAAAGGCATGCTGCGTTGCAGTAGCAGAATGATAGCGTTGGGTGAAATCGGGGTAATCAGGTTCACTGAACGAGGCAGGGTTAGCAAGTGAAGCGCTTCCCAGGGTCTGTGTTCCGCCATTCAACGGATTCATATTTTTCCAGACAAAACCGCGTATCCCCATAGAGATTTGGTGATGCAGCCAGCCGGTATCCACTTCACCATTCAGGTTGGCCATATAACTGTTAATAGTGAAACGGCTGGCCGTCGCGGAAGAGGTTGTTGTCGTGTAATGACCCGCGTTATCCGTAAAAGTATTGGTTACCGATGTGGATTCGCGATCGGCGATTTGTCGCAATACGCCAATCTCACCCAGCCAGTTGCCATCAAAATCATGCTTCAGATGCACGCTTGCGGTTAAGGTGTGGTCGTCATTGCCAGCATAATACTGGCCGAGATGAGCGGTTTTTGGATCTGGCGCTGCAGGAAAGGAAAGTCCATTGCCCAAGGCAAATTTTCCCGGTAACCCTTTGACATAATAATGGTAATAGCTGAAATTTGTTTCTAAAACCGTTTGGTCGGTCAGATTCGCATCAAGTGCCACACTGAACAGCTGGCGCCGCTTTTTACTGCCGCTAACATAGCCATCGCCTTCGTCATCTAACAGGTTAAGGCGATAGCGCAGGCGATCGTTATCATCCAGCGGACCGCTGAAGTCGCCTGATAAAAGCCGGCTGATACCTGTGCCCGCACCCACAGTCACTGAATTTTGGGGTGAATCAGTGGCGCGTTTTGCCACAAAATTAAATAAACCCGCCGGATTTGCCGGACCATACAGCGAACCAGCCAGTCCGTTTAACACTTCAATATGATCAAATTGCTCCGCTGCATAATCGGTGGTTGAAACCACGTTGAGTCCATCGATCATGCTGTTTTGCACCACACTTCCCTGCATGCCACGCGTCTGCGGTCGCGCGCCGTCGCCTTGAACCGAAGGCATATAACGGTACAGATCGCTGACGCTTTTATACTGCTGTTTTTTCATCAAGGCGGGAGAAATAGTCTGAACCGCCCAGGGCGTATTACGTATCTCCTGCTGCCCCAGATTGCCCAGTGTCGCTTTTTTATTAACAGAGGGCGTCGCGCTGTCGGGTGCTGCGTTTACCACCAGCGTGGTATCTGATTTATTCTGTTCTGCATGCGCATTGAAGATACTCAATATTGCCAGACTGAGCGTGCTTAAACGGGAAAAGCTGGACGATTTCATTTGGAAGTATTTTAGGGTTATTGAAAGAACGCTAATTAGATAATTACCGGATGTAATTAATTTCGTTATTAAATTCATTATATAACGCTTAGGTTTATTTTTTACAGTGTTATATTCATCAAAAATAGTGATGGCTAAACAGCCGGTTAAGCGTTTTGTTGTATTAAAACAATCACGAACAAGAGAAGTGAATTAAGCAAAAAAGATTTATATGTTTTCGTTGCTTGTGGCAGGATAGGCGTCCTGTTAAGCCTTCCCGATAAGCCTCACATTTGACTGAGAGGGAATGTATTAAAATATTGCAGGATAAAAATGGTTGCCTCAAAATTTAAAATTATTATACCGGTATTGATTGTTCTCGCCCTGATTATTTGGTGGCTGACGCCGCATTACAGCGCTGAAGATAAAGCCTATTACGTCTCGGTTTTTTGCGCCATTCATCATGATGATGAGCAGAAATTCCTTACCGATATGTCAACCGTCATAGAGGGAAGTAATTCCGATTATGCATTGCAGAAGATCCATTTTGAGCCAGCTTTAGGAAAGCAGGTAATAAAAGCCTGGCAGAAACTCTCGCCGCAAGAACAAGCCAGCGCAGCGCATGACAACACCGCTTGTCAGCACCTGCTGAATGACTGATGTTTCAGATGTTTTCGTCTAACTTACTCTTTGAAAATGAAGCCTTATTTACGATGCCAAATACATCGCGTTACACATAACCAGCTATGTTGTTTTTCCTGACTGATGGGGTAAACCCTGCTCCCCACGAGGATTGGCGGAAAAGCTGACAGCGCGACTCAATGAACGTTATGCCGTCCAGGTCGGCAGTGCTTCTTCATCGCAGATAACCCAGCATTATGACTCCTTTTCTGGCGGTACTGAAAAGCGTGCAGAAGGCGCATCATCACTTATTGCCCGTTCGCTCATGGCTCCGTTTCCAAAGAGCAGCGCAGCGAAATTGAGGCCGCCCTAAAAGCGGGAGAACTACGCTGTGTCGTCGCTACATCCAGCCTTGAGCCTGGCATTGATATGGGACCGGTAGATTTAGTCATTCAGGTCGGCGCACCGCTGTCAATGGCCAGTGCGCTGCAACGTGTTGGCCGCGCTGGACATCAGGTTGGTGGGATTTCTACCGGGATAGTTTTTCCGCGCACACGCCGCGATTTAGTCGATGCTACCGTTACCGTTAAGGCGATGCTGGAAGGCCAGCTGGACCCGATTGACCCCCTGAGAATCCGTTGGATATTCTGGCGCAGCAAACCTTAGCTGCCGTCGCGATGGATGCGTTGCACATTGATGACTGATATGCCCTGGTACGTCGCGCTTTCCCATAATCTACCAGATACAGAAAAGGCACTCAGTGCTTATGGTCTGGATGAGAATGCAATACGTAATATGCTTTCATTAATTACTGAACAGCGTGCATCCACGGGTACGCTTCCTACCGATCATACCTTGATCATTGAGCGCTGCCGTGATGAGTCTGGTGACTAGCGGGTCATTTTGCATTCACCCTGGAGCCAGCGTGTACACGCGCCCTGGGCGCTGGCAATAGCAGATCGTATTCGGCGACGTATGGGAATCGATCCTTCTGTTGTCGCCAGTGATGATGGCATTATCGCGCGCTTCCCGGATAGCGAAGGCCGCATACCTGGTATTGAACTGTTTGCGTTTACACCCGATCGCTTGCAGCGAGTGGTAACAGAAAGCGTCGGTAGTTCAGCGCTGTTCGCGGCACGCTCTCGAGAATGTGCTTCACGGGCGTTGCTGCTGCCCAGACGCAATCCAGGTAAACGTTCTCCGCTCTGGCAGCAGCGCCTGCGCGCCGGACAATTATTGGAAGTAGCACGTGAATACGATGATTTTCCGCTTCTAATCGAGACCGCACGTGAATGTTTGCAGGACGTCTACGATTTACCCGCGCTGCATCAGCTGATGGAAAAAATCCAGAACGGTAAAATTCAGTTTGTCGATGTAACAACCGATGTGCCCTCTCCGTTTGCCGCGCCGCTACTGTTTGGTTATGTCGCAGAGTTTATGTATGCCAGTGACTCTCCCCTGGCTGAAAGGCGCGCCTCATTACTGGCGTTCGACAGTGGCCTGCCTGGTGAATTACTGGGCCAGACAGACATGCGCGAATTGCTGGCCCCTTCAGTGATTGAACGTGTTGTGTCAATACCGATCGAATTCTGACCCACCCTGCCAAAGTAAAACTGACCCACCCCCTTTGAATCATTCGAGCGTTGTTGCTTTCGTTTTCTTCTGGAGTTGACCGCTTTTCAGCTTATCTTTCAG
>NZ_JASUAZ010000060.1:0-17069 GCF_030283135.1 Mixta mediterraneensis | reverse complement strand
AGCCTTTTTTAATATTTCGTTTTCCATTTCAATGCGTTGTAGCTTTTTCTTCAGCTCGCGTATTTCGATCTTTTCGGGGGTAATGGGGGAAGCTATTGGTGTTTTACCCTGCCGCTCATCACGCAACTGCTTCACCCATCGCGTCATTGTGGACAGACCAACATTCATAGCGCTGGCAGCATCTGCAACCGTATAGTTTTGGTCAGGAACCAGTTGAGCGGATTCACGTTTGAACTCTGCGCTGAAATTTCTTCTTTTCATTGGGGCACCTGTAATGTTCTGAGGTGAGCATATCACCTCTGTTCAGGTGGCCAAATTCACTATGCCACTACACCAGTCGCAATTTTATTGGTGTCTTCTTATAGGGCGACCTCCTTTCCGTCCGTGGTCTCTCGCTGAAGCCAGGCCTGAAGCTGTTCGCGGGGTCTGAAGCCCAACCGTACCGAAAATGTACGCTAAGTGCATTTTTTAATCAGCCATGACTAATCAATATTAATAAAAGTGCATGTTTTCATATTGTTATGACTACTAAGTTGCGAGCGCACTTAGGCTGGTAATTTTCACTTGATAAAAATCACCAGCCTTTGTAGATGTTTTCACTTACATTTTACTTACCTGTGGTTATTAATTTCCTTTCCACGAATAGCACCATATTCAAGTAAAATAGCAATCATTTCTTTTTTATTGTATTTTATTGCATTATCTAACATTGTATCACCAGAATTAACTCTCCTGAATGCGTTATTCGGCTCCACTAACCCACGTTCCAAAAAATCTCTCAGGATTTTTTCATCCGCAGAGTGATTGCTTAGTGAGTACTCAATATCCTCATATGAAGTTGACATTTTCATTACATCATTTCCAGTAAAGCTGAATTTTGAGAATAACAAATCAACAACATCTTTTTTAGCGTGTTTTATAGCAAGTTCCATAATTTTACATCCATCATCCTTGTTTCTCATATGTACCGAAAGAGCTGCAAAATTAGAGGCTTTAACCGCATCCTCCGCACTTATTTCTCGTAGCTTTACTTCTTTAAAATTATCCGTGCTAACCATTCTCGGGGCATGGAACTCTGGTTGAAATACAAAATTTAGAATTTTGTCTAAATTTTTACCGTCCAGGTTTTTATTCAGAGAAAATATTTTAAACTCTGTATCATTGCTGTTTCTGAGGAAATTTATGAGGTGTAATCCCAGTCCAAGTTTCATGTCTTTAGAATTAAAGATAGGAATATCTTTTGTACCTTTATCCCCATGAACTTTACGATAAATTTCATTTCTTACCTCAGAGAATTGAGCTATGAATTCCTTATGTTCGTGCATAAATGCAGGTGGAATAGTGTTATCAAAATGATCAGTCAATGTCAGATACCCATGAGGAAACTGCTCATCAACTATATAAGCATTGGCTCCAAAATCTACAGTTGAATGGCGGGTATTGAGAGGGAGTTGAGCCTTATCATCAGAAAATTCAACGCCAAAAAAAACAAAATCCTGATTGCTTAAACATCTTATATCTTCTGAGTACGTATTTTTTGCAGTGCTAATCTCATTAGATTGCAACTTATTCAACGACATGATGTTAAGTATTCCAGCGGCATCTACCAAATTTGAATTACTTTGATGTCTGAAATGGATTTTTGCATCTACCACTTTACTTAGCAAAACCTTTTCCTGCGAGGTTAAATCTTGGGTTCTTTCTTTTATTTTTGTTAAATAGTTTTTAGATACATTATTAAGATGCTGTAGTGAGTGTAATGAAGATTTCCGTGCTGATGAATCTGTCAGAGCGATTCCTAAATATTTGAAACTATCACCGTTAGAAAACATTTTATTATAGCTCTGAGCTGCTACTGCTTTCTTAAAAAATGCTTTTATTACATCCGCACTTCTGTTCTTTAAATCACTACTCTTAAGCATTGTATCCGGAGAGTTTTGTACAGAAATGATTTTTTTCATGGTGTTACTTCGTTCCCCTCCAGTTCCTCTATCTGGCGGAAGACAAGCGAAATTATTTTGCTGACCATTTACTAATGGATGTGTTAACTTCATAACTGATTTTCCATTATATACATATTTATTTATACTAAGCTTATCGTGGCGGCTATATAGCCATGGGCTTTATATTTTATTTAAATGTAAGTTGTGAGTGTATAATTAGCTTCCTTGAGATGTCTTGCGATAATGGTATTTGAGAAAAAACAACAGTTAAAAAATGGATAATCTTATCATAATGGTGTTGCATTAATATTTAAACAGGGGGCCAGATTAAAACCATTAACTCACTCAATGGTTTTATGAGTGAGTTTTTATCTGAATTTAAAGTCAGCAATGCTATGAATTTATATTTCTTTCGATGCTTGCAGTAGGTTGGTTAGCATTATTTATAGGGGGTGATCCGATGGTTAAAACATTAGCTACCGGGCGCAATTTTTCATCGCCTTTTGCAATCTGGTTGATTTTTCCTGACGCACTTATGTAACCCATTGAGATGGAACCTGCACCATCCAAGTTTAACGATGTAGAGTTTGGCGCGCCCTGTGCCACAATATCTTTCCATTCAGACATTGTAACGCCTAAATCACGTTTATAGCGGTTAGTTGTCAGTGTATGCAAGGTAACGTCTTTTTCTTCATTAATTGAGATCGCCGCTCTGGGATTTGGATTGCCGCAATGAGTGAGATTGCCCTGAAAATAGGCTGCAAGGTTTTTCTGGCCGTTTGCATAGTAATAATTAAAACGCTGATCGGCGAAATTCATATCCTCATCGTTAAGATACGGTCCGCATGATAATAATGCTCTTTTATCTTTGACAATGTGCCCATAGTCATCTCTCCACTCTCCAGGTATCGGCAGTTTATTGTCGCAGCCATCCGCATGGCCAATCTTATGTCCCTGGTATTTATCTCCGGTGGGAATGGCGCTGGAATCTCTGTTGGGATCCTGACCTGGTCCCGTTGCCGGACGGACTATCAGCATATGTGTCAAAAAAGCTGAAAATCCGCCGTTGATGAATGCCTTTGGCCCTTTAACATTGTTGTCTTTTAACAAGTCATTGCTGTTTTTGCCAAATACATTATCAGGCGTATGCAATACATCGAGATCATTCGCGCCGTGAGTTATATGCATCGCATCATATCTTGAGCCAACCTTCATAGTGGCATATATTTTTGCTTTATTACTGCCTCTTGGCGGATAAACAAAAGTATCACTCTGCTTGTTAACCTTTTCATGAGCTATGCCATTGGCAAATACTTCGTACGAGATGACGCTGTTAACGGCAAACGCTTTTTCTTCGCCAATAATCCTTTTTAATACTTCAAAAGAGGTGATGAGTGGTTTCTCTGCTGTATTTGAAACGTTAGCCACCAGTTGAGCCAGCGGAGCTGCCTTCTTAACACCTGTATTATCCTGAACAGGACCGAGTGAGCTAAAACTCACGTTCGAAACTTTCATAACCAAATTCCTTGTATATCCAACGCTGCCGCTATCATCGCTTTCACACACGCCCTGGCGTTCTGGCCTGATAAACGTACAGATGCTATTTATCGATGCAGGATGAACGCCGTTTGATTGATGAGAGTGACTAAGTAGGCCGTTTATAACCTAATATTTGGCTGTTTTTTTTAAAAAAACGCTTATTTCAGCGCGCTGAAGTTTTTTTGGTACTGTTGCAAAAATGTGGAGGTGATAAAATTATGGCCACCTTTTGCTGACGGAGCAGCGCATGAACCCATTCAAAGGCCGGCATTTTCAGCGTGACATCATTCTGTGGGCTGTGCGTTGGTACTGCAAATACGGCATCAGCTACCGTGAGCTGCAGGAGATGCTGGCCGAACGCGGCGTGAATGTCGATCGCACCACTATTTATCGTTGGGTTCAGCGTTATGCACCTCAAATGGAAAAACGACTGCGCTGGTACTGGCGTAACCCTTCCGATCTTTGTCCGTAGCACATTAACGAAACGTATGTTAAGGTCAATGGCCGCTGGGCTTATCTTTGCCGGGCCGTCGACAGCAGGGGCCGCACCGTCGATTTTTATCTCTCCGCGCGTCGCAACAGCAAAGCCGCATACCGTTTTCTGGGTAAAATCCTCAATAACGTGAAGAAGTGGCAGATCCCGCGATTTATCAACACGGATAAAGCGCCTACCTATGGCCGTGCGCTTGTGTTACTCAAACGCGAAGGTCGATGCCCGTCTGACGTTGAACACCGACAGATGCCGGGCGCAGGCCGTCCGGCGGATGTGTTACATGCGGCGCACAAACGCGTGAAGACCCGCGTAGCGTGCATCATCACCCAGCGCCTGCTCGATGCGCATCAGCTGGTTGTATTTTTCCACGCGTTCGCCGCGGCACGGCGCACCGGTTTTCAGGTGTCCTGCGCGCAGGGCCACGGTCAGGTCGGCAAGGAACGTGTCCGTCGTTTCACCGCTGCGGTGTGACATAAACGCACCCCAGCCGTGCCTCTGGCACAGCGCCACGGCTTCCAGCGTTTCGCTGAGCGAACCTATCTGATTGAGCTTAATCAACGCGGCGCTGGCGAGGTTTTCGTCAATGCCGCGCTGGATGTACTTCACGTTGGTGACAAACAGGTCGTCGCCAACCAGCTCGGCCCGGCCCGCGAGCTGCTGGTGCAGATGCTTCCAGCCCGCCCAGTCGTCCTCGGCCAGGCCGTCTTCCAGCAGGATGACGGGAAACTGGTCCATCAGCTCGCCGTAGTACGCCGTCATTTCCGCCGCGCTCAGCGCGCTGCCCTCGGTGCGCAGATGATACTTACCGTCAGCGAAAAATTCACTCGATGCAGGGTCCATGCAGATGCTGATGTCTTCTCCGGGCCGGTATCCTGCCTTCTCAATAGCCTGTACGATAAACGCCAGAGGGTCGCGGTTCGACGACACGGCGGGCGCAAAGCCGCCTTCGTCGCCGACCGCAGCCGACAGGTTTTTGTCCAGCAGGATCTGTCGCAGCGCCTGGTAAACCTCACTGCCCTGACGCACGGCCTCGCGCAGCGTAGGTGCCCCGTGTGGCGCTATCATGAATTCCTGAAAGTCCGCGCCCTGACCGCGGGCGTGCACGCCGCCGTTGATAATGTTCATGCACGGTACGGGCAGCAGGTTTGCCTGCAGGCCCCCCAGGTAGCGCCAGAGCGGCTCGTGCGAGGCCTTTGCCGCCAGCCGGGCAACCGCCAGCGAGACGCCCAGAATGGCATTCGCACCCAGGCGACTCTTATTCTCCGTACCGTCCAGCGCCAGCATGATGTTGTCCAGGTGCCGCTGCTCGCGCACGTCCCTGCCGCGCACGGCCTCGCAGATTTCCGTATTAACCGCCCTGACGGCATCCAGTACGCCTTTGCCACCAAAGCGGCGGGAGTCGCCGTCGCGGCGTTCAGCGGCCTCACGCGACCCGGTACTGGCCCCGGAAGGCACCGAGGCGCGCGCCATCATCCCGTCTGAGGTCCGGGCTTCGACTTCAACAGTAGGGTTGCCGCGCGAGTCAAGAATTTCACGGGCGGTCACGTTATCCAGTTTAAAGCGCATAGCGTTTCTCCCGGTTCAGTCAGTCAGGTGAGTGATAAGCACATCTACTGTGAGATGGTTGATGTATTCCGCCGAGCGGGAGGTCAGCATTCCCATAAAGCGGTTGCGGTGCCCGGCAAGCACGATGTCGACGCCCAGCTCCGCGATACACTTCTCCACGTCCTCAAAGCGGCGCATAGTCACCAGCTCCCGCGTATCAACCGTCTCAGGCACGGAGGCCGCCAGCTCGCTCAGAAACGCCTTGGCCTTCACCACCTCCTCCGACACGACGTCGTCCATCAGGCTGTCGGACACGTAGTTCATCTCCCGGTAGTCGTCGCTGATGTGGGCCAGGGTGATTTTCATGCCGAGCGGCTGCGCCAGCGCGACCGCCCGTTTCAGCAGGAGGGTGCCGTCGTCTTTATCGTTCACAAGTATCAGTGCGTGGGTATAGCAGGTCATAATGAATTCCCGTTCTGGTTAAGGTGGGACTCAAGCCACGGCAGAAGCTGTTTTTTGCGGCTGAGCATGCCTGGCACGGAACAGGAGGCTGCGTTAACGCTTTCCCGCCCGGCGAAATAAAGTGTTGAGAAACCTGCACGGATGTCGGTCAGCATCAGCATCGCCAGGGCGGCCCCCGACTGCTCTGCCAGATACGCAAGGGCAGCGAGCAGGTCGTCGATCACGGGGGCAACCTGTGACGGTGAGCTGACCTCAATCTGGGCAATGCGCACGTCAGTACCGGCAATCACAAAAGCCTTGAGGTCCCTGTCCAGCAGCTGCTGTGCGCTGAGGCCGCTGACGTCAGTTTTTGCAGTAAGGAGGTCACGGGCAAAGGTTTTGCGGTTCACGCCCGACAGTACGACCAGTTCGGTAACCGAGCGAATATCGTCCTCGGTCGTGGTGGGGGAGCGTAGATTCACGGTGTCGCTCAGGAGTGCACCCAGCAGAAGAATGGCAAGCGTCGGGGGCAGCATGCGGCGCGCTTCAGCGTCCATCAGTAGCCAGAGCAGCGTGGCGCTGCTGCCAAGCGGGCGTATGTGGACCTCCGGTGGCAGTTGCGTTACCAGCCCGCCCAGCCGGTGGTGATCAGTGATGCCCACGATATTGCTCCGAAGCAGATCGTCAGGTCCCTGCGCCGGCTCGGTGAAATCGACCAGCCAGACCTGTTCGTCCTGCAACGGAAAGGAAAGCGGCGGCGGCGGCGTGAGTCCGGCGGTGTCAAAGATAAAGTGGGTTTCGCGGTTAGCTTCGCCGAGACGCCATGCGCGGGCGTCCATGCCGCGCCCGGTCAGCCAGTGCGCGGTGACGACGGCCGTGCAGATGGCGTCACTGTCAGGATTGATGTGGCCAAAAACGTGTATCACATGTCTCTCCCCGTAAAGGGAGGCACGCAGGTCGTGAAGAAAGTTGGGACGGCCTGACGCGCCTCCTGCAAATCAAGAGTCACATCAGGCGTCATCAGCTCCGGAACGGAGCGGTTGGTTAAGGTGGAACGCCATCACCCTGTTGGCTGAGTATAGAGCCGAAGAGAAAGCTTGTCAGCATTAATCTGATGGAGTTCTCTGCCCCAGAAACCCTGGCCTCCTGAAGCGCCTGCCGGGGACTCTCCGCCTGACCGGCAAAGTAACAGTGGAGCCTGTATGGTATCGCCAGCAGCGGTAAGCACCTCCACGCTTAGCGCAGAACCTGTTTTAATAGCGGAATGACTGCAGTTCAGAGAATAATTATTTGAGGAAAAATATCTTTATTCCTTATTTGAATTGTATTCCACATAAACCACAGTATGTCGCAGCGCGTGATGACCGCCCTGGAGGAGATCACGGCCCGCGTCGAGCAGTATTCCATTGACGAGATGTTCCTGGACCTGACCGGCATCGGTGGCTGCGAGGACTTTGAGCACTTCGGCCGGCGCCTGCGCGCGCACGTTCTGATTACGACCGGCCTGACCGTCGGCGTGGGCAT
The DNA here is from genome assembly GCF_030283135.1 of Mixta mediterraneensis. Taxonomy (NCBI): domain Bacteria; kingdom Pseudomonadati; phylum Pseudomonadota; class Gammaproteobacteria; order Enterobacterales; family Erwiniaceae; genus Mixta; species Mixta mediterraneensis. The sequence continues at coordinate 9,584 of NZ_JASUAZ010000060.1, read as the reverse complement.
GGAGCCAACAAAAACCCTGGCAAAATCGGCGCAGTGGGCCAGCAAGGAGTGGCCGCAGTTCCGCGGGGTGCTGGCGCTGACGCCGGGCAATCCGAAGCGCACCTCCACGCTGCTGGAAAACCAGCCCGTTGAGGATATATGGGGCGTTGGCCGGCGCATCGGCAAGAGGCTCAACCTGATGGGCATTGAAAATGCCCTGTAGCTGGCGCGCGCGCACCCTGTCCTCATCCGTAAAAACTTCAGCGTGGTGCTCGAGCGCACCGTTCGCGAGCTCAACGGCGAATCGTGCATTTCCCTCGAGGAGTTTGCGCCAGCGAAACAGCAAATCGTCTGTAGCCGCTCCTTTGGCGAGCGCATTACGACAAAAGTGGCCATGCAGGAAGTGCTGTGTCAGTACGCCACACGGGCGGCGGAGAAACTGAGAAAAGAGCGCCAGTTCTGTCGGCGCATCAGCGTTTTATCCGGAGCTCGTCGCACGCGCAGGGTGAAGTTTTTTATGGCAACAGCGCCAGCGAAAATCTCACGATACCCACGCAGGACACGCGAGACGCGATTGAAGTGGCCATGCGGTCGCTCGATCGCATCTGGCTTGAAGGGCGCCGTTATATGAAGGCCGGCATTATGCTCGATGACTTCACGCCAGACGGCGTCAGTCAGCTGAACCTGTTCGATGAGGATAAGCCGCAGGCGAACAGCGCCCAGCTGATGAAGGTGCTGGACGGTATTAACCAGTCCGGGCTGGGGCATATGTGGTTTGCCCGTCAGAGTGTCAGCAATGAGTGGCAGATGAAGCGGGAGTTACTCTCACAAGCATGGACAACCCGATGGAGTGATATACCCGTAGCGCGTGTGCTCTGACTGCGCGCAGCTGATGAAGATACTGGACGGCATCAATTAGTCCGGGCTGGGACATATGTAGTTTGTGCGTCAAAGAGTGAACAACGAATGGAAAATTAAATGGGAGCTACTTTCCCTTGACTGGTCGACAAACTGGAAGATATCTCTCCTGCATCTGTCAGTGAAGCCTGGCCGTCTGAATCCTCTTTTAATAACAGGCCCTGTGCTGGGACCATGGGCCCAGGCAATGTTAATCAGAAGGTGATGTGTGATCCGACCAGAAAGGAGACCTTCTCTCTGACATGATCACCTCCATGGCTTTTATTTCAGGCAAGGTGGGACCATGGTCCCAATCTATCATCAGCAGGCCCTGTTCTGGGACCATGGTCCCAGCTATGTCAAATAGCAGCTCTTTAAATTTTTGCCAGGGGACGTCAGAGAGAATGTCAGATGGAAAAGGCAAACTCAGGCGTTGAAAAGGGCAATCCGGGACCGTGGTCCCGGAAAAGTAATTAATGTTTTGTATGACTTTTTTCCATGATTTCCTCAAGCTGCTGAACAAGTTCATGAGGAACCTTTGTAAGGTCAAGGTTGTAGACAACACGATTACCGCTATACTGCGCCGTCATTCCGGGCCCAAAATCCCGCTTAACGACCTTCTGTCTGGAGGGATCAGGCTTCTGTTTCACCGCTTCCATGAGCCCCGTAATGATCTCATCCGCTTCTAATAAATTGCCCCCTTTACGCCGCGCGGCCAGCTCATGGACTTTTTCCGTCAGCAGCGTCTGATGTTCTGCAAAAAGACGATTTAACTGCTCACCCGCACGGGCTGAGAGTTCGCCGGGATGAGGGAAAAGAGCAATGACTTCGCCAGGTAATTTTGAGGTATTTATGCAACGGGTGATCACTTTTCGGGAAATGTTTTCAGCATCAGCCAGTGCGGAAATATTATTACCAAACTCATTCTGCAGCCTGATGGCATAACGTCTGCCGCGTTCATACGCGCTGGTTGGACGGTAATCATTACCCAGCTTGCAGAGTGCATCCATTTGCTCATCATCCAGGTCACCGACCAGAACGCGATAATTGGAAGACGTCAGGATCGCGGTCATGCGGCGGCGACTGCCGTCAGCGACCTCAATATGGTCTTTTACCCGGCGACCAAACGCAGGTGTCTGCTGGCCTACCGTCAGAAACGAGGGGATGAGATCGTCCAGGGCATCTCTGGTCAGAAACGCCTGTACCCGCTCGTTACCTGCCCAGACGTGTGTTGCGCTCTCTACGGTATCAGCGGGCACGGTTTCAAGCACGAACTTGACGTCCCGGCTGCACACGGGCAGGACAACGGTATTGCCTTTTGTGAGCGTGCCAACCCGCGCAATTAAAGAGTCAACCATAGGCGCGGCGGGTGCTGACGGCGAAGTTTCAGTTGCAGCACGTGAAGCTTTCGGAATAAGAGGCGCTCGTTTCATCAGCGTAACTCCCAGCGAGGTTTAATCAGACGGTCAAAAATTTCATTGCAGACAGGTTCCCAGATGGCCAGAGCATTACGCCAGGCACCTGTTGAGGAACGCTGATCGATAGCCTGCTCAAAGACGGTTCGCATACGTATCTGTCCTTTTCCGACCTCGTCCGTTTCGCGAACAACATTTTTTAGTACCATGCCACCCCAGGCGTCACGGATCTGTTCTTCCATCCAGGGAGACTGAGAACCGTTGCTGTTGTTGTATTTGGTCAGCAGTATACGCACGTCCGGTTCAAAGCCCTGCAGGTCGACATTTTTAAGCAGGTCACGCAGCATATCGAAGAACTGTAACGCCGATGTGTAATCAAACAGCTCCGCCGGCGTAGGCACGATAAGAACATCTGCTGCACAGACAACGTTAATCGTGCCAATCTCCAGGTTTGGGGCGCTGTCGATAACGATAACGTCATAATCTTGCGCGACGGATTCAATAGCCAGCCTCAGCATCATATGGGGTTCAGTCGGCAGTTTTCCCTGGTCATAGCGCCCCATTAGCTCCGTTTCGATGCGATGCAGCGCAAGGCAGGAGGGAATAATATCCAGACCCGGCCAGCAGGTTGGCTTGATGGCATAAAACGCATCGTCCCGCTCGCCCAGGTAGAAGGGGAGTAGCGTATCGTCAGCGTGAATGTGCAGGTCGGGCACCCATCCGTGATACATCGATGCGGTACCCTGAGGATCGTTGCCCTCAATAATCAATACGCGAAGACCTTTCAGGGCCAGATCCTGAGCCAGATGCACCGAGACGGACGTCTTATACACTCCGCCTTTGTGCGCAGCAACGGCGATAACCGGTGGCAGGCTTTCATCGGGCCTGCGCAGGCGAGTACCGAAGACGTCCCGCATATGATTAATCTGTTCTATCGTATAGCCGACGCGTTGCTCAACCCGTCCGCGCATCTCCAGATCCGGGTAAGGCAGTCGTCCGGCTTTTTCAGCATCCCGGATGGCCTGAGGAGATACACCGATAAGTTCAGCGGCTTCGCCTACGCGCCATCTGCGCGTAATTTTTCGCGCCTCAGGGCTGTCGTCATTGAACTGCGCAACAGCAATAGCGCGGGTCATCTCGTGTCCGGCAGCAATGCATTGATCCAGTGTATTCTTCAGGCCCACAACGATTTCCTTTTTATCAGCTTTGCATATATTAATTAAATTTTGAATTTTAATGCAAAGCAACGCCAAATCAGCAAACCTGCATATTATATGCAAAGTTCAGTCTGAGCCCGGCACGGAACAGTTTCTGATGAAGCGCCGCTAGAAGGGAGAAAAGGGGAGGGGATGACGCGGGCAAAACCGGTCTGGCAGTATCATCGCCGTCTGAACAGAAAATTATGAGCGCACAAATATTAAGTTATTCATTACGCTGAATTTATCTCGGCAGGGAACCTCTGGTATAGTTCATTTTTCTCTCTGTTCTGACACACAGATATGCTGAATATCACCGAATGGATCCCTGACGGGATCAGGAATAATAAGGTGGCGGCGTGGCTCATCGGCACGGCGGGACTGATGGCCGTCGCGGCTGCCGGAACCTAGGCTGCCCTGAACGTCACCACCCTGACCGAAATGAAGGGACGGATAGAAGGCCTCGTTCAGCAAAATCAGCGCCTGACGCAGGACCTGCCGGTTCTTCAGGCGCGCTAAGCGGGTAATTTTTGCCGTTGCCGGCTGCGGTAAAACCACGCTGCTTACGGAGCGACTCAGCGAGTGCAGCCGGCCCCTTATCCTGACGCACACCATCAACAACGAACAGCACCTGCGAACAAAATTATTGCCCGGTTTGGCTTCCTCCCCGAAGGAATACGCATCATGACGTGGTTTGAGTTTCTGAACAGCTTCTGCTGCCAGCCATTGCTGCAGGGACTGTTGGGCATCCGTGGCCTGAACTTCTGCCCGTCGCTCCAGAAAATTGCCCGCTCTAAAGTGCTCAAACTTTTAATCTCCGTTGCCTGGCGGTGTGGAACGTATTTTCCCCTGTCTGTCCAGCGAAAAGCCGGAAAATCGATCCGCTGCGGATCCTTACTGGATCGGTTTTCCGGCTTTTCTCCCGTATGGGGAGAATAACCTGGACGGTGCGGATTAAAAAGCGCGGCGATTGCGTGCGCAGCGGGTGCCGTTTTCGACGTAAGCTGTTGATGAGTATGTTAAAGCGCCGTACAGGGCGGGGCAGGGGCCATACCAGGCACTCCAGGCTGAATACCTGATCAAACGCGAAATAGAAGAACGGCAAAGCAAACTGGTCAACGACGTCGGGAAAGATTTGTAACCCGGAGGTTCAGGGGAGAACCGGAAGACACAGGGTGCAGAACACCAGGAAAGGTGTACCTGTGTTCTCCGGTAAAGCAATTATAATACAGTCTGCTAAATCGTTCACCGGAAGCGTTACTTCAAATAACGCATATGACATATCAGCAGGCACTCTTCTGGTCAGACTGAGAATAGCAGAGCGGCTAAAAAGTGCCTAAAAAGGCTTATGTCCGATGTCTATTATGGAGCTTTGGCATGCAGACCAGGAGAGAACCGGCAAGCGAGAAATGTACAATGTCAGAAAAGGTGGAACCGCTTCTGCCGGTTAATGAATTGAAATATAACCTCATAGGTCGGTTATTAAGAATAAAGCTATTAAGCTGGCAGTATTAAAACCTGTCATGCAATATTTTAAAAATGACAGGAGGTGTGAATAGATATTAAATTAGAAGGTTCGGAAATTAAAAAAACAGAAGGTTTCTATGATGATGGTGAGAAAATGATTTTCGAGTGATATTCAAGAAATCCAAAAAAACAGCCTTCAACCAAATGTTGTGTTAAGCAGTCCAGTATGTGGGCTGCTTAATGAATATAAAAGTCATTGAGTTTATTATTAGGATATTATTTTCCTTTCCCGGTGTTAGCATAATTTCCCAATAGCCAGGTTAAGATTGTGCAACAGTCACGCTTGAAGTATAATGTGAAATGATGCACCGATATTCAATTACTCGTTACGGAATGGTAGGCTTTTTAGCCTTGTCGATAAATACGCCAATCTCACGATAAATAAGCATAAAGCGGATGTCTATGCCGCGCATGTTTACTCCAGTCATATCCTTGAGCAAACAATCTATCTCGCGTGCAACCGCAGAGTTAAAGCGTTCTTCAGATTTAGCTCTTCGCAACCAGTCCAGCAGAAAGCGGCGCATTTGTTTTTCTTTAAAGTTGAACGTATGGTTACTATGAATTTTGAAAGCGACTATCAGACAAAAATAAAAATGTCTGATATTTTCAGCCAGTTCAATTTCATTCGCAGCGGCGTTCTCCCGGTAAGAAGGTAAACAGGGATGCTGTCAGCACCCCAGTTATATTTATTCTGACTGTTTTATGAGGAATGCATAGGCTGGCTAAGTTGCTCTTTAGCGTGAAACGGGTGGGGTACCATGAGTATGGAAGGTCTCAATAGTTTTCAATCCCCATGCCTGGCCTTTCTTCCGCTCTGACTCCGTCCAGACTATTGTCTTCCAGTCCGGCGCCAGAATCAGCCGTGCACCAGAGTTAGCCAGTTCAACACGGTTACCAGCCGGTTCCCAGACATACAGAAAGAATGTGCCTTGAATCGCATGCTTGTGCGGTCCGGTCTCGATATGGACACCATTTTCGAGAAAGATATCTGCAGCACGCAGTATATCCTCACGTGTGTCGGTAGCGTAGGTAACATGATGAAGACGTGCGTTACCACCAGCATGCTCTTCCGTGCAGGCGAGGTCATAAGTTTTGTTGTTAATGGTGAACCAGCACCCCCCAATGCGACCATTATCCAGCTGGATCATCTCAGTAACACGTGAGCCAAGACAGGTTTCCATAAAGGTTTTAAACTCTTTAACGTCAGAAGCCAGTAAATTGAGATGGTCGAGACGGCGAGGGCTGGCTCCCCGTGCATGATATCGCTGAGCAAGATTCTTCAGGGCAGGGCGTTCACTATTGCTTGCCTGATAGCGGTCGGTTTCATAATAGATTTCAAATACATGTCCGAAAGGATCAACAAAACGAAAAGCACGCCCGTGTCCTTTTTCACCCTCAATCCAGCCAATCACTTCGTAACCGCTGGACTCTATCACGTCAACGCGACGTAACAGGGCCGCTTCAGAACTGGCTCTGTAAGCAATATGACCTACCCCAGTGGTGTGATGGCGTGTTAATTTTAGCGTATGAAATTCGTAATCATCCCATGCGCGCAGCCACGCATGATTTTCGTCCTGTTCCGAAACGGTAAGGCCATAGACATTTACGAAGAAGTTCAGACTTTCCTCGAATTTATCGGTGTACATTTCAACATGACCAAGATGTGCAATATCAAAACAAGGTTCAGGCGGTTGATTCGACATACATTATTCCTTTCAAACGAGGGCGATATTTCTAACGATTAAGGTTACGTTAATCCGGCTCAGCAATAGTGTCTGTTTAAAAGGTCTTTTAGACGTATGAGTTACATTTATATTGTGAGCAATCTGACATTCGTGACTCACCTAATGCCTTATTGCATAATTTTTCGAATAACTATTTATTTATCAGTAAAAAACATAAAACACGCTGATCTGTAAGGATTTTGCAGGGGTTGATGAGCAGTCATGGTTTAAAAGTGCGATAGGGTTATAAAATAGCCTATCGTTCATTTTACGGATGATTTTTGGTTTTTAATATGATTTGTTGAATGATTGATCACATAAAAGAGAGAAAGATATTGATTGAATGAATGGAGTGGTTAAGGTTCATTGCTGTTTTGCTGAAGGTTTACAAAATCTGCAAAAATTAGAAGAAAATATACCAAACCCAAAAATGTTTATAAAGGGATCATTTAATGAACATAAGAACACCTCTGCATAATACATATTTTAATAAAAAAGTTGTTTCTACAACATTACTGGTTTTTGCGACATTTATGTCCCCCTTAGCGACTGCAGTTTCAATGTTAGATAATTCAAGTATTGAGAAAAATCCCCAGAGAATAATAGTTTATGTAGGAACTTACTCTGGAGAGAATGGCTCGGGAGGGATTTACGCTTATGAAATGTCAGCTAATGGGAAAAGCTTAACTAAAATCCAGCATATTAATGCACCTGCTCAGGCTGGCTACCTGATAGTCAATCAAAAAACTCTCAATCTTTATTCCGTTGATGAAAGAAAAAATGATGGGAGAGGCCCTGTCTCTCCAACAGCAATGGTTTATTCATTCAGGATTGATAAATCATCTGGCGAATTAATTCCCTTAAACTCAATGATTGCCCCTGGTGCAAATCCGACATTTCTCAGTCTGGGCTTGAGAGATAATGCGCTCTACACTGCTAATCATGGAGGATTTGAACATATAGAAAAAGTGATATTTAAAGATGGCAAGTGGCAATCAGAATACGATTATGACGACGCCACTGTCATTAAGTACGAACTGGAAAAAAATGGTGCACTTGGCGGCATTGGAGATCTGGTTGTTTTGAAAGGCCACGGACAAGACCCCAGCAAGTCCAAACAACTGGCTGGGCATGCACAGGCAAGTTCACATGCACATAGCGCCATAGTTTCACCGGATGGAAAATATCTATTGGTCTGTAATAAAGGAACTGATGAGATTTTAGTTTATCAAATTGGTAAAAAGTTAGAGCTTGTCAACAGCTACAAATTCCCTGCGGTATCGGCCCCACGGCATTTGGTATTCTCGGATGATAAGAGATTTTATCTGGACTTAGAGTTATCAAATCAGGTCGCTTCCATGAATTTTAATCCTGAGAATGGCAAAATAACACTGGTTGATAAAGTGTCAGCAGTACCACCAAACTTCAAAGGGTACAATGAACCAGCAGAAATCCGTCTCCATCCAAACCACAAATACATTTATGTTAATAATCGTGGCAGTGATGACATAAGTTGGTTTTCAGTTAGGGCCAGTGGAGTACTTGAATGGAAAGGCTCTGTACCTTTAGCTAAGTCCTTGAACCCGGGGGTAGCGGCTCGCAGCTTTGCTTTTGCTCCTGATGGTACTCATCTGATTGTCGCTGACCGCCCAGATAATAAGTTAAAAATTTATAAAGTTAGTGCTGATGATGGCAGCCTGACCATCCTTAATGAAGCCTCTGTTGCTCAACCAGCATTCATTTCTTTTGCATCAATTGAATAATACGACATGAAAAATGACATTATTTCAATAACCTCTATTATTTTGTTTTTTATCCCGCAGCTATCTCATTCTGCTGTTATCTATATTAAAGATGGTAACATTTTAGATTTATATGGAAAACTGATAGCAAAGGAAATTTATAAAGAAGATAGCAGCCATACCAGGAAAGAAGCGGGGTTCGGTTCGATCGGTTTCAGGGGATAGACTCAAATCAGTGACAGCCTTACCGGCTTTGGGCAATGGGAATATCGAGCATATTGCAGAAGATGGCGCTCAGACAACTGAGACCTGATTGGGTTTCGCGGGGCTGAAATATCAAGGTATTGGATCTGTCGATTACGGTTATAATAATGGGATTTTGTATGATGTGGGTTCATTGACTGATATGGCCCCATCCTGGTCCGCGATGACATGGACTGGCAGTTATAACGAAAACTTCATGAACAGCCGCTCTGAAGGTGTATTAACTTTCAGAACCAGAGACTTTTTTGGCATGATTGATGGCTTAAGTTTAGGGATGCAGCTACAGGAGAAAAATGAAACCGGCAGTATTTATACATCTAATGGAGCTGGTATTGGATATTCTCTGAGTTACGAAATCACAAGTAGATTCCAAATCATCGGTGCCTACAGCAATTCGGACCGAACCGATGAGCAGCAAAACGATGGGAAGGGGAGTCAGGCTGAATCCTGGGCGATTGGTGCCAAATATAATGCGAACAAAATTTATCTGGCAACAGTCTATTCTGAAACAAGAAATACTACAAGAACGGGAACAGCAGGGGATGCTGGTTTCGCAAATAAGAGCAGAAACATGGAATTTTTAGCCCAGTATCTTTTTCTTCAGGTTTAAAAGCTTCTGTTGCTTGGTTTCAAACGCGGGGATATGATCTGACTCCTGTGGGGGCATTCAGCGGAGGCGATGCCGCTCTTGCTAATTACATTGAGTTAGGTATTAGTTACAATTTCAATCCGAGCTTTAGAGTATATGTGGATTACTATATCAACCTTCTGAAGAACAGTTCACCATATGTCAGAGAGGTTGGAGGGATAAATGGAAATGATAATATGACGGCGCTGAAT
>NZ_JASUAZ010000059.1:0-18222 GCF_030283135.1 Mixta mediterraneensis | reverse complement strand
TGTGACAGAATGGCTATCGTCGGTGACAGGCTTTCACATCAACCCGGGGTGCGGTTTGTTTTTTCCTGGGTATCCGGCAACAAATTCTTTCCGAACGGGCTTATCTGCGCACTGGTGCGCATAATGTATATTATGTTAAATTAACGCTCCGCCGCTTATCCGACACTCATATCTCTGCCCCCCGCCTGCCATACTTTTACCGTCAAGATGAAGCTGCCTGGATCCATGCCTGGCCTGCGAGCGAAAACAAGCGCCCTGCGATATAAATGCAGGGCTTGAGGTTTAGCGCTCATAGCCGAAAAGGATATAACCGGGTTCTGGCAAGCAAGCGTTGACTTAAGTGGATGTCTGGACACAACGTGGAATAACCTCGCACTGCATAACAACAATACCAGTACGAAGCTGTTTGCTCCCCTGCTATGATTTATTCAATAAAACCAGCTTTAACGTCCTGTCAAAACCGGCACGTCTCAACGGAACAGGATTCGATGTCAGATCAAATCGCGACTGATAAATTTTATGCAACAATGCGGCCCCTGTATTTTTACCTGTCTCCGTCCTCAGTATTGAAGCCTGAGCCTGACGGCAATCAGAAAGGATCCCTCTCAATGTCAATGACATTAACAAAGGAAAGAAAATGAAAAAACGACTGACCGCAGCCGCAATGGCGTCCATATTACTGCTTCCTGCCGCCACCATGGCTGAAGCACAGACCGGGCGTGCCGTTGCGCCTGAAAACCACAGCGCACCGGCGGTAACGCAGCACCATCAACAGGTAAACACCGGACAACTGTTCACCCTAACGCTGCCAGCAAACCCTTCCACCGGCTATACGTGGATATTGCGCACCCTGCCTTCGCAGGTATCCTTTGTTTCATCTGATTACAGACAATCAGACGAATGTAAATCCGGCATGGCCGGCTGCGATGGCGCGCAGGTTTTTACCTTCAGAGCAGAAAAGGCCGGTCATGGCGTGATTGAACTGATATACAGCCGCCCGTGGGAGCAGGTAAAAAATAAGATATGGATGGAACAGGTTAAAATCACTGATCCGACTAGTCACTAAGCGGGAGTAGTAGACATGCTGTGTCATTCCGGCAATATACGTCAGTAAAGGAATGACACCTATCCCAGCCCTTCGGTTTCGATATTGTTCCGTCCCTGCACGGCTATGTTGAAATCCCTGCCATTAACGCTTCTTACCTTCGCTTCTTCAGCCAGTCGGTGCATATTGAGGGTCGATTTTATGTTAACAGCGGCGTAACCTTAGCAGACAAAATCTAAAACCTGCTTATCGCGCATTATGATCATTCGTCCTTCTCAGCACTGGTTTCGTCGCTTGTTTGTCTGGCACGGCTCCGTGTTATCAAAAATTCTGTTTCGTTTATCCCTTAATATATTGATGCAACGGCCCGCGTAACTGAACGGCCTACTGCCTGGCGCAATTCTGGAAACTCCCCGAATAGATCCTGATTCGCTAACTGATCGTTGATTTGATCGGCAAACTCTTCCAGCACGCTGGCAGGTTTAACGATTTTTAGTTCACGTCCAAATTTTATCAGGCTGTCTCTGTCGGGAAAGAGCCTGGTCTTATTCATTTTCAGCGCCAGTTCTTTATCGTTTGTCGGATAGATTTGCGTATTAACCACATCATAAACTGGCGATAGCTGTGGCACAGGTTCACCCTCTGCTGAATACAACAACGAAAAATTCTTGAGATGTGCGTCGCCATTGCCAACCATGCAGCTAAACAGCACGTAGCGCCAGTAACGTTCAACCTGTGACTGGTCGTGGGTAAACAGACTGACAATTTTCGCCCCGATTTCATACGAACCCGTGTATTTATGATCGGAGGTTTTACCCGCCAGCACACAAAAATCTTCCATTGCCAGTCGCCTGTTACCAGTGATATCAAAGCGCTCCATGATAAAAAGTTCTTTATTGTCTGATAGCCAAAAAGGCGCAACGGGTAAGCCGCAGGCTTTAGCAAGCGACATGCAAATAAATTCATTTTCTGCCAGCCGCGGATATTCTTCATCGCCCGTTTTGGCGATTAAATTAGGATACAAAACGGCTCCCCGGCTTTCGGTGCTAAGCATGACTTTTGGCTGTACACCGGAAATAGACGTTTTGAGAAGATATTTATTGAGTAAATATTCAAATGCGCTTTCTTTATGATCCCATCTCAGCAGTTCTTCCAGCTTTTCAGGCGCAGGCGTCGGCAAATCTATATCGCTCAGGTAAGAAAGCGCCCCAATACCGGTATCTTGCTGGAGTGCAAGAAACAGCATATCGGATACGTTTCCTACATAGCGACGCAGGCGCTCAGCAATATGGTAACGGACGTATCCCTCCGGGATATTCATCTCAAAAATATTAAATAACCGGCTGGCGTTATAACTCATCTTATTATGAGGCAACATGGTCAGCGATACGCGCCGGCTGTCGGAGGCCGGATAGGTAAAATTATAACTGCCGTGTTCATGAATTAATTTGCCAGAATATTCCCCGCCGTTGTAAACCTCGATATGCCGTATCGGGCGTGAAAGCTGTTTCAAATCAATCATCGTCGAACAAAGCCTCAAGTTCATCTAGCTGTGGCAAACCTACTGTCTGTACCGTTAACACTAACTCTATGGCTGTCAGATAAAGCGCAAGGGATTTTAAAGAACCGGTATAAGCGCCATTTTCAATTTCAGAAATCACCGTTCTGTGGATACCAGCGCGCGAAGCCGCAGCCGACTGGGTCCACCCTTTCGCTTTGCGCTTTTCCCGGCATTTTAAGCCGACATCTTTTAATCCAGGCAACATACGCCCTCCTAATGTCACTATATAGTGACAAATAGCACTTTAATGGTGAAATGTCACTATATAGTTACCTTTTATAGTTGTTCGTTGACTAAGGAAAGCGGTGTTATGGATAAATTTTTGTGTGCCTGATAAGACGTTATGGTACGACTGTTTCTGTTGGCATCTGTGGTGGGTTAAGCGATTTGTTTTGTTGTATATTGTGTGTTGTAACTAATTAGCTCCTCTCTTCCCCGCGACATAGCAAAACAGTTAGTTCTATAGTTGTTGAAGATCTTTTGCCATCCACATAAAGAAAAAGAGGTTTTCATGAGTCATCTTTTCTCTAACGCCTGTCTTGGTGAGTTAACACTGAATAACCGAATTGTGATTGCGCCAATGTGCCAGTATTCCGCCGATGCAGGTAAAGCCACGGCCTGGCACCGCATCCACCTTGGACAACTGGCGTTCTCTGGCGCGGGATTAATGATTATCGAAGCGACGGCTGTTGAGGATATTGGCCGCATTTCGCCGCAGGATTTAGGGTTATGGAATGATGATACGGAAGCCGCACTGCGTACAATATTAGAGGATATTCGCCAGTACTCGCCCATTCGTATTGGCATTCAGCTAGGCCACGCCGGGCGTAAAGCCTCTTGTGCGGCGCCGTGGGCAGGAGGTAAACAGTTATCTGAAGATGCGGGAGGATGGCAAACTATTGCGCCCTCTTCACTTGCTTATAGCGAGGAAGAAAATCCGCCGTGTGCCATGAGCAATGACGATCTTCATCGCGTTAAAACAGCCTTTGTCGAAAGCGCTCAGCGGGCCGTTCGCCTGGGCATTGAATTAATTGAGATACATGCGGCGCATGGCTATTTACTGCATCAGTTTCTTTCACCGCTCTCAAATAAGCGTACCGATGAATTTGGCGGTTGTTTAGAAAACAGAATGCGCTTCCCTCTGGAGGTTTTTAAAGCAGTGAGAGAAGCCGTGCCGGATACAATTCCGGTTGGCGTGCGTATTTCCGCCACAGACTGGGTTGACGGCGGCTGGGATGTTACTCAGTCTATTGCTTTCTCGAAGCAGCTTGCGTTACTGAAAAGTGCTTACATCCACGTTTCCAGCGGTGGATTGTCACAACAGCAAAAGATTACGATCAAAGCGGGCTATCAGGTGCCTTTTGCACGCGATATTCGCCAGCAAATTAACATTCCGGTGATTGCGGTGGGACTGATAACTGAACCGCAACAGGCTGAATCACTGTTGCAAAATGGCGAAGCTGATTTAGTCGCGCTGGCACGCGGTATTCTTTATGACCCTCGCTGGCCGTGGCACGCGGCGGCTGAATTACAGAGTAAAGTACAGGTTCCTCCACAGTATCTACGTTCTGAACCACACGGCGTGAAAGGAACGCTTGAATCGAATGATTAATTCGGGATGAAAGATCTGGCGGTTAGTGGGCATACCATTTCCTTACCCCACAGACCGTTAACTCAGCCTAAACTTTGGTAACAGAAACGGCACACGCAATCCGGAAAGGAGAAACCATGTCGAAACAGCAAACACAAAATCATGCCTGGCTTTTGGCTTCACGTCCAACTGGCGAACCCACGAAAGAAAACTTCCGTTTTGTAGAACAGGTCATACCTGAACTCAACGAGGGTGAAGTGTTATTACGCACCGTTTACCTTTCACTTGATCCTTACATGCGCGGACGAATGGATGATGGAGAATCGTATGCCCCGCCGGCTGAGCTGGATAAGCCCATGGTTGGCGGCACGGTTTGTCAGGTTGCAGCGTCAAAACATGCTGATTATCAGCAAGGCGATTGGGTGCTGGGGCAAAGTGGCTGGCAGCAATACGCCGTTTCTGATGGATCGGACCTGGTTAAGTTAGGCAATGATCTGCCCCATCCTTCCTGGGCGCTGGGAATTTTGGGTATGCCCGGTTTCACCGCCTATATGGGATTGATGAATATTGGCCAGCCAAAAGAGGGAGAGACTTTAGTGGTTGCGGCAGCGACCGGCCCGGTAGGCGCAACCGTCGGACAGCTGGGCAAAATGAAAGGATGCCGTGTCGTAGGCGTTGCAGGCGGTGAAGAGAAATGCCGCTATGCCATCGAGACGCTGGGCTTTGATGCCTGTGTCGATCACCACAGCAGCGATTTCGCCGGGCAACTTGCAGCAGCGTGTTCGGCTGGCATCGATATTTATTATGAAAATGTGGGTGGCAAAGTATTCGATGCCGTGTTCCCCCTATTGAATACGGCTGCCCGCGTTCCGGTCTGCGGGCTGGTTTCCGGCTACAGTTCTCGCGATCTGCCTGACGGACCGGACAGAACGCCGATGATTATGGCGGCCATTCTGAAACGCCGCATCCGTGTCCAGGGTTTTATCATTTTTCAGGATTATGGTGATCGGTATCCAGAATTTTTGTCGGCGATGAAGCCGCTGATTGAGGATAAAAAAATACATTATCGCGAACACGTGATTGAAGGACTGGAAAACGCGCCGCAAGCCTTTATTGATATGCTGAACGGAAAAAACTTCGGTAAAACAGTAATAAAGGTTCCGGAATAAGGTCATGAAACCGAAAGGCAGGAACAGGAGAGCGCACGAGGGGGCTACCAGGGGGAAACACCTGGGATCTTTATAGTCCTGTCGGGTTTCGCCACCACTGATTTGAGCATCAGATTTCGTGATACCCGTTAAGGGGGCGAGCCTCTGCTTTCAGGGGCGGCCAGCTGTACCACACTGATGTGTTCTCCCTTTCAGGTTGCAGGAGTGTTTTTTGGTGCCGTTGAGCATCAGCGGATTACGGTAGACATCTTCACCAATTCTCACCAGCGAGCCGGTGATGTTTGTACCACGAGAGCGACGCCACAATGCTGTTAGAAGGGCTTAAGCCTTTGATCAGCTTTTTATTGTTGCGAAACAGCGAGGCGCAATCCTTATAAAAGCAGAACGCAACCAGCGGCATCGAGAGAAATACCAGCGCGGCATGCACCGTATGCAACGGCATGACGGCCATCACCTGACGATACCAGGCGACATTTAAAAACAGCGCAATATAAGCAGAAAACAGCAAAATAAAGGCAAGGCGATTGAGCGTCGGCCTTTTTAACAGCGTCAGGCGCATAACAACAATCCGATCGATCACAGGGATAGTCAGCTTGTCAGAGCAAATTTAGGAAAACCTTAAGAAGCTTAAAACGCGTGAACAGCGGAATGACACCGGTAACCCGTCGTGAAATGCCTAAGCAAGTCAGTGCTCAGCGCTGGCTTATGCTGAAAAACCTCGGCACACCTCGACGATTACGCTGAAATCAGCGGTAAGTGCTGCGTATGGGTAGGCTGTTATCGCCTTTCGGTTTACTGTTGCGGCCATAATTTGCTGGCCCAAACAGACAAACAGAGGCGACAACATGGACGTTGAAATTATCATTTGGCTGATAACAGTGATTACCGCGTTATCGGTGGGCAGTTTTATTAATGTTCTGGTTTATCGGTTGCCACAATTCCTGTCTGAACCGCACTCTGTATTAGCGCTTTGTCGGCCTCGATCGCATTGCCCTGACTGTAAAACACCGTTGCGCTGGCGCGATAACATTCCTTTAGTGAGTTGGTTGATACCAGGCGGCAAATGCTTTTACTGCCAAAGCGCAATTAGCCTACGCTATCCGGTAACAGAAGCTATAACGGCAGCCATAAGTTTCTTCCTCGCCTGGCTGCTCCCCCCCGTTCCTGAACTGCTATGCGCGCTGTTGCTGTGCTGGCTGTTATTGGCTTTAGCCTTCATTGATATTGAGCATCAGCTGTTGCCGGATGCATTAACGTTTCTCCTGCTCTGGTCAGGCTTATTACTGCATGTTTTTGCGGTATTACCAGGAAACCTGGCGGATGCGGTGTCTGGCGCAGCAATCGGTTATAGCACGCTGTGGCTGTTGGCAACCGGTTATCGTGGCTTGCGAGGTCACGAGGGTCTGGGGATGGGAGATGCTAAGCTGCTGGCTGCGCTCGGCGCCTGGCTTGGCTGGCAAATGCTTCCTGCGTTACTGATCATTGCGGCCGGTGGCGGGTTGTTCTTGCTTCTCCTGACTAAATTATGTTTCAACCATGATCTACATCGAACCATTCCCTTTGGTCCCTGGATCTCACTGGCGGGTTTTTACCTGTATGTCAAACAATTAGTCTAAAACTGATTAAGTTACGCCCAGCGGTAAATAGCCGTAGTAAAGGCTTTGATGCTTGCACAGGGAAATAGCGATAAAAGAGAGGGAAAAGGTTAAGCGTAAAGGCGGTGAATAATCGATATATTAAGCGGCTGAGCGTCCAGAGTGAACGCTCAGCCTTTCAGGTTATTTCAGGCGGTATGCCATAACGCTGTCACCCTCTTCGGTGCCAAGCGAACCATGACCTCCCGCTGCAATGACCACATATTGCTTACCATCTTTACCCATAAAGGTAGAAGGCGTAGCTTGTGCGCCAGCACTCAGCTCGGTTTGCCATAGCAATTTGCCGGTGTTGCTGTCGTAAGCGCGGAAGAAATTATCTGCCGTTGCGCCGTGGAACACTACATCACCTGCGGTTACCAGCGGACCACCGTGTGCCACCATGCCCATCGGGAAACCGATTGGGAAATTGCCCGGCAGGAAGCTGATCTTAAGGTTTTTAGTCGTACCTACACGACGTAACCATTCGGTTTTGCCAGTTTTCAGGTCAACGCCGACCATACGCCCCCAGGGCGGTGCGATACACGGGATACCCAGTCCAGAAGCCAGCTGCTGGATGTGGATCGCGTAATCACCATGGAAGTTTTCGTTCCAGTACGGCTGACCATCTTTGGTAAAGGTGCGTTTGGTTGCGGTTTGCGGTGTACGCTTAATAAGGGTGTATTTATAGGCCAGACGAACCGGTGCAGCAATCAACACCTGTCGTTCTGGATCAATCGCCACGGAACCCCAGTTAAATACACCATTGTTACCAGGGAAAATCAGCGAACCTTTTTCGGTAGAAGGCGTCCACGGATTGCCATCATAACGCAGCTGACGGAAAGTCGTGCGGCAGCTCATCTGATCAAATGGCGAGATACCCCACATTGATTTTTCGGTTAACGGTTGTGGAATAAAGTTCAGGCTGGAAACCGGCTGGGTTGCCGCGAACTTCTCACCATCCACTCCGCCTTCAGTTGATACTTTCACCTGTTCAACAGGATAAACTGGCTTACCGGTCAAACGGTTAAGTACAAACAGATTCCCTGTCTTAGTCGGCAGGATCACTGCAGGTTCAGCTTTGCCCTGATAATTGATGTCTACCAGCGATGGCTGAGAAGGGTTATCGCGATCCCACAGGTCATTATTCGAACTTTGATAACGCCATTTGAGTGCACCCGTTTTCAGATCCAGCGCCACCAGCGCATCACGGAATTTCTCGGTATTGCTGTTGGCATCACGCTCAATGCCAAGCTCATCCGGCGAGGCGTTACCAAACGGCACGTAAACCAGCCCATTTTTCAGATCCGCGCTCAGCGTACCCCATGCAACAGGCGTATCCTGAGGATAGGTTGCATCGGCAGCAATCGGTGCGGTGTTGTCTGGGTTAGCCGGATCGAAATTCCATACCAGATGCCCTGTAATCACGTCGTAGGCGCGAATCACCCCTGACGGGTTACCGGCATTGAAGCCGTTGTCCATGACTGAACCGCCGACGATCACCAGATTACCGGCTACCAGCGGAGCTGCCGTTTGCATTAGCGCATGTGTACGTAATTCACCCATGTTGGCATGCAGATCCACTTCACCGTTTTGGCCAAAATCCGCGCAACGTTTGCCAGTATCAGCATCAAGGGCAATCAGATGAGCATTCGTGGTGGCCTGAAGGATACGCTTACGACACATCGCTGGCTGCGCAGCGCTATTATCCGCTGCTGCACTGCTGTCCTGATAGTAGCTCACGCCACGGCAGGTTTGATGCTGCTGAAGATAAGAGTGATCATTATCGGGTGCCGTTTTCCATTTAACCGCGCCCGTTTCAGGATCGAGGGCATGCACCTCATTATGGGCCGTACAGAAATACAACATGCCGTTAGCTTTCAGCGGCGTCGCTTCAAACGTGTACTCGGTCGCATCATCATTCTGACGCAAATCGCCCGTGTGATAACTCCAGGCCAGTTCCAGGTTTTTAACGTTGTCTTTAGTAATCTGATTCAGTGATGAGAAGCGCAAGCCATTGGTTGAACCCCCATAAGCGCTCCAGTCATTACCCGCTCCGGTGGTTGCAGAAGGTGCACGTTCATTGCTGATCGTACCCTCTTGTGGCAACGGATCGTAGAAGCACAGGCCGACCACCAACGCAATCATGATAATTACCGTACTTCCCAACAGTGGATGGAAACGGCGCTGTCCCTGATACAGAGGACGCACAACAAACGGTAAAGCCAGCCAGACGCCAATTACGCCAAACAGATCACCGCGTGGGATCCACTGCCACTTATCAAAACCGACTTCCCAAATAATCCAGAACAGTGTAATCCACATCAGCAGCGCATAAAACGTTAAAGCGCTGCGTTTATTCAGGAACAGTAAAATTGCGGTAATTAATAAACCTGCCGCCATCAGCGCATAGTATGCGCTACCTCCCAGCAGCAGGAGTTCTCCTCTCATGTATAACATCACGACCGCAACTATCGCAATGATTATACTGGTAATTTTGCTAAGCATTAATTTTCCTTAAGCTAATACGGGTAATAAATGCCAAATAAACATACATAAATTCAACGCGATTTTAACCACTATAAGCTAAGCGTAAAAACCAGATAATTTGTAAGTGTTTAGGTAAGCTTATTGATTTAAAAAGGCGGGTACGAGCATTGACGGGCAGCCAAGGCTTTTTAACAGGTATTTTATGTGAAATTTATCACGTAAAATTAAACAATTCGTTAAATAGTTAGCACAATTTGTAAAAATAGTAGTTTAATGACGTAACTCATTCATACTATTATTAATGTAAATATCCTTGAAGTAACAAAAAAACGTAAAGAATTGGCGTTTCACTCTGTGAGATTATTCTTAATTCCTGTTTTGGATAATTATTTTCCCTCTTTTAGCTTAGCCATTTTATAATTATTAAATTGTTTATTTTCAATAAGTTAAACAAAAATAAAATCTTAAGTAACTTTTTAAATTTTTAGATCTTACTTATTACATGCTTCGTTTGCTTAAAAGTTTCGCCAAAGAAGCATTAATTAATCGCTCTGTTTTTCCTGAGAAAATCGCTTTAAGATATTCCGTAGCTTGGAAATATTCTGCAATGTGATATAGATCATATTAACGCTCTCCTGAGGCCCTTCTGTTTTTATGCTTCTTTAAAGCTTAAAAACTGCTACCTAACAGGCAGGTAAATTATGCCCATGCTTTATTCAATTTATCGGAAGTTTCGCTTCCCGGTTAAGTTTCTTCACGCTGCCATTAAATATCCGGGGACGCAACGTAAAGTAAAAAAACTTTCCGTCATTTCGATTGAAGAAACAATTAATCGATTATTACAAGACGAAAAGCTTTCGCTGGCACGTTATGGCGATGGCGAACTCGAAATGACTTACTATAAAAACATCGGTTTTCAACCATTTGATGAACGCCTGTCAGCCAGGTTAAAAGCCCTGTTGCAGAGCGATCCGCAAGCGAATCCTCGCTGTCTGCTATGTCTGCCAGATGCCTTTCGTAGCACCCGTAACATGCGATTTGGCTCAGCATTATTTTGGTTCTTTCATAAATCTTTTTTCTTTTCGCGTTATGAAAGTCTGTTGAATAAAACCTATCAATATGGCAACACCTCCGTTACACGGCCGTACCACGATTATAAAACGAAAAATTTATCACACACTATTTTCGATAAATTCAAGTTACTGTTTAAAGACCGAAAAATATTAATTGTAGAAGGCAGTGGAACCCGATTAGGTTTAGGTAATGATTTATTAGCTGGCGCTAAAGTAATTAAACGTATTACTACGCTTAACCATAATGCTTTTTCCGTTTATGACCGGCTCTATGCATCGGTTTTAGCCAGTGCCCACGAATTCGACGTGGTACTGATCTCTTTAGGACCCACTGCCACGGTGCTGGCTTACGATCTCAGTCAGCAGGGTATCCGCTGTATTGATAGCGGACATATGGACATTGAATACGAATGGATGCTGGCATCCGCTACCAACAAAATGAAAGTCGAAGGCAAAAATGTTAATGAAGTCGGTGTGCTGCTAAGTGAACAAAATACGGTGCAGGATAGCGGATATCAGCAGCAGATTTTGTGTCATATCGGCGAAGCCGCAGAAGCAACTGAAGCAGTAGCCGTGCCAATCTCACAACCTTTACCTTCCGCTCATGGCACAGCCGCCTGATGAGAGTTCTTTCTCCCCTTGCTAAGCCGCAGCATTAACGCGACTATTCCATGCCGCAAGCAGTTTCAACCACAGGCAGGTTTGAAATTGCTTGCTTCTTCTTTTGCAGGCTGGCTCGTTTTTGGTTACGGCCAGCGCATTGATCGCCTTGATCACAAAAATAAAAATAGCGTGACGGAGATAAAAACCGTTAAGGCTTTTACACAGAGATTTCGCTTAAATTTCGGCAAAACAAGGGCGATTGACCAACGTTTTTTTCTGCATTAATCACTAAGCTGAAATGTCAGTTAGTGTAAATAACGCAGAAGGCCGACCTTATTATGACAACTAACGATATTTTGATTAAAAACGCTCACGTCATTGATCCCGCCAGAGAGATAAATTCTCAACAGTCTATTCGCATTATTGATGATGTTATTGCCGCATCAGATTTACCCATCAGTGAACATACGGAAATCATTGATGCCAGAGGAAGCTATGCCTTTCCCGGATTGATCGATTATCACGCTCACGTCTTTTATGGTGGCAGCCATAGCAGCGTACCGCCGGATCTCGCCTGCCTGCCTTTTGGCGTCACTACGGTTGTTGATGCAGGTTCAGCAGGCAGCGCGAATGTAGAAAGTTTCCTGCGTGACCAGATTCCGCGCAGCCTGGTTCGTATCAAATGTTTTGTCACCGCCTGCCCCGGCGGCCAGCTCTGGCAGAAGGAAGATTACGATCCTGATTATTTTGATCTTCCACGTCTGCGACAGTTGTTCCTTCGCTATCCTGATACCCTGCTCGGTCTGAAACTCAAAGAAGAGCGCGCTGTGGTGGATATGTTGGGCGCCCGCCCTTTGCTGAAAGCCATTGAAATGGCAGAAACGCTAAATTGTCGTGTTGCGGTGCATATGACCGATCCGGTGCTGCCAACGGAGCAACTACTTGAAGCGTTTCGAGACGGCGATGTATTCGCGCATTGTTATCACGGTAAGGGTGACACATTACTGGATAGCCGCGGCAAGGTGAAAGCCGCCGCCCACGCTGCCCGTAAGCGCGGCGTAATATTTGACTGCGCCCATGGTCGCAATAATTTTTCTCAGCGCGTGGCACAACAGGCAATTGAGGATGACTTCCTGCCGGACATCATCAGCAGCGACTTATCGCTGCTGACACTGAATCGTGCGCCCGTGTTTGGCTTGCCGTGGGTAATGTCAAAGTTTCTCGCGATGGGCATGGCGCTGGACCGCGTTGTAGCCTGTTGTACCCAACGCCCAGCGCAATTACTCGGCATGTCCGACCATATTGGTTCGCTCGCGCCAGGCCACTGTGCCGATGTCGCCTTATTCAAACTCGAACAGCGATCGGTGACCTTTACTGACGTACATCAGCATGCCTTTACAGGCAAGCAGCTGCTGGTCCCGCAATTGACATTCAAGTCCGGCGTACCGCTTTGGCGCAGCCTGGCAGTTTAACCGTGAGGACACATGAAAAATTCTCCCTGGTTACGCATCGGCGGCACGCTGATGCTTGGCATGTTTATCTCCTATATTGATCGCACCAACCTTTCCGTTACCTTAAAAGAAGTGGCGCAGGAGCTGGGTTTCGCAGGAGCCGATTTTGCAACGACTTCCAGCCTGGTCCTGACAGCATTTTTACTGGGTTATATCATCGCCAATATTTGCGGCGGTATCTTTACTACCCGCTTCGATCCCAAAAAAATTGCTATCGCGATGATGGCGCTATGGTCTGCTGCCACGCTGGCAACGGGCATGGTGCATGCCGTTGCGTTGCTGGTGATTTGCCGCTTTGTTCTGGGCATTGCAGAAGGCATCTACTGGCCACAGCAGTCACGATTCGTCCGCTTATGGTTCGCCCCTTCTGAGCTGACGCGGGCTAACAGCGTGATCCACTATTACGGACAATTTCTTGCGCTGGGGCTGGGCTTTATCATCCTGACTCCGCTGCATGAGATGATCGGCTGGCGCAATCTGTTCTTCCTGTGCGGCGGTATTGGTCTGCTGGTGATGGTGCCGCTTTATGCTCGCGTGCTGCTCAATACGCGCGATGCACCCACACAGCAGCAGAAAGTGGCTCCCAGCCGTGTGCATCTGACCAAAGAAGATTTTGGCGGCTGGTCTTTTGTTCTGCTGATTGTCACTTATCTGACGCAAGGGATGCTGTTTTGGGGCATTACTTTATGGATCCCGATGGCAACTCGTTCGCTGGGCTTTACTGGCTGGGATCAGGCCATTGCCAGCGCGTTGCCCTATTTGCTGGCGGTGGTTCTGGCCATTCCTATGTCATGGATCAGCGATAAAACCGGCAAGCGGGTGGTTATTGCTTCGCTTGGGCTGCTAATACCAGGTGCATTGCTGTTGCTGCTGCCGTTAATTGCCAGTCCGATGTTAAAAATGACGTTGATAACCCTGGCCATGGGGTATTACGCCAGCAGCTTTACGCCGAACATCTGGTCGATAATTCAGTCTGGTGTGCAGCCGCAAGCAGTCGGTGCGGCGGCTGGGATTGTTAATGGTCTCGGCGCAGGCGGTGGCGGTACGCTGGCTGGCTTTATAGTGGCGATACTTTATGCCCGAACCGGCAATTATATGTCGGGTTTCAGCCTACTCGGTGCGCTTGTCATCCTCGGTGGAGCCTCGCTGCTACTGTTCGGCTGGTGGCGTCATCGCCATCCCATGCCACAAGCCATACCTGCTCCACAGAATTAAATTATTCCGGGAAATTAACCAGATGAAAAAGGCGGAGTGGTTAGCTCCGCCTTGTTTCAAGTTCCGGTTAGTATGCCTTACCGGTCAGTTGCATAAGGGCAACGATGATCTGCAAAATGATTCGGATAATATCCAAAATCAGCCTTGTCAGTTCCATCACTTTCCTTCTCCTTTTACAGGAGCGCGCTGTTCGGCTACCGAGGCTTTGACTTTACCCGCCGGGCGCCTAAGCATATCGTGTGAAGAGAGCTGAGCGGCACCCATGGTTAAAGCCACAGGCCAGCACCACCTGATGCCTGCCGGGATTTAAAAACCGTGCCCCTGGAAGCGGCCAGTCAACAATGAGGCTGAACTCACCCCTCAACACCTGTATAACCATACAGCATTTTGGCCAAACTTGAAATATTTCACCGCACTATTTAGAATCCCTTTTGTGGAGAGTGCTGAGCACCTCGTTCGGAATACGGTTACCAGCCGGGTGACGAACAAAAAAAGGATTTGGCTTAGGCCAAATCCTTTTTTATTACCCTGCGTTTAGCTACTCTGCCGAGCTAATACGCCACACGCTATTTCCTGCATCATCGGCAATTAAGACACCGCCCTGCTTATCTACGGCTAAACCGACCGGTAATCCGCGCACCTGTTTTTGATTGTCAGTCAGAAAACCTGTCACCACGGGCTGCGGCTGCCCCACCGGCTGACCATTTTCAAATTTTACCCAAACCACCTGATAACCGTTTAGCGGCTTACGGTTCCAGCTGCCATGTTCACTGATGAACGCACCACCCCGGTACTGCGGCATATTGTCACTGCTATAGAATGTCAGGCCAAGCGGCGCCACGTGTGAGCTGAGCGCATAATCCGGTTTGATGGCTTTCTCTACCAAATCTGGACGCTGCGGCTCTACGCGTTTATCAATGTGCTGCCCATAATAGCTGTATGGCCAGCCGTAAAATCCTTTCTCCTGCACCGCCGTCATATAATCGGGTACTAAATCCGAGCCGATTTCATCGCGTTCATTGACAATGGCCCATAGCCTGCCGCTTTGTGGTTCCCACTGTAAACCGGTAGGATTGCGCAATCCGCTGGCGTAAATGCGGCTGGCACCGCTGGCGGCATCAACTTCCAGGATCGCCGCGCGACGATATTCCGCACCGATGCCGTTTTCAGTAATATTGCTATTGGATCCGATGCCAACGTACAACTTGCTACCGTCAGGGCTGGCCAGCAGCGATTTAGTCCAGTGATGATTAATCGGTCCGCCAGGTAACTCGGTAACTTCTGTTGGCGGGGTGCGAATCTCTGTTTCGCCTTCGGTATAAGGGAATTTTACCAGACTGTCGGCGTTCGCAACATATAATGTATTACCAATCAACTGCATACCGAACGGCGAAAACAGGTTTTCAATAAAACGATGCTTTTCCCACTTGCCGTTTACGTTGCGCAGTAGCGTAATACTGTTGCCTCCGGCACCACCTTTACCGGAGGAATTTTTAATCACGCCGGTAATCAACTCTTTGGGTCGAGCCGTTGCATTCGGCGGCCCGTTTGATTCTGCTACCAGCACATCGCCATTGGGCAGGACATAAACCTGGCGCGGATGCTGAAGTTTTTCCGCTATTTTCTCAATTTTCAGCCCGTTCGCCACCTTCGGCATTTCACCCGCCTTCCACGGCACGCCTTCTGGCACCTGCATGGGCGGCATAACGAAATTTTGCGCCTGGGGTAATTCAGGATTCGGCCCGGTTTGTTTTTGCGGATCGATCAACGCACCGTCATCACAGCCCACCAGCAAAGCAATCAGCGTCGCCGCGAGTAAAGATTTATGCTGTCTTTTCATCTCTGCTCCTCCTTAAGCCGTGCGTTGACGTAACGCGAGTTGAACATTCGCCAATAGCAACAGCGCCACTACCAGCGTCGAAAGGATAACCCCCATTGGCACTACCGCATACGCATCACGGCTATGAATAAAGGCATTCAGAATGGCAATAATGATGGCTAATAAAGAGAGCCAAAAATGGCTTTTTTCTGGTGCGCTGCTGGCGCGAAACAGATAAACAAGGCTGATTAAACGCGGCAGAATAGCCAGCACCAGTCCGAAGGCAATTAACCAGCTGGCGGCATCCTTCCACATGATCTCAAAGCCTCTCATGTAGATTATATCGAACAGCCAGGCAGCAACAAAAAAGCCCAGCGGCAGCGGTTCAAGTAGAGCATAAAGCGTAACGGCGAACGCCGACCTTTCCGAGGTAGTGCGCATTTTCCTCTCCCTATTCTGTGAGTAAATCCGTAGAAAGCGGTACGTCGCTGCCCCAGCAACCGCCTCCTCGCTTGTAAAATATTAGTAAATATGACGAGAAATGACGGGCTAATTCGGCAAGCAAGGGAAATTAAACAGGGGTATCCGTACTGTCGCATGCAATGAAATTATTTAAATATTGGCATCTTCCCCGCCCTGAAGAACGGGGTATTACGGCGCGCCTGATAAGAAGGGATTAGCTCCGGGAAGTAAAAGCCTTAAGCTCACGCGCATCGTGACTACAAAACATAGTAACTTCATGGCTGTGTTGCAGCGAAAGCTCCCGTAAACGCTGTTGATTGGTGCGCCAGGCCTGCGCATCGCTACGCATCATCCATTGATAGAAACGTAAACCGGGTGTGCAATGACGGGTTTCCTGATGCATTTCACCACGATAAAACCATGCGTCTCCGCCATGTAGCATCCACCCTTGTCCATAACGGATCGCCACACCCGCATGGCCCAAAGTATGGCCTGGCAACGGTATCAGCAGAATATCATCACTTAAATCATCTATCGCTCGCACTGCATCAAACCCAAACCAGCGCTCACCGCCATCAGGATAACCACGCCAGCCATCATGGCTGCCCCACTGTTGGGGACGATACCGTTGACGGCGTAACCAGCCTTGCGAATCGGTAGCGGTTTGCAGTTCCCGCTGTAACAGATGAATGCGCGCCTGTGGGAAATCCGTGATGCCGCCGGCATGGTCAAAATCGAGATGAGTCAGAATGATATGGCGAACGTCATCAGGTTTGAAACCTAAATCAACTATCTGCTGCCATGCGCTTAAGCGCTTATCGTAGCGGATATTGTTCATTGCGCGAAAGAAGCCCGAAAGACGTTCGGCGGGCCGTTGCATATCCTGCAAACCCATTCCGGTATCGACCAGAATTAAGCCGTGCGTATCGGTTTCAAGCAGCAGGCAATGACAAACCAGATGGGCAAAAGGAGATGCACTGAAGCCATCATATAGCGCGCCACCGACCGGGCACATACATCCACAATTTAAATGATGAACGCGCATTTTTTACTCCTTAAAATTGACGGGCCAGTAAACGCAGAAACGTTCACTGATTACTTCTGCTCTTTTGGCGTGCCCTGGCCCAGATCGGTGCCGGTTAAGGGGTTAATCGTCGGATCGGACTGGGTACGGATGGCCATGTTCTCAACGCAGGTGTTTTGTTCTTCAGATAGCGTGACTTTCGACATGCCGTCGCCACCATCCACCGCAGGTTGCGGATCCGCGACATACTCGAAGTTTTCATCTGAGTTCCAGCTTCCCCGAACTTCGCCGCCTTCAGACATGTTGTAATAGGTGTGGGCGTACTGTTCAATCGGTGGCAATTTTCCTGGTGGGAAATTATCCCGGATTGAATACAGCGCTTTTTCGAAGGAGATCTGGTGCGCCACTTCGCGTGTCATCAGGAAGCCTAAAGCATCTTTTACGCCGGGATCGTCGGTGACGTTGATCAGGCGTTCGTAGATAATTTTCGCACGCGCCTCAGCAGCAATGTTTGAACGTAAATCTGCCGTCACTTCACCAATAGTATCAATGTAGCCTGCCGTCCAGGGCGCACCCGCCGAATTCGTTAACGCCGGCCCACCGCCGTACAGCAATGACGTGGTGTGACTGCCGTTGCCGCCATTGGTCAGGGAACGATACAGTTCACCTTCCTCTTCCACGCCTTCAGCCAGTTCACCCTTTGCGCCTTTGTTAAGCATACCCACCAGGCTGCCAATAATTTCCAGGTGGCTTAACTCTTCTGTAGCAATATCCAACAGCATGTCTTTACGCCCTGGATCCTCATCGCCTAACCCTTGGGTGAAATAACGACATGCTGCCGCTAACTCACCCTGCGGCCCGCCAAACTGCTCCAGCAGCAGGTTTGCCAGCCCCGGATTCGGCTGGGGAATCCCCAGAAATGTGCGGGTGAAAAAAGACAGGCATAGAGTTATGTGATCTACTGATTGTGCCAACAATTCAATGAGATCACCTCTATGCCTGCCCATCAAGTATGCCAGAAATTTTTC
>NZ_JASUAZ010000058.1:0-18771 GCF_030283135.1 Mixta mediterraneensis | reverse complement strand
CGACATCGTTCCGACCTATTAGTCGTTTTAATTAGAAAGAAAATGAAGGCGAACGCATAAATTCAAAGTCCAGTCTGCGTATTACTTGTATTTTGGTATCGATTCCGTTTCAACATATTAGATGGACAACAAGGGGACAAAAAGTTTGTGAGACGAAGGGATCAAGTTTTTTTTTAAATGTTAACCCGCCATCTAGTGAAATACTACTGAGCATAAAATAGATATTGAACATAATTTGAAACATGGTTCAGCAATATTTCCAAGGAAATAAATTTCAAACCAAATTTTATATGGTTTCCTTTATTTAAATAAAACAAAATAAATTGGTAAGTAAAAATGTGATTCACAGGAAATCGATTTGAATGGTGACGGGTGGATCGTGATTGCTCAATCGAAAACAATTGATTCCGTTTCAAAG
Organism: Mixta mediterraneensis; assembly: GCF_030283135.1. Lineage (NCBI taxonomy): Bacteria > Pseudomonadati > Pseudomonadota > Gammaproteobacteria > Enterobacterales > Erwiniaceae > Mixta > Mixta mediterraneensis. The sequence goes on along the minus strand of NZ_JASUAZ010000058.1, from coordinate 18,353 downwards.
AAAACATACAAGTGAATTATATGGATATATATAATGGTGATTGGTCCCGGACGACGACATATGTGACATCATCATCATCAACATTGGTAACATTGAGTGTGCCTCATCATTACCCACAATCAGTAACCGCAAAGATGCGGTCGTGTCACGGGGATTCGGGTTCGCTCGAACTGTCAATTGCTCCCGATTTAGTCTCTTAGAGTATAAAAAGCAAATGAGAAACGAATCTGCCACTTTTAACCATCACCGTCATAGTACACATTTTGCAGTTGTTAGAGTAAAGAATCATTCATTCCCCTCCCCGTCTTTCCCTTCCCGTGCCAAATAACCGAGAATCCCGTTTTTTGTCTAACTCCCGACATCGTCATTTCTCCGCTATATACCAATCCGGGAATCAGAAAAGTGATTCTCTCCAAAATCGTTCTAGTTCTCACGCCTATTGGAATCCTCAACAGACACATAGAAAGAATTTTCAGTTCATCCGTCATCTTCCATTCTCAACAAATCGATAAAGAAGAAATTTAAGCTCAAAATGTCAGGAAATCATTTTAGAAAAAAAGTGACTAAACTTGTGAACATTGGCTAATTAATATTGATCTAATTAAAATTTAATTGTCATCAGTTATGACAAAGTTGAAAATAGAAAGAATAAAAAAAATAAATTACAGAAACGATAGTAGATGTACAATCAATAATAATAACAACAACAGCAACGTTGAATAAAGAAGAGTAAAATATTAAAAATGCTCAAGTCATTCAGGTCTGGAACATGATCGATCACATTAGAGCAAAAGCACATAATACAAAATTATTATTTCTGGAATCATGGAATTGGAAAATATAAACGAGAGAAAGCGGAAGAGAGAAAGAGAGGCAAGCAATAGAGCGAATGAGTGTAAAAGAATGTCCACCACTTTTATAACCGATTCTAACTTGAATTTAGCTAAATTCGATAATGGACGGTTTTTGGTGAGAGGCAAGAAATAAATTAGCTAACAATTTGTTCGTACAAATTGACGTTCTCAATCTATGAATGAATGTGTCATGGGAGATCGTCGTCGAGAACACCAAAAAGAATGGGAAAAACTTTTCTGGAACACAAATCTCGCACTCAAAATTGCCATTCTAGAACTGAATTCTCAGTCAGTTTGCTACAATTCGAAGCAAGCAAAAGGTTTTTTGCACTTTGGTACTGGTACCAGAGTACTTATTTAATACAGGGGTCTTCGAATTGAATCACAAGATCCACTTGTGGGTTCAGAACATTTTGTGAAAGAAAATGTAATGTAACCATATACCGCATTGCATTTTTGCAAAATATCATTACAGTTGAATGAACATTTTGATTTTAAACATCAAAAATGAACTTTTCACTGAATGATATGTGAGCTTGTGTCTTGGAAAAAAAGTTTGAAGACCTCTGGTATAATATATATGGAGACAAAACAAAAAAGCTCATCAACGGTCTAATTATAATTCTCAAGTCAAACTGTAATGACAGAGTCTCACTGGTTTTTTTTTTGGTTGGAACACCAAAGTCATGGAACAGCCAGAAACAGAAACGGGCAAATATAAAAGTAGTGAAAAGATTGAAGGGGTAAGAATGGGCCATTTCATAAACTAGTAGTGGCTCTTTGATCACGGCTGACTTCACTTATGGTCTCAAATGTCGACTAATGAAATTCTTCTATTTTTTAGCTCAAGTGGCTGATATAAATGGTGTATGTAATCATAACCAGTCGGTCAAGCGGTTTAGTTTAGTTGGTGAACGGTTATCCGTTCGACATGGATGACCAAACCCGCTGTCGTCATTCGAAATAGGGTCTCATATACATGTATATGTTTTCTAATAATTAAAATTCAAAAAATGTCAAAAAGTTTCCCAACTCTAAGAGAAGGCCACTTTTTGACGTCGTTAGTGTGTGTGTGTAGATGCAAAAACAAAAGGGGAGAAAAGAGAAATGGCTCAAACCGATTTTACAGTTGACATACCATCGATGTGTGTGTGTGGACACTAATACGATAGTTAGCCAACGCAAATTTGCAAAACTAAACCTAAAAGTAGAGAATATTCGTTGTGGAAAAGGGGTTATATGTAGATGATGTTTCTGGGGACGGCCAGCGGCATCGCCTTTTCACCCATACTGAACTAAGGCTTGAAAATCGGATGGCGTTCCGTTGAGTCTCTCTTTTGCATTGAGTTTAGTCGTTTTTTTGTTGGCATTTGGCGCTAATTGAATTTATAATTGCACTTTAATTCAATTTAATTCTAATTTGTGACCAACCAGCAACAACATTCAAGTATTGGACTCGTGCCATGCTGGGGCTAGACTGCAGTTTGGCTTGCTTGCTTTCCTCCCTTCCTCTACACTATTTCTCTTTCTTTGTCATAATTATTTTAATTACAAGGATCAAATTAGAAATGTGTATGTATGGAAATAGAGGCAACACACACACACACGCACAAAAAGTAGGAAATGTCCATCATCATGTCAATATAACTTTACAACCTAAAGTTGAGACAGCTTGTCTCGTACAATATTCCAGTTAAAATGAGTAAAAAAATTTTCTCTAAAAAACAGAACTGTTAAAAACAGAAGAATGCATCGAATGGAATATCAAATAACGAAACAAATAGAATTTGGATTAGATCAAATTGAAATTCAGAATGAGAATTCTTAACACACCATCTTATAGCCTAGCAACGGCACAAAATATTTGACAAAATAATAATTGTAACATAATAATAATAATCGTTATCACCCTAGCTATAATTGAGTGTATCGCGATGAACCGCAAAAACATTTCATCATATAATAAGTATGATTTAATATATTACTACATGAACATTGTACCAGAAACATTGATTCTTACATTAGGTGGTGAATGAATTGAAATTTATAGTGAAAGGACGATGGAAAGAATGAAAATGACGGCCAAGATTGATGTCTATGATTCAAAGAGCATAAAAGCAATGAAAAAAAAACGATTGGAGGTTAATTTTGGGTTCTGAACACATTTAGTGTGAAAACAAGGAAGTTAGAGAGGGAGAGGGAGAAGGAGAGAAAGAAAGATTGCATCTCGTTAGACTTTTAGTTAGGTTCAAACAAAATGATTAATTACAATTTGGACTCTTTGTGTCCGTCGACTTTCTATACGATAAAACAATGCACACGACGACTAAAGGGCGAAAGTAATGGTAAGACCAGTTTGGAGCAAAGGTCGACACCAGAGTTATCTAATGATATACCAGTGTTAAATACACACACACACACACGCACGCACAAGAATATCTCCAATAATGGTATCAAACGATCACACTTGTGTGTATGCTGGTTGAAAAACACTCATCTTCATCATTGAAAGTCACAACAAGACCAATGATTAATGAACAAATGTTCTCCTCACTATTCCAATGTTCTCTTGTGTGATTTAATATTCTAAGAGTGTCAAACTATAGATTGTAACTCACATTCTCACGACGATATGAATAATAAAAAAAACTGAATGATGGACCTTTTTTTGAACACTAAGACAATTGTCAGCAAATGACAAAACACTTTTCATCGTAGTCAGCTAAAAAAATTAATCGCTAATCGTGCCGATCTTCTGATAAATGAATGAGAATGTCGACACACTCACATAAACACACACACACGCGCGGAATCAAAATTACTCACTAAAATGATGAGAGTTAACAAAAAAAAAGTAATTCTTCACCCCATTCTTCATTTTAGCAAACATTTTCCGTGAATACATTCATCAAACCAAGAGAAAATAATTAAGTATTGGGTAAAAACAATCCAGTTTTGGTAATTAGATGATTCGGCTTGTAGATTCATCAAACTAAAGAGTTAGAAGAAAAGAGTGAATGAGAGAAAGAGAGAGTCAATAAAGGGACAAGGCAAGTTTAGAGATAGGAAGGAGAGGGAAAGAGCAAACAAAACTTTCAATAGGGAAAATTCGGGGTCGATACTAAAGTAAACTAAACTAAACTAGATAAAATATAATTTTAATTATGATTTTAATTAAATGAGATGAAATGTTTATTAAAGAATTGTGTCGCATTGAATGCTGTTATGAATCGATTCGTATTTGCACCATCATAGTCTCTAGATTTTTGAAAGTTTCATTACTTTCATTTGAGCATTGTTTACAAGTTTAAATTTTTAAATTTCATCTAGTTCAAGTCTTATCTTACAACAGTAAATACTATATGAAAACGATTTCGATCGAAAAACAAATCCGTAACAAAAGAATGAAGTTTGCCAAAAAATAATCTCATTTATTAAATTTGCCGTCTCTTCTAAATTCAAAATCTTTCCTTGACACGCATGTTCTCAATTTGCTATACAATCTCAAACAGTATTAAATTAGTCTAATCTTTAATGCATTCAGCAAAGAAAAAAGTTTTTAAACGTTTGAAATTCCTGCAACATAGATCTCAAATTGAAGGGTTGAGAGTTGATGAAAATAAATTAAATAAAAGTTAAAAGATTGAAACAAAAGACCAGAATAAAACGAGAGAAAATTTGAATAAACACATTGTTTTGATTGGGATAAGGTTCAGTTGCAAACAAACTGGAGGCTATCGATGATGGGACGTTAATGGATTCAAGTATTCAGAAAAACAAATTTAATTCGTCACAAAATGGCACTTAGGTTGTCAATTAAACTCTGAAGAAAACATTCTCAACCATCACCGCCAAAAAAAGCGATCCAAATTTCACAGTCCAAATCAGTGGACCAGTCAGTATTTTTTGTCGTTGATGCTGAAAGCCTTACAGCAAGATATAGGACGAATAGGCGACAAACTTTAATTATGGCAATAATTAATCGAGACAAAAATGGTAATGCAATTAAAAATGAAGATAATTGCTTCAGCCTGGTTGGTTGATTGAGAATCAAAAAGAAAAAAAAATTAGCATTGAGAGAGAAAGGGTGCGATAGAAAATTTCCTAATAATAATTTGGAATAAAATGGGGAATGGTCTTACAACGATGCCCCAATACGTAGGTTGCTTTGTTCAAAGTTGGATTCTGGTTTTTTATGTTCCCACCCCTATTGAAGATGTCATCAATCGATCCTATCCTCTCTTTCTCATTTTCTTTTATTCTCCAATTGGGGCAAATAGTGGTCCGTTCCCGCCTCAACCTCAGAGAAAGACGATAGTGAACGAAACCGAAGCGAGGAACGAATATTTTATAAATCTAAGTTCATTGAATCTCATGTTTCATCACGAATGCAAATTATGCATCGATTGGTTAAGTACGGATAGACTAATCATAACAACGGCTAATGTGCAAATGAAGGGTTAATCAAAATCGATTTTCAACCATTTTGTGTTCGCTCATTACACTGGACTATGTTACCGAACTGTAATGCCACCACCGCCGTTGCCGCCGCCGTCGTCGCCTGTCATCCATGGATGAATGGAATGATAGGACAATACTGACTTATTCTGTGACTCGATTCGACTCGTCCGTTCCATAAAAAACAAGACGAATATGGCAACCCATTATCGGCATAGTTTTTAATTGGTATCAATCGTTTGATTCAATGAAAGCGTCAATGTCCAACCGGATAAGTGAGGACCTGAGCCAATCGGTGACAGTAAACAAGCGCAATCAGAAACGGGACGCAATCGGAGATCATTTGACGATGAGAGAAGACAAAAGTCTAGAATGGGAAACGTACATGATGCACATGCGTTCCCTTGACAATTAGCTGTTTTGAACTGAATTTTTTTTATGTAGTCTACACATTCGGATCCAAGCTTCACTTTATTTTCCTCATCCTCAATAGTGTTGAGTATAAAGTGGCGGGATAAACACGCATTGACAATTTACACACATGAGATGCTTTGAAAGAAAGTTCAAATGAAAGGCAAGGCAAAAAGGAAAGAATAGAGAATGTAGTGAGATGGAAGTAAAAAGTGCGACTAGCCATTAGCTTAGCTATTGGGCCAACATACAACCCGACACAACACACGACGGTCGCCTTTATCTGTTGGTCGAGTTGACATCTAATTTAAATTGCAACGTCCGACCGGACCGGACTAGCCGATGTTTCAACACAACTTGATGGCTCGAATCGGCTCAAGCCGAACCGAGCCAAGCTTAAACTTGAATGCAATTTGCCGGCCTTGTATGTGTGTGTGTGTGTGTGTGTGTGTGTGTGTGTGTGTTTACTAGAATGAATGAAAGAAAGTGCAAAGACAAACAAACGGATCCAGTGTACCGCGCTTCTGTTGCTGTCGTGTCGTGTCGTGCTCTCTTAGTGGCGCAATTGTCTCCATTACCACCATCGCCACCGCTGCCGTCGTCACCAGAATGGACAGGAACCAAAGGGGTGAAAGTAATGGCAAAATGTTGGCAGCTTCAGCCTGGCCATGTGTTGTGTTGCATGTAATGAATGTAGAAAACATTTTAGAATACTATACCCAAAAAATCTGAGGATGGCATCGGATCTACTTTTCCCCTTCGTATTCCATTCATTTAGGTTTGGGTGCCGTCACCAATTGCAATCGCCAATGGATAGTGTCAACTCATGCATAATGAATGTCCTAAGATCCGTTGGTCGTCGCCGAGAATGTTTGTGTTTGAGTGTATTCGCGCCGTGTTCTATCTACGCCAATTGACGCATTGACACACACACACACAATGAGAAAAGCAAAGAGAGAGGGGAGAGAGAGAGACTATGAGATACCCGTATTAGAAGGCCTTATTCATTCATCCACAATATTCACATACATAAAGAATACATGTGAATAAAGAGTCGATTTTGTATATATTGCAAATAAAATTCAATTTCAATAAAGAATGGTTTTGTAAGCAGAGATACAAGTTAACGATAGGACGATGCGACAACAACAGTATAGTGGAAATAACCTGTCAACAAATAAAACTAATTCCAATGTTACATTGACAATAGGACAAGAAGTGTGCCGTAGAATACAAACAAATTGTCTCGAGAATCGACAACATTCGACAGATGTAATAAGACATCCAAAAGAGTGCAAACGAATGTGAGAAAAAAAAGAAAAAAAAATCAAAATTTTAGATTGAAGAAATGAATTTGTTCTATTTTGTCAATGATTGGATTTGAATGTGATACACTCTATTGAAAATTAGAATAACCGGAAGAACAAAAGATTCAATTTTTTGTGGAAATGTGTGTTTGTTTGTGTGTGTGTGTTTATTGTTGTTTTGTTCTAGATTCAACTCAATTTATTTGGTTCAACGACTACTAATGATAATGTGATGATGTGTTCTACTGGCCGAAAGGGACAACTTTATTGCACCACATTAGTTAAATATAGAATGCGACATAACAGATTTACCATATTTTTTTTATCAAATCATTATTGGTTGATCTGGTTATCTGTCGACACCTTAAAATCCTTGTTGCTTATAAAATTTGATGTGAAAATTTAATTGAATAATGCGATAAAATGTTCTATTATATCGTAACATTATATGTGACTGAATAGTTCTAATTGCTAATAATAACTCTTTAAAGCTAATTTTAATTGAAAAATAAACCTTACATCAAAAATTAACTTTAAATGTCTTTGCTAAATAAAGAAATGTCAATTTATAACCAAAATTTTGAATTTTTTGACTAATGAAATTTTGGTAAAGTTTTAATTCAATTATAAGATAGAACATAAAAATTGTTTCATCAATTAATCTAGAATTGAAATTTTTTCCCTCAAACCATAATTTGGTGAGTATATGACAATTCGACCACATGCAAATAATAGTAAGAACACGAATATAGATTGAAATAGAATATGAGTTTGAATGGGAATTCAATTTATAACAAAATGTAAATTTGTAAACCTTTTTATTTCAATTCAATTGTTTTTTTGTTCAAATTGAAGTTTGATATTTGTCAATTCTGTTTGCTAATTAAGTGTGCATCACTGCAGCAAGATTTAAAGCAAAAAAAATAAGCATTACAATTGGAAACCAAAAAATTCGACGGACTCTCTATTCATGAATCAGTGCAATTAACCTTAGTCAATCGGTCGTGTGTGTGTGTATGTGCCGTAGTCGTTGTATATACGTCAAGTGACATCTTATAAAATAAAAGCTTCTGTTTTTTTGTTCAGCTTGTCGCCAACAAGGCAGCCAACAAAACCAAACGAATAGTCAAAATGAAGCCAGTCAATCAAACCAACGAGCCAACCAAACACTCACTCACTCACACACACACACACACACACACTAGGTGAACCAATCGGCCAGAAACTAATTAGTTTTTCGGTACTGAGTAAAGACAAAAAATCTTGAATAAATTAACAACCAAACTAGGACCAACATGGCCACCAGAATTCAGAAGCAAACAAAACATACACATACACACACACGAATATTCGACAAAAAATAGAGGAGGCTTGTTGTCGTAATTGGCTGCCGTTTGTCAACTCGTCTGCTCAGGCATCGGCAATTATGTTCCAGCAGAGTCAAGCCGACGGCTAAAGGACAAAGATGCTCGAGAGTTGGGAGAAAAGAGATGAGAACCGAGAATGAATGAATAAACGAACGAACGAAAGAATGAACCAACAGTCTAGTTGTGGTTAGAGATAGAATCAAAGAGAGAAAGAGAGAGAGAGAGAGAGAGAGAGAGAGAGAGAGAGAGAGAGAGAGAGACGCCCAATCCATGCGAGGAACGGGTTTGAAAACCCAAACGAAAATATAAACCACATTGAATGTTTGTGTTTGTTCAAGACCTCAGAAAACAATAAGCGGAATGAAAGCAAGCAAGCCCAGAGGCAATTGAATGACGAGCTTCATCCAACCAATTCCATATGCTCATAATACGCATTGAAAGTAAAAAATGTGAAAACCATCTATTGAACTCAATCTAAGTTGACACTTAAGCCCATTTTGGTTCATTGGTGTACAAGTTATTTCCTCATTTCAGAAAAATCGTATGACAAACGAATCAAAACGATAAAATAATTAAAAACATACTTGTTTCACGAATAGCATCGTACAATTGCAAGAAATGGGGGGACATTTAAAACAAAACAATTATTCTCAACAGCGAGCGAGCGAGCAAACGCGTGTGTGTCGAGTGTCAAATACGACGATGAACATTCGAACAACAAAATTGCAATTGTCAAGATGTACTACACACGGTACATCTCTAAGGAATAAACCGAACGAGATGCCATACAAATGAAAAATTGAAAAATAGGAAAAAGTGCCAATTTGGTAATTGAATAAATAGAGATGAAAGCAACACACTGGGGATGTGGTGACGATGTCAGTGTCGTTCTAAACATTGTCAACTTTGTCAACATAGATTCGATGGAAATTTTGAGTAAGAACTAAAGAAAAAAAAATTCGATTTACTCGAATCGAAAGATAAAGATCGTTTGGTTTGTAGTTCTGTTCTGAAATGTATGTTTTAGACAATTAAAATTCTTATTTGAATTACAATTGATTGTGAAAACAAAAGAGTTCATCAACAAAAAATGAGAAAAAGAGCCGAAAGATAGAAAAAAATAAAAAAATCACAAACATCATGATTGATTCGATTCAGTTCTCAATCATGCGTTTAACGAATGGTAGTTCAATCCACGCGAACCTAAACCTCAAGGTGAATTGAAGGACAACATCGGAACATCGACGACACCATTGTGTGATGTGTCGCGTGTGATTTAACCCTTCACTTCAAACAGCTTTCAAGCCAACTAAGAAACGGTGGAGAGAACAAAGAGGGTTGATGCAAAAAAAAGACACAATTCAAAGTTACCTCAACACAGGACTGGTTATTGTGCCGTCCCCATTTTGTTGGGCAACCCTTTTGTTCACAATCATTGTCCCGTTCAGTTTGATGGCAATTGTAAGCATCACGCAAATACAATCAATTGAGACTTAGTAGGCTTAATCTTTGGCCAACACACACAAATATTGCACTCTTCACTTTATACCTCAGTTATATAAGTGCATTCCCATGTGCTTAGATCTATAACAGAACGAACGAAAGACGAAAAAAACGGAATCTTATGTTGAAAGTTTTGCGCCGATCAGAGGCTTTATTTCCCTTCAAATTGTGATATATATATAAATAGTTGGGTAATATATAGTTCCACGATCCTCCAGAGAACGGAGAACCAGAAAAGCGGTAAAAAGCCGAAAATGGAAACCAAATTGGTCGTGATGGCGACGGGAGAGAACCCAGGATTGCATTCTCTCTTTCTCTCTCAAATTATCGTGCGAAAAAAGCAGAAAATTTACCGTTCCAATGGATGACGAATCACCCTTTCACTAATTGACACTGGTGGATCATAAATCTCAAATCACGCAAATCATAAATAAAAATAAACCAAAATTTGACTTTTAAAAAAATTGACAAAACATCATCAATTAACAAAACAGTTTTTTGTGTACATTTTTAAAAGTGAACGCAACAGAATTTTTACTAAATTTTAAAGTAAATGTCAATTCATATTCAAAGGAAAAATTATATTTAAATCAAATTGTAGAAACAGAGTGGGAAAAACGCAATAATGGTCATCACATTTCCGATGAAATGTTTAATGAAACATTCATTCTTTTGATGTATAAATTATTAATTGAGTTCAATAAAAGCATACATACAAACATTTTATTTGAAACTGAGATTTCGGTTTCTAGAGTGGACTTGCCAATACGAAAGAATAAACGGTAAAAACTTGCTAAGCCAATAATCGGACTCTATCACTTGCGTTAATGAGCTTTGATCGTTTCGAAAAGTTGTAATGCATTATGACGTTTGTTAACAGCTAAGACAACAACAAATTACAATAGAAAAAATTTTGGAGAATAACTTTTCGATGAATAAAAATATATGGAAAAGAATATACAACTTTGCAATCAAATTAATAATGGAGCGAATCGTATAATATTTGCTTTCATATCTTACAAACAGACCGAACATGACACATTCATAGAACATGACCACTAAACACCAGCTTTCGGTTTCCGGTAATCGGGCAAATGCTGTTATGAGTGGAAACAAGTGAAAGAGTTATATTTACTCAACAATAAAGTAAAGGAAAGTGTACATATATGCAATCGAATGATTAATTAAGGCTTGAAATTCCGTTCAAAACAGTCGACATTGTGGCAACACATCGCGCAAGTTTAATATTTAAATAATAACAATGAATAATAGAAATGGCTACCACAAGAGAGAGAGAGAGAGAGAGAGAGAGAGAGAGAGAGAGAGAGAGAGAGAGAGAGAGAGAGAGAGAGAGAGAGAGAGGGAAAAGGGGAGAGATGGAAAAGGAGAAAGACTATTCCAACAGCAATCATTTTGGTTTGGTTTGGTAGGCACATCGGAATCGGTCGACGTTTATGAACGAAAGACGGCTTGATATGAAAGACAAAAGGGGACACTTAATAAATTAAACATTATATTTTACTGGACAGGGGTGAAAAGACAAACCATAAATTTGAGAATGAATAGTGTGTAGACGAAGAGTATAGAGGGAGAGAGGGAGAGGAAGAGAGAATGGCGTTCTGAAACATGAAATCAAATATGGAATGAATGATCCACTAAGTGTAATGTATTCGTCTCCGATGGGAGAATAGTTTAGAAATATGAAAAGAGTCCGCGTGTTGCAAATTAATGGCCACACACAACATGGGACAGCATTAAATGCAAATTGTCTGGACATTGACGAAAAATGGTTCGTGAATGAAAAATATAGTAAACGAGTGGACACATACTAAGACATAAACCAGATCGTTTAAAATGAAACCCATCCAAAAAACGGTCTGGTGTCCGATCATGATGCCATTCAATGTTTCCGAATGTGCCGCAAGGTCCATTAATAACCAATAGATGCTAAGAAGTGAGATGGTGGCATTAGCAAATGAAAATGGACCCGATTCCCGATTCATTCTCTCTTCCTATTAGTCTCCAATGAGACTCCCAACGTGCAATTAGTTTTGTGGACGCAAGGGGGAAAAGGAGAAGAAGAGAATAGGCAAATGAAAGAGTTGCCTACATCGTCGTACATCCAAAATGATTATTAATGATTCAGAATGGTCGACCATTCGACGGCACATTATATTGTCTTGAAATGAACCTTGTGTCTCCTCAAAATGCAATGAAAGACTCAAGCAATTCTTGCATATATAAAAATTAGCCATTAAAAATGGGTCCAAAATGTGAAACGTGAAACTAAAAGGGATGTAACTTTAATTATTACATAACCAATAATGTTTCTCATTACGTCATTATTAATGCGCGCGCACAAGCATTAGACAGTCGTAATGAATGTTTCTACATGATTTGGATTGGGTTTCGAAATCAACTTACAAAGGCATCAAAAAATAATGCCAGACACAATTTTTGGTGAGAAAAATTCAATTAAAATGGCACAAGAAAATTGCAATTAAAGGCTATAACCAAAAGGATTGTAAGACAAACAAGCATTCCATAATCGAATCATTCTTCACATACCACATCGAGATGGTATGCAATTGCATTTTGGATCGTGTTGCATTTTTTTGAAAGGATATGAAATGAGTGTTGCCTTTCCATACTTTACAATCAACTTGATACAATGTAGACGTCTGGAATCGGATATCTAATATTAAATGCAAATCTAAGCATCTTTTACAACATTCGATGCACATTAGTTACCGTCCACCATTTCAGTCATGTTTAATTATCAACATTGTACACATATCAAATAATGTAAGGCAAGGATTTTTTGATTGAGTTTGCTAAGTGGTTTTTCCGTTGAAATCAACCTCGGTTTTTGGTTGTATTCGATGAGAACATCTCATGTATGCAAATTAAGAAATTAGCAACCGAAATAATGGAATTGAGTGTAAAGAGAAGTGACATTCAAATGGAACAATACGGAATATTAGAACGCACACACACAAATGTCAGCAGGCAGAGGACAGATTACAAAGTATGGAAAAGTATACAAGACGAGAATGAGTGTAAATGATAATCGACGATGACAGATGAAACGAACATTAATGGGGCGACATTATTTAATGCAATTTGAAGCAAAAGAATAAAAAAATGAATAAAAACCTTAGGAATCGAGAATGAGAAGGAAAGAGTGAGAGAAAAGCTTTGTCAACTCAATTAAACATGAGATGCCTGCGGCTCGATGATTTTATATTTATATATAAATTCCACTTGACACGCGTCTTTGTTTCCTAAACTTATTTTCAATTTCTTTTATTATAGATATATATAACAAATAGATGGCCATCAACCAATATCTTAATTTAACATGGGCATCAAATAATAGTGAAGAAAAAAACGATTCCTTTAGGCATTAATTTTGGGTGGAAAAAAAACAAGTAGGAAGAAAGAGAGTGTTTAAGAGTTTAATTACAAGTGAAATGTTTCGGTGATCGACACTCCCGATAGCAATTGCTTCAAATTAGTGTCAATCTTAAAACAAATTAAGTGTGAACAATCGAGAATTGAGTTTCAAGGGAAGGGAACCGAAAAAAAACAAAAAAAAAGAACAAATTATAGACGAACGTTTGCGTAAACTTAACGGAATTGTACCAAATGAGTTTATATGTATGTGTGTGAGTTGTCGGTTTGTGTGATAAAAAAAATTGACCACAAACACGACCGCGGCCATATGGCAAATAAATGTTTGGAAATATAGTAATAAATATGGGTACACAAGTCAAGATCGGCCAAGCAAAACCGATTGCCCATAAATTCAGTGATGATGATGATGATGATGGCAGTTAGGCAACCATTTTGTTCGTTGATGTTGTTGGACGAAGAGGAAAAACTTGATATATATAAAAAAAGTTAACATTTTAGATCGCCTAAAAAATGGATCGACTTTAAAAGAAAGTATTCAAGCTTTGTATGAGAGAGATCTATTTCTAAGTAATTTAACCGCAATAAGGACACGTAAACCTCATTAAGACGCATTGCATCTGAAAGTGGGTATGTGTGGTCCAATGCTTTTGCTTATCGACGCACCGAAAGCCAGAAAGACAAATCAACCTAGAAAAGTAGATGAGAACGGTAGCTAAAATATTACAAAACGGTTGCAAACACTTTGAATCGACCCATTAATTTTGTTTCACGAAAAATTTATCAGCACAAATGCACACAGCATATGATATATCGAATGAAAGAAGAAGAAAAAGAAGAAGCGGCAAATCGTTCGAAATGATAAATAATATTGAATGTATCAGACACGCAAAAAGAAGAAAATCGGTTTACTTTTCGGTGCTATGATCAATGAGAATAAGAAAAAATACGAATGAAAGAGCGTACGAACGAATATTTTTGGTTCGACAAATGTTTGAAAAATTATGGCAAACACGTCCATAACGACGAGAACAACATTCTTTTACAAATCTCTCTGTTGTCTCTCTATTTAGTTTGAATGCCATGACAAATATGCTTCTATCTATTTAGATTGTCGATTCATTATGAATCATTCATTAGTCCAATTAGGATCGTAGCATTAAATAAGAGTTGCCTCCACTAATTAGTACATTAACGACGACACGACGTCGCCAAGTTATGCGCGAGAAAGAATGAGATGAACGCCATACATTGCAATCGACTTACTAATGCATTTGCGATGTTTGTCAAAAATCGTTCTCTCTTTCGCTCTCTCCCCCATTCATTCTCTTATTCACTATTTGCTTTATTCTTCTTGTGGATGCAATCAGACTAAATCGTAATGATTGTCGAACGTTGAATGATGATGTTCGGAACATCCCGAACCAAATTGCGGCATGTAACGAGCCGAAAATAGCTCTTATGGCTGAGAGGAAAAAAACGTATTGAAAAATAAAAAAAAAATGAAAATTTAATTCGATTTTGATTCAATCAAATGATGATGGGACATAAGGTTTCCATTGTGTGTGTCAGAAATGGACATATGAGAGAAAAAAGTCATAAAAAAGTCCATCATCATCATCAACAAACATTCCATAGTCTTATTATGTCAACTAAAAATTCAAGAATATTCAACCAAATGTGTCCCATTTGAATAAACATTACAATTGTATCCTGCACACATACACAAATGTTAGACATTTTGGTCAGCAATTGAATTGTATGAACCAATACAAAACATTTAACTAAATCATTGAAGCAGAAATTTGAACATTTTACAATATTTTGTCAATTCAAATGTTTCGTTTTGTTTGGGTGCAACCGAATAATATTCTTGCTTCAAAAATATGCATTCTAAGAACATATTTTAGATGAAAGCAAATATGGAAACAAGGTCACCCAATCGAAACATTGAGATCGGTTGGGTGTGACCGACAATAATCCATTTAATCGATTCGGTAATTAATAAAAGAAAAAAGAAGAAAAGTAGTTTATTCTTTTACTAAATATTAGAGAATAAATGTTCTAACTACATGTAAGAGGCGGACAAATGTCAGGAATAACAACCAAAAAAGTTATTATACCTTAGGATCAAGAATGGGGCATAAATATAAACAAACAAACAATCCAAGGGTGGAGTGGAACATTTAAGCAGCTGTCTTCCATAATTTCATTGATACTTTTATTTAGAGCAAACACACCGATACAGGCTCACTTGTCGTCACATGCTTTTGGCAATGTACAATCAAGTCACAATGGAACGACAGTTCCGATCCTAAAATAGATTCAGAGAGTATAGGAAAAGAAAAATAAGTAAATAGGGAAGAACAAAAAAATTGATGGAACACAATGATGATTGGAAGAGAGCGACCGAATGAGAGATGATCGTTTTCTCCAATGCGAATTCGATTGACACAGCGACGACGACGACGACGACGACAACAACAACAACAACAGTCATTCAATTTTATGGCCCTTAGGATAATGGCAATGGAGCTTGTCTCCGAAGGCAAACAAAACACTAACCATTCTCAGAATTGGATCAATAGCAGCATATATGCTAAAGCAACATTCACAAGTGTATCCTCGCCATTCAATACATTCTTAGTATAAGGTGAAAGAAGAAAGAGAATGGAAGGAAAAAACATTGAACCGATGTTTGTTTGCTCAAATATATTTATACTGTTGATCATCATTCTACATTCGGCCATCAAATAGAACCTAAATTGTTGTTTAACCCATGATTCGAATGACCTGAATTGTGCTAGTTACAAATTATACAAATAGAATATACCATTCGGAAGAAATGGTTTTCTTGACATAAATCTTTGTTGAGACATTTAATCAAACGACAACAAACTGATGTTGGATTGATCCAAGTGACATCACACATATATCTTGACGGGACACTTGAGATCTAGCTAAACAAAGCACATCTGTCAGACGACACAAGCCAATCAATAAGAAAATAAAGGCAGTTAGTGTTTGTCTGGTAATAATGGGATAAAGAATATATTGGGTGACTAAAATAATGGTTTAGTTTACGGTATGTGTGTGTATATAATCATTGAGATGGAACATTGAGACAAACAAAAAAAAAACGGGACGATTCTCAATTAAGGTAAAGGCAATTCTCGTTGCGGTATTTTGTAAGGGAGAAGACAAGCACACGAGAGAAAAAAAAGGCGACCACCATATACATATATGGGCGAGGGTGACGTTCGGTCGGGTAGCTAAGGAGAAAGGCCTCGAACGGTACAAAGCAAACATTCTTTAATGGCTATGTGGAAAAGTGAAAGTGTACAAGCCCCACAATGAGAGAAAATGAAAAGGAGAGTCAAGTCTACAGAGGCTCTCAATGATTGAATCGACGTCTAATGCATTAGAGGTGTGCTTGATATCCGATAAGGTAACCCAATAGAATCGATGAATATTGCTCGACCAACACACAACAATGGGTGTTGAATGTCTTAGTGAACGAGAGAATGTCAAAATTCAATTAAGCAAACATTGGATATATTAGCATAGTTGTTACCAAATAGTGGTAAACGATTGCCACTGATTACACCGCCACCACCACCATCATCGATTCAACGGGCCCGCACACACACACACACACACACACACCTGGGCCACAAATTTAATCTTCAAATGGATTCACAAATCAATTTGAACCGCCTACACTACATCTTAGCTCAAATTGTGGATGAACCATACAATCAACAGTAGATTTTTTTTCCACAAAATGGCATGTTCCTCAATTTTTAACGGTTGAATAAAAAATAAATTAAAAAACTTTACACTGAACACACTTAAACAAATTGTTTAACCAATTCTTTTATTCTGGTCTTATATTGCAAATATACTAATGAAAGTGAAAAATTTGTATCAAAATTCAACCATATATCAATGAAATGTTTAGAAACCTTAGTAACGTCAATGTTAGAATAATGGTAATTTTTTTTATTTTGGTTTATTTAGAAACACTCAAAAACAAAAATGAATCGAAGAAGAGGGGAAAATGGAGAGTTTTGGATCAAATACCAATGATACGTGTGAATCGAGTCGGAACAAATGGTTAGTGCCAATTAGAATGATTAAAATACTCGAACCTAAGTTCAAAGGCGAATGGTGGAATCAAACTCTTGAAACCAAAAATGGTTCGGTTACTATAGTTCTAGTTTGGTTGGTTTGTCTAAATTAAAATAAGTGAATACATACTACTAAATAATGGATGATGGAAGGGGACAATCTATACAAATGAATATAAAGTTAGAAAATGGTGTCCTAACAGTCAAAATGGATGTATTTGTCAAAACATCAAAACTTGCAATTCAAATTATAGAGTAGTAATACTCTCACGCCAAAAGGTGAAAAGTTTTTGAATGACAAATGTCAAATCAACTTGTGTGACTTTAGTGTCTGATCTGATCAAAGATTATGGCAATATGAATGCAAAGCAACATTGAAGTTTGGGGGGAGAAACAATTCTTTCAACAAACAACAAGAAGAGGAGAAAAGAGAGAAGAGTCAAAACAAAGCAGAACTTTATTATTCTGCTTTACATTGTATCCATTTTTTTTGTTGATATCGGTATCGTCGTTTTACCTTTTCGTTCATATTATCGAACGCTTTAATGAGCACGACCATGAGAACAAAAAAATTGGACTTTGGTGTGTGTTCGTGAGTTGCGATGAGTTACGTGTACCACGGAACATAATGGAAAAAAAGAGTTCCGCAAATGAGACAAATTTAAGAGAGAACAGGACAAAGGAACGTACATGTAACTGGACATAAATAAATACATGGGAACGTGGACAAATCCCATGCCATTTCAGTGAAGAAGAGGGGGAGAGAGAGAGAGAGATACGTGAGGATATCATTGACCAATTGGACCGGTAGCGTGCCCACTCAAGAGTGACCAAAAGAATCTCAATATTCGTCCTGGTTTCCGTTTTTGGTTGCCAGTCAAAAGTTGGAGAGAGAGAGAGAGAGAGAGA
>NZ_JASUAZ010000057.1:0-18810 GCF_030283135.1 Mixta mediterraneensis | reverse complement strand
AGTGAGAAATGGCAATGTGAAACTACAATTCAAATCTAATATACCCCTCCCGATAAGGTCTCGGCCACCGACTGAGATGAGATGTTTCTTCTTTTTGTTATCTAGTTTGGTTGCATCATCACCAAAAGTAAAGAAGAAGAAGAAGAAGAAGAAGAATAAAGCTTACAATCAAGTGCAATCATTAATGTCTTGTGTGAAGATGCTTTGTGTCAAATGCCGAACCTAAGTTTTCTGTTTCTGTCTGGAGAACATACGTAAAAGTGTCCTCCATTTGAGTGGAGTACATTTGAAAATGATCAAATCTGATTGATTCACTAATCTCTCTGTTCCGTCTTTGTTGTAGCCACTTTTCCCACACACACACACACACAAAACTTTATTTTTTTTCTTATTTATTTTTAGAAACAAAATAGTTTCAAATATCGATTCAAACTAGTGAAATCAAAGTAGATTGCCAATTTCACACCTAAATCTTTTAGAGAGAAATTCACATAAAATAATGAACGAAGGAATCGGACAAATTGATCCTACACAAATGGTATTAATGGTGTATTTGAAAAATTCAAGTGAAAAATAAAATATATTTTCCAGGTTTCAATTGAAAATTAATAAGTAAATAAGTTGGCAATGTTTTGATATTTGCCGCATTAAAATTGATGCTTTGGATGTACACAAACAATTTCTGATTCATTACATTCATCATCTATAAGATCGGAAATGGTGAGACTAATGGTGTCAACGAAACGTAAAATAAAAAAAAAGTTGACAAATGAAAGCGAGATGACAAATTGTCATGACATGTGTTCACTCAACTGATCATTCGATCAGATTTATGATCGTCTCACATTCTCTACAGGTAGTGCAAGTTCAAGGTGTGTCACCATCAAATGTCACTAAATAAAATAAAGAAAAAAAAAAGGTGAAGACGATGATGATGATGAACATTACAAAGATCGATCAAGTGCTAATGGACAGTTGTCGCTTTTCTTTCCCTCTCCCATAGTGTCTTGTCCTTTCGACCTTTCACCTTCATGGTAATCATTGATCAACCAAAAATAGTTTGATCGTTACTATGATTCACGTACATTATGATTATACTCTCACTCGAAACATACACACACACCTTAAATCGGTGATGATCATTCGTAGCCGACAATTTACTTTTTTTTTGCAATCAAACGAAAGGAAAAGAGAATGGCACAACTGAGAAGAACAAAACAACATTACATGAACAGGAAAGATTTGATTGGGTTTTGTTGTTGTTGGTGGTGATTGTGTTTAAAGTGTGCCGAGAGATTGCAAGTCAAATTGAGTCAGTATGCCGAACATAAAATCGACATACAATTTACCCTCAATTGTTCAATTGAACCATGGGAATCGAAAATAAGAATGTTTTGTATGTATTGCTCAATGTTGTAAATAGGTCGAAGGCGAATTATGTTTATGGAAGATGGGAGACCGGAAAAACAAATCAGAGAAAGATTTGTTGTTCCTAAATAAGATGATTGACACGGCAAAATATAAAGATAGTGATGGATAACGATTGGTAATCATAATTCGATTTAGAAATGTAACAATTGAAGTTGTACATCAAGAAGTAGATGAAATAGGGAAAAAGTGAAAACTTACTTGTTCTATTTTACATGTTGAATTGCACGCAATGTCCAAATCGTCATCCAAATTCTGTAAAAAAAGAAAACAATTGTTAGAATATACATTTAAAAAGTAATATAACGTTTTATAATTCTAGTATCCATGGAATAAACATCATTTTGTATCATAAATGTTGAAAAGTAAATGAACTTTGAAGAAACACAAAACAGTCAAACAAACAATAGTGAGCAGAGGAGACTCACGATGTAAACAGAGTGCGCGCTAATTTCTATTTAGGTTTAAATAGTTAAAATAGGTGTAAATAGTATTAATTAGTTGATTAATTAATTATTTCTTTAAATTCATGTTTATGGCCGTAATTGAATGAAAGTGAAAATGTCAAAAGGAAAATTGATCATAATTGTGTCAATTGGATCGTTTCAAATTAAATTAACATTGAAATCGTTTGGTTCTTTGCATTGTATAGCATTGTACACCATTGTACACCATTGTACAGCAATGGAGATTTCCATTGCGTGTAAATAGTGTTCTATTTTGGACCGCTACCACTTTGACACCACACGCTTCTCACCGGCGGAATGGAAAGGGTAAAGTAGTGGTCGGAGAATGGAACTCGTTACATTCAACACTCATACATACACATTGAATGCGGGGTCATTCGTAGAATTCTCTCTTGACGCATTTCTTCCCGAAAAATTTCCGCGCTTCCAAAAACTTTTCCAATTATTCCTATTTTGCACTACTGATTGAATTGACATTGAAACCACAACTCGGTGTGGTCAAATTGAACTAAATTCTTACAAATGCATTGAACTCTATTCCCTTAGGTTCAATATACCACTTTACTTTCCTTCTTGTAAACAATCTCAAAAAACAATTGTTGCTGATGGTATTATATAGCCAAAATTGGATCTAATCAATCACCAAGTAAGCCAAACGCCGTTGGTGACCATTTTGGAAAGACATTCTTATTCATTGTCTCTCACTATTAAGTGATCTTTCCATTCATTCCTCTCCGTTATATGATTGACGATCGTCCAATCAGTCAAATGTGTTGGAGAGGGAGAGTTGACCAATCTCGTCCGGTCATTGAGAGGTCGTGAGGATTAAATGAACATTGGAAATCGAGATCGATTGTGTCATCGTGAACGCAAACGAAGAAGGAAATAAAAGTCGTGTGGCGAATAACACCCTAACTTGACAAATGAACAATGTCAATGATATAAGTAGAGGATATAAATATAGAACGAATAAATGAATAAAATGTAGCGGCATTAAGTGTTAAAAGAAAAAAAAATGCAAACGGGATCAATTAATATCAATTGAGGCCAATCTTGGTAATGCCGATGCTGGTGGTGATGGTGGTGTTAATAGAGATTGGCCAATTGGTCGCATCATTTACACACAAATCATTTCGTACTGATAATTGATACCATCATACAAATGTGTGGACATGTGTGATCTGATACCCTCAACCATCAAAAATGAAAAGTGAATAATGGTAATGGCAAACCCCCAAACTAAACCAAGAAAAAAAATGAACGAAATCAAAAGAAATAGCCTCAAAATCGAATGGAAAAAAATATTACAATCGAATCAAATGACCAAATCGATTTTTGTTGTGTTCCCATTTTGGCTGTGGCGAGGATAATTGTGTGACCAAATACACACACACACTATTGAATCAATTCAAACCGGAACACTACTTGTCTAAAATATTGATGCCAAGAGATCAATTGATACTTAATTCATGATGACATTATTGACCAATACTTATGTCTATGTCTGTGTGTATATTGGATTATTATTAGTCGTTTTAGTTGTGTTTGTGCCATTTATAAATGGAAAAGAGACGAAAAGAAAAAGATATTTGACCGGCATCAGATCAATGTCCATACGAATATATCAACTAGTTGGGCAAAAAAAAAATAAAGTATATTTAGTTTGCATTTGATGGGCGTTGGATGTGAATTTTCGTGGCATTTGCCACATCTAAATGCCAAATATTGGTATGTTTGTGTTTGGTGTGTCCCGCCAAAGTCACTGTACCTTAAAGCAACGAGAAAAAAAAATTGTTTGATGCCTAATTCTCGTAGCCTCTCTCTCTCCCTCTGTAAGCATCCAACGCAATATAGAGATCGGTCACACAAATTGACGACTTTAACGTTTTGATGATTCTCTCTTTATGCCATGATCATTGGTGGGCAGGTGTAAAAGACTCAAATGACGATAGTCTAGATGAAGAAGAGGGAAATGGACATTCATCCATACAAACACACACGTGATCTTTTACCTTCTTCTATCATTGGAATAGAATGATAAAACAAAAAAAAACAGAAGAAGACAGAAAGACCGATAAAAAAATAGTTTTTTCCCCTCGACAACGACCAACCAGATCAAGGACAAGAGTGGCCAAACACACACACACACACACACACACAAACGTACTACCATAATTTTTAAATGGTGACAAAAGGTCGAAACATTTCCAAATGGTAAAGATAAATAAACAATTTCCAATGTAAAGTGCAACAACAACAACCAACCACAAAAATTGAAAGAAGGAAGTCTCATTCAACAAATGCAATAGCCATCAACAACAAAAACGAGTGGCAACCAGAAAAACCAACCAAACAATCCAAATGATCAATGATAATTGCCATCTATTTAAATGATTTATATATTTAAACATAACTTTTAACATTTAAATGTAGATTTTCAAATAAAGAGGATTGATCGATTGATCTGATCCAATGGATTAGCAGCAGCAATACTGATAGAGGAAAACGTTTTTGTAGATTAAAATAGCTTTACCAAATGGCTACCTCATTTTTGTTACTCAATCACTTTTTACCCTCTCATCCGTCATATTGTGAAGAGCTGAGATCAAAAAGATATATTAGATCACAAGAGGTGTCAGAGAGTATCATAATCGTAAGAATAATCGCAGATATGCAAAATAGTGGAGAAGAAGATGTGTTGGCAATGAAAAGTGAACTGGGCAAGTTGAAATAGTCAGGTTAAGTGATCGTTTAACACTTTTGCATCAAATTGATTCTCCTATTGATTATAAAACCTATGACCAGTAGCATCTGGTTAATGGACACACAGTAGGTTTAGCATCCTAAATGTTTTTTTAAATCATTTTGAATGAAAAATGATTGAAAGGGGGAAAATGAAAGAGAGAGAGAGAGAGAGAGAGAGAGACGTCAAAATGATAGCAATCAATTCAATTTGATGTGCACCTTGCAATCAAAATGTTACCCTCTTAAATAGTAACAAATTGATTATTATATAAATATATTTATATTTTATATATCTAGATTGATCTCTCATTTTTTTACAAAATAGGAGAAAAAAATCTAATTGAGTGCGCATCTAATTTAATTCAAAAGAGAATAAATCAAAAAAAAAAGAAGAAGAAGAAGAAGAAAATTAAATTATGTTTTGCTTAAACAAATAATATAACCTTTAAAAGTACATTTTAAAAAAAATTGTATATTAAATCTATAAATATATATTTGAATAAATTAATGTCAGGGTGTGAAGAAGCGTGTGTGTGTGTGTAGGGGAGGGATAGGGGAATAAAAGCCTGAAAAACCAAAAAAAAAATCATTATCGGTCGTTTTGTGAAAATCGTTTAGATTTTGAACAATTCGGCGGCAACTTATGCTGCTGCTGGTGATGGTGGTGGTCATGGTCTTTCTGGTTTTTTTGTGTTCTTTGGTTTTAGTTTGTGACGTATATTAGCAACAACATCATCATCATCATATTAATCGTCGTTAATAAAAGATTTGGGAGGCCATTTCAATGATCATTCGTTGTCTTTTCATCATCATCATCTGGTGAAGATTGGTGTGGGTGCCATAGAGTGTCACATGTCACCCAATGATATGTGCAATGCAATGTGCCACATGATAAGAGAGAGAGAGAGAGAGAGAGAGAGAGAGAGAGAGAGAGAGAGAGAGAGAGAGAGAGAGAGAGAGAGAGAGAGAGAGAGAGTGAAAAGTCTGGCATCATCGAAAGCATTTGACGAATAAATAAATAAAAAAAATGACAACACAAACCAGGCAACCTCGACAAATGGTTTATCTACACCACCACCAAAAAAAAGTTGTCAAAAGCGAAGACACCAAGAAAAAAAAGTATTCGATTACGACTGTATGATCATAAAATAAAATAAAACTATAGTACAATCAATGTACTAAATAATAATACAAGAAAAAAAATATATAACAAATTGTGCGGCGATTAGGTTTGTTTGGGTAGACACATTGAAAATGAAGAAGAAGGACGACAACCAGAAAAAAAACTATTTGAGATGGCGACAAAAGTACAAAAGTCAATAAGTATTGAATCACCAAAAAATTGATAGAGACCATTTTTATATATGGATTCAAGTTTTTTGGTTTCTCTTCTCTTCTCTTCTTTTCTCTGATTGGTAAATTTAAAATTTAAATATAGAATTGAACCGCACAAAATTGGAATTGAATTGTGATTTATTGGGCAAATGTAAAACCACACAAGTTAATGACATAACCAAAAGACACAAAACCATAAATTCACAATGGTTAACAATGGGCACACAAAACTGAAACTATAATAATTTACACAAATGAACTAGAACAAGAACATTGGTGTTTCAAGGGAAAAAAATTCAAACAAACAAGCATAATATTCAGTTTGAAAAAAAATGAAGATCAATTAAAGGTTGGTTGGCTTTCCAACCATCCAAGCTAAAAATCGTCGTGGGAGTTCAAAACGTTATTCCAAGAATTATCCTACCTCAGTTTTTCTTTGGTTTGTCTTGGTTTGTCAAACACATTGTTATATAAATGAAGTGTTTGAAACAAAAACCAAAAAGAAGTAAGTAATTGGTTTGAAAATCAAATAAACGTAAAATAAATGACAAATCTAAAATATAATAAAAATGTGAAATAAACCGTTTGTTAAGAATTATTTAACGTAGGCGAATGTACTTTTGTTTTTTTTGGTTGTTAGACGTAATGAGGCGAGACGGTAACATGCGTTTTTGGTTTAATAATAATCTTTTACGGTAAGAAATAATAAAAAAAATGTAAAATGAAGAAATTCGGTGGGAAAGTTAACGAACATTTGTGATGCAAATGAACCTTTACTCTGTGAGACTGACCACAATATGAAGAATGAATGAAGGAAACAACAAAAAAAAACTTAAACCTAAACATAAATGGGCAAAGTCATGTTTCGCATGAATTGTTTCCACACAAACATATGAAGAATACTATTTTCCTTTTCCTTTTTCTTTTTATGATATATGAGAAGATATTGGCCAAATTCCGATTTGTGTAAGTGATTTGCCAGGTACAATTTGCTTCAAACAAGATGAAATGATCAAACTGGCAAAGGCAGATGTGTTCAAGCCGAAGCCGACACAAACCATCCCTCTCACTTAACGATAATAAAAAAGAAGAAGAAGAAGAAGAAAATGATGATGAAAATGAACGGCACAAAATGGACAATAGACTAAACAACAAAGTGTGGGTGCGAGTGTGTGTGTGTCTATGTAGAGTTTAAGGATTACAAGACTCTCCAAAAGCATTGGATTGTTGAAGCATGAAGATCTACGGTTTTCGTCTTTCAATAGGTCGATTGACGGTCACCGATCGGTTACCATTACACACACACAAAAAATGTTTGATGGTTCACCCCCATTTCCCCTACCTTCCCAAACCCATCGATGCATGGATGAACATTCACTTATTTTACTTCTTTACAGGTAAAGGACATAAGATCGGAAACAGTTCCCTTAATACTGACACACGTACATTTCAATAATGAGAAGAAAATAACGATCGATTGGTCAACGTTCTTGACCTTTTTTCTCTCTCTCTCACTCTCTTTAGTTGACCGACAAACAATCAAGTTGAATATGCTTGTGTGTTGGCCATATGTTCTTCAATAATTCTTTGACCAAAAATGAACATAACAAGGTGCAAATCAAGACGTATGGTGGAAAAGAAGAAGGCCTAAGGCAAATCGGCAGACCCAGAAGTGTGTGTGTGAGGGCCAAGACAAGTGTGACCTACGCTAAGGGCCAAAGTTTCCCCTAAATTTGGAAAGTAATAATGATAGACCGAAAGAAAGAGAGAGAGAGAGAGAGAGAGAGAGAGAGAGAGAGAGAAAAGACGGAAGACGGCAGATGGTGAAACACGTTCCACCATTTCGGTTCTTGTGTTTGTGTGGGTCTAGATTTAAATCTCAAAGGCACAAAACAAAACAAAAAATACTTAGCTCAAGGAACACGTGCTCTTTGTAGGGTGATAACGTGCAAGACATGACATTCACCCAAAACAACAGTAGTGGAAAAAAATGTCTATTGGATCAAGTGTATGATAGAGAGAATATATATAAATTGGCTACCGTTCCACCTTGAAAGCCAGACGACTATATGCGGGACATTTGTTTCTTAACAATCACACAAGGGAAATATGTGACAAACACACACGCCGAGAGGGGACCTAGAAGATACCGTGCTACGCAGCAAGCACGCACCATCACCAAAAAAAATTGTCAGCTGCCGTTTTTCATTCCCATTTTGTGAATGGGTCGAATGAACACCACCCAACTTATAGATTGTCGTCTTTGGAATGAACGGTTTTTTCAGTCTATTGGAAAATTTGGTGAGAAAGTTGAACCCAATAGGAAAATGTGTGGCCCTAGTCTTCCTACAGTTTCCTGTTTCCCACCATCAAATGAAAAAAAGCATCATCTTATGTGGATCACGATCTTTACAAACAGTTTTCATTCATAAGATTTTCGTTTACAGTTTGATACAATTTATTTTTTTTTTGTAAAAGTGGTTTAACATGGGCTTGGTCCACATCTTTTGTTTGATGTCAATATTGAAAGTAATAATGATTATTGATCTAATGGTAAGAGAGAGTGTGTATATAGTACAAATTTAAAGTTTAATCTATAGATTGTATGAAATTAAGGGTGCGCTTGTGTACACAAAAATGATTTTTGTTTTTTCATTATTATTTTATTTAGTTATTGTGTTGGTTCAAAGTATTGATATGGTACAAAGTTTATGGTACAAAGTTTACCCAATCAATAGTTTTGATTACTGATCTATTCTCAATTATTGATCTTGTTCTTCTTTTTGTTCCCCTATTCTTGTTCTTGTTGTCCCGGGTCATGGGCCAATAAGTTCAATGATTGCTATGTACAAGATGAAAGTGAGGGAGGGTAGTGTTTGTGTTTGTGTTTGCCTGTGTGAGGTGTGAGAGATCAAAATTCAATCGTACTCATACATTAGATTGGCAAAGAAATTGGAGTACTAGAAGAAGAAGAAGAAGAAGAATGAGAAGAAAGTTCATTCAGTCAAATTGATGTGCTACGGCTAATCGACGCCGTCTACTATTGCCTGTTTTTGGTCTATTTTATTACAAACATAGGTGGATACAATCGGAAATGAATCAAAACAAAATGAGCCTAAAAGAAAGAAAGACGATCAAAAGGCCACCAACAGCAACTAACCACAATAATCATCTAGGTAAAACGGATGTGTCCCTCTCTCTCTCCCTCTCCCATTGCAATGAACCGTGAAGTTCATTCTTGAAGAACCAAAAATGGTCATTTCAATCATCTTTCCCTCCCTCACTCTCATTCTCTCTCCCCTGTGTTCAAGTCAACACGTTCAATTTCGTTTCCTGGCCCAATTTTACATGCTTTCATAAGTGTGTTGTTGCTGTGTATGTATGTATGTATGTGTCTATGTTTGATCAGCCGATCGACCACTTGAGACATATATGAAAAAATAAAAAAATAAAAAAAAAATAAAAAGAACGAAGTATATAGACAAATATTTGTACAAATAAACCAAGTCAATCAAAGTGTGTGTGTGTTGTTTCGGGTGTTTGAAATGGACAACCAATAAAACAAATACAATTTTGTATAAGGCAAACACATACATACAATTGGCTATAGGCATAGTACGACATTGAAAATTCCCATTGAATTTGTATGGGTGAATGTCAAGTACAATTCAATTGAATAGTCCTTAGCGGGACACTTTCCTGCAACACATTGTTTGCCTGTGGAATCGAACAGAAAGTGTATAGAACCGTACAATGCAATGGGAATGGGAATAGAACCCTTATATATACACATTGAATGGAGGGGCCATTCGTAAACTTCTTTCTAGACGCATTTCTTTCTGGAAAATTTTCGCTGCTCCCAAAAACTTTTCCAATTTTTTCCAATTTTGCATATCGATAAATTATTATATTTTATTTGACTTATACCCATAAAAACGAATATTTTTACACCTTTTATGTAAAGAATAGATTTTTTAAAACATAGATTCAATGTTAAGAATGAATTGAATTGAATTTGATTGTGTTTCCTGTATTTTATTCTATACTTTCATTTATTTAATTATCATCATCATCATTGTTGGTCATTATTGTCCCCCTCTACTCTCTTTATTTGTCTCTATCTATTTCGGTCGTCATCGACGTCCGTCGGGTTGTGTCCCGTGTGTGTGTGTGTGTGTAAGGTCAAATGTCAAAGGTTAGTTTGTTGCCGTCAAGTTAAGGGTAACTTGAATGAATCAAAATTCTATCACCGCCAATTTTGACCGTCGACCGACGACGACGAAACCGACTGAAATGATGACGATCACGATAGGACACTAAAGAATGTGTCATCGATGATCAAGCAAAACTGGACAGGTGATACAAGAGGACGAATGGGGATTGTCATCAAGTGAACAGGAGATAAAGAATGAGTTCAAGAATAAGATTGAAAATGAATAAATTTGTATGTGTAAGAACGTTCTATGTTGTATTTATAAAGCAAGACTAGACTGAAAGAAAAAAAAATAGATTGAAAAGGGAAAACGTGAGAATTGAATTGAAGAATAGAGAGAAGGAGATGCATGACTAGCCATGTGCGACATGTATTTATCCACAAAGACGATCGACGTCTCCTATTTTGACCGGTTGGGTTGTGGTGGTGATGGTGGTCAACAGGTGGACAAGAGATCAAAGTCATTGCATACAAGACACAAACTCTAACCTATTAAATTACAAATGTCATTGTACCTTTTCTCCAAAATATGCAACATGTCCGTTTAAAATTACAAAAAAGAAGGTAAAATAAAGTGACCATAAAGACAACCTCACAATGAGTTATGATGATAAGACAAGATGATTGGCACATCATCACTCAGGTGTAACCAGCAGAATGAAAAAGGAAGACGCCGATTATGAAATGAGTTAAATGAATGAAATTTTATGAATGGAAAATGGTCTTTTTAGTTTTCCTCTCGATCATAATCCTTTTCCCGATAATAATAACAATTTAAATCCTAAACTTTCGATTACGGGGACAATGGTAACTGACTGGACTGGTACAATGTCTTGATATGGTCTAGGCAAAAAGCATTTGTATGGTTTTTGTTGTGTACCCAAATTTGAATGAACCATTAGATCAAAAGAATGGTTTAATCGTTCAAAGATATGGGAATGTATAGAAATGTACTATATATATAAAAAATAAAGATTTCCAACAATTCAAGTTTAAATGGTGACATTAATTTGTTTTTGTTAGATAGAAAACGATTTGGTTGATACTAAATTTATAAGAATTGCGTGCGCTTTTTTAAAGAAAGAAAGAATGAAAGAAAGATAACTTACCAATTGTTGTGGACAATTTTGTTTACATCTTGTTACGATTAAATCATTTGGAATGATCGATTCCATTGCCATCGTTGTTGATGATGATAATAGTAATAATGATGAACATTGTAGATATAGAAGAACAATTGTGGTAGATGATAATGATAATAAAGATAATCGTTTGATCGATAATGTCGACATTTTTGATCGTATTCGTTGGTTTTGGTGGTGTTGGTCGACTAGCAATGGTTTCAGCAATGAATTGGAATATATCATGCTTTCTTGTTGATATTTCTTCTTCATCACTTTTATTTTTTTGGTTTAAAATAGCAAAATTGTTATTCCATGTCAATCATTTCATTGAGGTATAGAACACTGATTAAAATCTAAATAAAGAACAAAGTAAATTAATTAGTAATGTTCAAATAAGTTAATTGGATGTCAATGAAACGATTGGTTTTGATGAGTGTCAATGTTTGATCATCAATTGATCGATTAAATGAATTGAATGGATAGATCGCAAATGTTTCAGACTCAAATCAATCTTTTTTTCCCTCTTATATATCGTATTACAATGGTTTCAAATGTTGATGTCACTATTCAATCAATGTCGAAGTTGATGATGATGTCTTCAATGATCTATCCTTATCAAGGAGGTGATGGGTATTTGTATATGTTGTGTGTGTATATTCATTTTTTCATATAATAAAAAAATAATAATATCAAAACAAGGATGTGAATTATGTGGATCATACAACTTCAGATTTATAATGTCAATTTGAATTTAAACAAAAATTGATTGAGTTGAGTGCGATTGACGATGTTTGCCATTTCAACGCCCAAATTAAACAATGTGTTGTATTTGCAAACAACGACTTGTTTAAAATATTTAAAACGGAAAAAAATTACCAAAAAAAACTATGTGACAAAAAAAGTGAAGTGAAACTTGAGGACGCCACATACATTTACAATTGGCTGATGATAATGTGTGACTGTTTGCGATCATGTTGTCGTTTAAGATGCAAAACAACAAATTGGCCGAAGTCACAACACACAATCAAATCAACACTCGATAATAGTTCAATCAAATCGTATCGTTTCTACCAAATTCAATGTAGCTGATGCATGCATTTGAAACCGATTAGATATGGGAATACGCATTTGACTTAAGTTAATGGCTTCGTCAATCGTCAATCATCATTGATTCAAGTTTGAATAATGCGATTAAGTTTACGTTTTTGGTTTGAAATTAAATTATAAACAAATTATAATTAAATATTAAATTAAATAATAATAAAAATGTACATACCATTGAAAATGATATTCGTTGTTGTTGATTAATGATTGTTGTTAATTAATTTATATTAGAACACACGTGTTGACAACTTCTGTTCAATTTGTTCCAAATTTAACCAATGTTCAATGGTGTGTGTGGGAACGAGAACAAAAATAAAATTCTTCAACGTGATCCGACCTGTTCGGTTGTTGAACACAAACTGACTGAAATGAGATGAATGAATGAATGAATGAATGAATGAATGAACCAACGACGAGAGAAGTTCATAGTGGACAACAAATCTTGACATAGCAAGAACTAAATTGAAAGAAAGGAAAGGTGGAGTGAACCAACCAAAGAGGAGTGTTATATTCATGCGGCTAACGTTAACGCTTAACAATGACGACAACACAGCGACCTGTTTCATAGTTGAACATATATTGTTGGAATGTGTGTCGGTGAATTGAGAGTCCTATTTGAGACCAAACGAGAAGAAAAATTAGATTGAGATTCATCGATGCGCCATCTATAATTAGAAAATCATAAATTAATTATTTATTTAATTTAAGGATAACAAATGTGAAATTGATAATTTGATAATTTGATGATTGAAGTTGACATCATATTAAACCAAAGAAACAAATTAAGGATTCTCTTGATCACCATCATCATCATCGGTAACAAGATTAAATGACAATCTTAACAAATGTATGTGAGGATTAATGAAATCAAAAATTTCAAAATCTTCATCATCAAAGTTTACAATGTCAAAAAATTGATCAAAAATCATATTTGAGAGCGTTTGACAATGTGTTTCAACAAAAATTTCACCTAAATCTATCAACAATTCATTAGTCATTTGAACAACTTGAACAAAATTACGATCTAGTTTAGATGATATTGTGTTCATATAAATAAGATATGTACAAACTTCGTATGTCGATTCTAAAATGAATTTAAAATTTAAAATATAACATTTTTTTTAATTGTTTAAACAAAAAAAAATACCTTGAAATTTATAACGAAGAAAAGCATTAGAAAAAATTGTTCCAGAATTAACTAACAAGGCGGCAATGTTTCTACGAAGCCATGGAAAATCAATGATAATTATTTCTTTAAATATTTTGAAAACATCTAAAAATAATGAAAATAAAAATTAATAAATAATCAAACTATAAGTTATTAATTAAAATTCACCTTGTCGATCAATGTTTAGGTAATCGTTATAATGATAAAGCGTTGAAACAATAGAACCTAAATCTTCAAGACCATTATTGATAAAGCTTTGATCAGCCAATTCAATCCATGGAATGTAATGGCAAGTTATTGGGTTATTGCCCATCTCCTTTAATGGTCCAAAAATGAGCATCAAAACTTTAGCCCATTGTTTACGTGTAAAAGTATTCAATTTTGTCAATAGCCATTTCAACTTTTCTTGTATTGTAATACCAGATTCTGGTAACTGATTGAATATCATACGAAAAAATGAACGGATATAGATTTCAAGTTTTAATTTGCCAAATGATGCCACTGTAAAAACGTGTACAGTTTCAATTAATCGATTTATCACACAAATTTCTATAACAAATAATAATTAGTTAATAATAAATAAAAAATATAAACAAATTCCATACCATATAAGAAATCGTAAACTTTATAAATTTCAAAATCACACCAACCACTAACAAAACAATTGATTATTTTGCTATAAGATTTAAATACTAATCGAGCAACGGGGTAGTTGAAATTTTCGAACACTTTAAGCATCGGTGCTCCAAATGTTTGTTCAAAAATGTGCTCCAAAAGGTGAATACGTATTTTAGTTGGTAGTACAAATGTACAACGTTTTAAAAAGTATCCTAATTAAGAGTATAATTAGAAAATGGATTTCAAATTTAAAAAATTAGAATAACATACCAATGGATTGTGGAATTTCGTTTACAAGTTTATCAAAAATGATACTAATGTAGTTAATCGACAAAGTTTTCAAATTCAAACATTGATAATTATTCAATTTTCTAATCCCATTTGGAGATAAAATAAATGTTGAAATGATAAAGGCACGTATCTTTGAACTAGTCATTGAAAGTATTCCTAAATCATCAATCGAAAGATGACGAAGAATTTCTACAAACATTTCGTTTGGTAAAGATTGAAAATTACCAAACGACGATTTGGCGACAATCTGTTTGTCCAACTTCGTACCACGAATCGTAGTATAAAATTTAGTAATTTCTGCCATAATTGATGATTAATTATTTCTTTTATAAACTTTGAAGAATGATTGTTGTTGGAATGTTTACTTTTGTGAACAAAACAATGAAACAAAACTTTTGACATGTAACGGTTTGAACTGGCGATGAAATAGAAATAGAACAAATCCAAGAAACCAAACATTGATGTCCAGTTTGAGTATGCGCAAACTTAAAACTCAATCGACCTGATAGAAACACACACGTACACAAATACAGTTACGATTAATTAAATTTATTATTGAATAGATTATTATAAGATTTCGATTTTTATCTTACAAAATAATCTTAATAAATTTATAAGTAATTAGTAATAACATATTTTAGGGGATAAACATAAATAAAATGTGGAATGATTCAATTTTCTCAATACTGAGTAGAATCATCAACCACAATTCGAACATCACCGGAATCATTGTGAACAATTGGTGTAACCCGATTGGAGTACAATTGATCACTTTGATCCGAATCACGGTTGACAACAATTTTCCGGTTGTCAGGACCGATATGTTCAAATTTGGTAATGCCAATTTCAGCTACTGCTAACTGTATGGATTCCGGTCGAGTATTTGTAGGTCTTGGTAACCTAACAATAGGCGACATCGGATAATGATTGAACGATACTGTTTGTTGTCGTTCAATATCATATTGTTGGTGCCGTAGTGGTTGTTGTGATTCAAAAAACACTCGCCTCCTTTGATTGTTTGGCGTAGACGGAATCATTCCTTGCCATTGTTCTTGTAGATTGTTCAATGGTGTATTGAGATCTACCGAACGATTCGAATGAAATAATCGAATATTTCGTTGGAACCATCGGGCAATTGGTCTCCATCGGGAAATATGAATACTCTGAACAATTATGTTTCCAAACGTGATTGACTAAAATTAAATAAAAAAAAAGAAAGAAAAAGAATTAACAAATCTTCATTGATTATAAAAATGTTATTAAATACTAACTTGATCAATTCGAATATTCCATATTGTGTGATAGATAAAAATATTGATGATCAATATTGTTAGTTGAAGTGCCAAAAGTGATCCATTTAAAAAATAGTATAGATCGGATTCATGATCAAAATGCATTGCAATATCAATTGTTTGATCAATGAAATGCATTGAACGTGATGCATAAATGCCAACCAAATGTAATGATGTCTATGGAAACGCAATTAAAAACAAAAATTAATATTAAATTTACAACAAAGGTAAGTTGAGACAAACCAAGTTGGTTATTCGATATACAAATTGATGATGTATCAATAGTTTTTGAATATTCTCATCGCCAATTGGTCGTTCATCGGGACATAGTTGATTATCAATGAGAACCAAATTGAAGAACAATTTGTCACCATAGGTTTGAACGAATGGATGTAGATGTTGAATATTCTCCCAATGGCATCTTGATGTACATAATGTTCGACATACAACCTCACGGGTTGCATTGATTGATGACCTAAACGAATCTGGCAATGGTGAATCCGCTTTCTCCAATTGGAATATAAACGTTATATATGTGCCATTCATTGATTTTGGCTCAAAATGATTATTGTATAATTGTATTGAATCCATTGTCGTTTTGGGGTTTTCCTTTAACAAAAATTAAAAAAAAAAACATTTAGATGTAAAATAAATTTAAAATAATTTAAATACCTTTTCATTTACATCGGTTACAGTTTGAACCGAGCCAATTGTGGTCGTTTCAACCATTTCCGTAAGTGTTTGATCGTCGGTTTCGCTTGAAATAATGACATTTCCATCATCATCAATTGTTTGAGATGACAATGATGTGTCATTGAATATTTCCATATCCCGTTCATCGACACCATCAAATAACATGTCCCTAATTTGTTCGGTCAAATTATGGTCAAGTTCAGTTTTTAATTGATTCAATTGATTGAAATCGCCTTGTTTTTCCCCAATTTCTTCATCAATTGTTTCATTTATTTCCAATTTGGTTCTGTTTTCGTTTTCGATCCAAACCGGCATCATATCACGTCTGATTCGAGCCGAATAATAGTCGGGAAACGGTGGAACAGTAACACTTCGTTTAGTGTGCACATTGTCTATTTGAAAAGAAAATAAATAAATTAATAATCAATAATTAATAATTAATTAAAAAAGATTAATACTTACCCGATACAAACATCCAAGATACAAGACGGTAAAGTTCCGAACTAAAAATGAATATAGTGATGCCAATGTTCAGTGCAACTACGGCCCAAACAATAAATAATAATACCACCCTCATTTTGGTTGTTGGTTGGTTTAACTTTGATTTCGGAATTATTTTTGATTTGAAAAATAGATTTTTAAATCAATTGAATGATGATCTGATGAAGAATCTGGTCGTGCTTAAATAGTCTAGATTGAGGATGTTGATAAAACGGAAATCGATTCTATAATTAGATTGTACAAAAGGATGTGCGTAAGCGAATAAGGATAAACTATTGTACAATTCAATCAATTGTCTATTGTACAATTTTAAATGAAATCAAATTACAAGGCCGAATTATATCGAATCAAATCCGGTAAATGAGGAATATTTTATCGAAAATACCAAATAAGGCTATATCAAGATTAATATCAAAAAACTTACTTGTTCTAGAAGATGATGGAAGAAATTGAATGAAGAAATCGTTTCAATCAGCTCACAATATATATGGAAATGTGAAACCAAATGAAATGTTTTCAAATAAAAAATGAAAATTAGATTTCAAAATGGAAAAGTTAATGTTTCAATGGTGAGGACCACATTTGAAATGAACGAATCTGTTTTTTGTGTTTCACTTTTATATAGGCAACACAAAACCAATGGGGCCATACGTTAAAAACGATACGCTATAATTGTTTGGTAGACTAGAGGGTAACTCCTATGAAATCCCAACTAACCATATGGATGAAACGATCGTGAACTTATCATTGGAATATGCATCTACGTTTTTTTTTTTTGGTTGAACATTGGAAAAGTGAATGGTTCAATGATTGAGCCAACCATTATAGTGGTCGACGAACCAATATTTCATTTTCATTTACCCATCACATTTTTTGTTTGTGGCATCAATAGAATGCAAGTTAAAAGGGTAAAACAAACAATGAACTGTTGTTGAACAACAACAACAACGATAATAGATGAACTAATAAATAATGATGAACTAATTAGTTTCGTCTCGGTGTCATGGCTACCAAAATAATTTTAAATGGAAATTGTTTGTTGTGTTCACCATTTTAGGTCCATAGATCCATTTTTCCATCTATAATGGTCTAAAGAATAGTGTAGATTAGTTTAAAGTTCAATTTTGCATTTGTTAGTTCTACCTACCTGCCTATCTGTTTGGACCTTTAAATTGTGGGCACTAAAACCACAAATCAAAATGTTCATCTTCCACAAGAATGTGCCATGTTCAAAACTTCACTGTGAGATAGGTTCATTTCATTTGAATAATTCATATAAATCATCTTTTATGGGTTTGTTCCATAATATAAGTTTGGTTCAATTATGATGCTTTTAATTGTTGCAGTTGCCATTGACCAGAACGGATTGTCGAGTTCAGCCATTTGTCTTGTGTTTGGTATTATGGAACAACTATCCATACTAAAACATAGATAAATAAATCATTGTTTATATAATGTACGTCATGGATTGAATTGAATACGAACCGAACTGTTATCGTCCATTTGTCAAATAATGCTTTAATGACTTTTGCCAGTGGTGGAGAACGTAATGCGTTCAAAATTTGTGGTCTACCGAAAATTGCTTCCATCAATTTACAATTGGTGTTTAACATGGTTTGTTATCCAAAGTCTAGACACCAAACTTCAAACTTTAACCTTCAATGATAATCACACATAGAGCAACAACAACGATAGGCCATAGCCATAGTACAGCATTGGAAATTCTCATAGGCATAGTGTAATGCATTAGAAAGTCTCATAGACATAGTGTAATGCATTGGAAATTCTCATTGACATAGTGTAATGCATTGGAAATTCTCATTGACATAGT
>NZ_JASUAZ010000056.1:0-19778 GCF_030283135.1 Mixta mediterraneensis | reverse complement strand
ATGTGAAAAGAATGTTTACCGAGATCGATACCAATAAGCGTGACGTTTTGCATGATGGTCTTCTCCATAAAGAAACACCCTGTCAGCGTACCGCTCACAGGGTGGTGGGGACCATCTCATTAACCGCTATTTCGCGGCCAATAATAGTTAGATTATCACGCATAATATTACCACTGTTATGATTAGCTTACGTATTATATTGTACTCATTTTTGATGCTTTCTCATTTTATGCCGCGCTTTAAAAGCTCGCGCTTACACCAAGGCTATAGATGAACTGTTCGCCGCTATTAAGCGTACCGGTTTGAGAAAAAGAGGCGAAAGCAGCCAGATTATTATTGAGCGGCACATGTGCACCGATGCTGACATCCAATCCGTTATCCTGACGGCTGTCTGATTCCTCCGCAGCGCGATAGTTAAGATTATCCTCTGTAAGCTGGTGGCTGTAACTTAACTGCGCCCAGGGCGTAATCCAGCCTAGCTGTGAATCGACGCGCCAGCCCACACTGGCGACCTGATCGTGACTGGGGGGATCGCTGAAATCACATTGTGGGCAAGCCAGCGGGCGCTGCCCGACGGTATATTGCGCCACCGGCCCAGTAGTAATGCAATCACTCAGTGGCAGCGCCCAACCCGCTCTAAAGCGAGTGCCTGACGGCTTCGCACCCACATTGCCCGGCTCGCTACGCAGCATCAGCGATGTCGGGGTTGAGGCATTGAGCGCCGCATCCCATAATCCCTGACGGGTGTCGGTAAACGCCAGCGGGTTACGGGAAATTTTTTCGGCCAGAATGGTGTTGTAATCGGGAGAATCTATCGTCGGAGCCTGAATTACGGGCAGGGCAACATCGCCGCCCCAGGCAAAGACGGGATGCATCATCGATAAAAGCCATACACCACAAAAAAGCCGCACCAGATAGTGCTGGCCTGCACACTGACTTTTTTGCAACATGCAAACTCCAGACAAGGCTGAAGGGATGATCGGGCGTCTTGATGAGTCGAGAGTAAGTGCGCCTGCTGTTTAACTATTAACCGATTAACTCTAATATCAAGTACCCCTGAGAAGATTTTCCCGCAATAAGGAATAAAGCGATGCAACGATGTGGTTGGGTAACGCAGGATCCTGTCTATCTGGCATACCACGATAAAGAGTGGGGAATAGCCCAAACTCACAAGCAAAAGCTATTTGAAATGCTGTGTCTGGAAGGTCAGCAGGCGGGTCTGTCATGGATTACTGTGCTAAAAAAACGTGAAAATTACCGCGAAGCTTTTAGTCAATTCGATCCGCAAATCGTCGCGCTGATGGACGAGCTGGACATTGAAAAGCTATTGCAAAACAGCGGAATTATTCGCCATCGCGGCAAGATTACGGCGATTATTCACAATGCGCGGGCTTATCTGGCGATGGAAGCAAAAGGTGAGGATTTTGCCCGCTTCGTGTGGGAATTTGTCGATAACGCGCCAATTGTCCATCATCATCCTGATTACAGACTGGCTCCTACCACTTCAGAACACGCCATTGAGCTGTCAAAAGCCCTAAAGGCACGCGGTTTTAAATTTATCGGTCCCACAATTTGTTATTCATTTATGCAGGCTTGCGGCCTGATTAACGACCATCAAACCGATTGTTTCTGCCATCCTGATAATCTTTGACGGCAATTCTTTACAAAATAAGACTTTCTCTCACGTCTTTCTTCATCGTTAAGCGGCATAATCGTGCCGCTTTAGGGGTGAGATTTCCCCTGTCAGAAAAACGTAAGAGAACGAAAATGCAGAAAAAATTATTAGCTATTACCTTGTTACTGAGCGGAAGTCTGGTCCTGTCCGGCTGTACGACTAATCCCTATACCAATGAATCTCAGGCGGGAAAATCCGGTATCGGCGCAGGTCTCGGCGCTTTGGTTGGTGCTGGGGTTGGCGTGCTTTCATCATCGAAAAAAGATCGCGGTAAAGGTGCGCTGATTGGTGCTGCGGGCGGTGCAGCATTGGGAGGTGGCGTCGGTTATTACATGGATGTGCAGGAGGCCAAACTACGCGACAAGATGCGCGGAACCGGCGTGAGCGTGACGCGCCAGGGCGATAATATTGTGCTTAACATGCCTAATAACGTCACCTTTGACTCTAACAGCAGCAGCCTGAAACCTGCAGGTGCGAATACCCTGACCGGCGTGGCGCGGGTGCTGAAAGAGTATCCAAAAACGGCAGTAAATGTGGTGGGCTACACCGACAGCACCGGCACGCGTGCACTAAATATGCGTTTATCGCAGCAGCGCGCTGAAAGTGTGGCCAGTGCGTTGATCGTGCAGGGTGTGGCTAATGAACGTCTGCGCACCCAGGGTGCCGGACCGGATAACCCCGTTGCCAGTAACAATACCGAAGCTGGAAAAGCACAAAACCGTCGCGTCGAAATCACCTTGTCGCCGCTCGGTTAATTAAGCCGCCCTCCCTGGCGAGGGCGCAACGTCAATTTCTGGTTTGTTTTTTGGTCAATAATACGTAAAAAATCATGTTAAAAGTTCCAGTTTTGTATCCGCATATAGAGCCACTCCACACTTTATGTTAGCGTGACTAAAAATTGATCAGTGGGTGTGTAGCATGTCGCTTAAAGCCATTGCCGCAGCGTTGGGCCTGTCAGTGACTACCGTGAGTCGTGCATTGAATGGTTATGAGGATGTGGCGCAGGAAACGCGTCAACGAGTGGTAGAAGAAGCTCAGCGACGTGGCTATCGTCCGAACGCCTCTGCCCGCCGTCTGAAAACCGGCCGCGCCAACGCGGTGGGGTTAGTTTATCCTGTGAGCGCACTGCCAATGAGTAGTGACCACTTCAGTGATATGTTGCTGGCACTTGATCACTCCCTTAGCCGCCACGAAATAGACTTACTGCTTTTCGCCGATAAACCACAAGAGTATCAGCGCACCTTAACGCATATGCTGCGCAGCCGATCGGTCGATGCCGTTATCGTGACGCATACCACCCCGCTTACTGCTTCTTCAACAAAAAGGCTTCAGCTTTCTGGCGATGGGCCGCAGCGATTTAGCACAAAATTATGCCTGGTTTGATATTGATAACTACGCCGGTTCCCAGCTGGCGGTAAACTATTGCCTGAAAAATAGCCTCCAGCAAATCGCCTGGCTGGGCGGCAATGAAGCCTGCACCTTTGTGCGCGATCGGCGACAGGGCTATTTAGATGCGCTCGGGCAGATTCCGCCATTTGCTATCGCGGCGGTTAAACCTTCGCGCCGTGCTGGCTATCAGCAAACCTGTGCCTGGCTGGCGGAAGGCCGGTTG
Source organism: Mixta mediterraneensis (assembly GCF_030283135.1). Taxonomy (NCBI): domain Bacteria; kingdom Pseudomonadati; phylum Pseudomonadota; class Gammaproteobacteria; order Enterobacterales; family Erwiniaceae; genus Mixta; species Mixta mediterraneensis. The sequence continues at coordinate 16,491 of NZ_JASUAZ010000056.1, read as the reverse complement.
CCGCAGGCGATGATTACCGATTGCGGTCCGCTGGCGGAAGGTGCGGCGATGGCATTGCAGCAGGCCGGGCGTTTACAGGGCAAAAATGCTGTAACGCTCATTGCCTGGGACGGTCTGCCGCGGGATGCGATACTCGATCAACCGATTATTACGGTCTGTCAGGCGACACAGCACGCCGTTGGTGAAAAAGTGGCTGAGATGGTTTTATCAATGTTAGACGGGGCGCCGCTGGCGCAGTTACAGACGCTCTGGCAGCCATGGCTTTCAACACCCGCTGGCACCTAACGGTTTTTTGCGACCAGTTACAGCTGTGCTAGTCTCTGCCAGATTCTTACTTAGCAGGGTATGACATGAAAATCAGGCCGCCTCGCGCCACTATTAGCGATGTTGCTCACGCGGCACGAACCGGTAAAACCAGCGTTTCTCGCTATCTGAACGGTGAACAACATCTTCTTTCTGCCGGTCTTAAGGCACGTATTGAACAGGCAATTGCCGATCTCAATTACAGTCCGAGCCAGATGGCGCGCGGCCTTAAACGGGGGCGAACGCGGCTTATTGGTCTGATCATCGCTGACATCACTAATCCCTATTCGGTGGATGTGATGTGCGGTATCGAAGCGGCCTGTCGTGAGCGCGGCTTCACTTTGCTGATGTGTAACACTAACAACGAAGTGGACCTGGAGCGGCATTACCTGCAATTGCTCAGCAGTTATCAGGTAGAAGGCGTGGTAGTCAATGCGGTTGGGATGCGCGAAGAGGTGCTCAGTCGCTTACAACAATCCTTACTGCCGATGGTCCTGATCGACCGTAAAATTCCTGATTTTGCCTGTGATGTCGTTGGGCTCAATAACGTTGAAGCGGCCAAAACGGCGACACACCATTTGGTGGATAACGGTTACGATGCGCTGCTATTCCTCAGTGAGCCGTTGGGCAGCGTAAACACCCGCCGCGAACGTTTGCAGGCGTTTCGTCAGGTACTCGCTGCCTATCCGCACATCCAGCATGAAAATATCGAAGTGCCGCTACATCAGCCCGCTGCGCTGGACGAGGCGCTTCTCGCCTTTTATCAACGACACGCCGGAAAGCGCAGCGCGGTGATGGCGGCGAACGGTGCGTTAACGCTGCAAGTGGCGCGTACCCTGCAGCGTATCAACCTACACTGGGGTAAAGAGATTGGTTTGCTCGGTTTCGATGAGCTGGAGTGGGCGGCACTGGCGGGCGTTGGGATTACCACGTTGAAACAGCCAACCTGGCAGATTGGTTATGCCGCGCTGGAGCGCCTGATTACCCGCATTGAAAATAATGATATTCCGGTTGCTGAACAGGTTTTCTCTGGCGAACTTGTTATCCGAGGCTCCAGCCAGCGCCTGGCCTGATTTTCAGATTCTTCTCCGTCATGTTGTGCTTACTTCGTGAGCACGATCATAATTCCGTGTTTTGCCTCTTTGTTTTGGAATCGGTTCCATTTAACGTTTTTGTAACCGTTAAGGGAAATTTCCCGCCAGGAGCAAACCATGAAATCAGAAATTATTGTCGTTACCGTTGCCTATGGGAACCAGCGAATCGTCGCACTCGGCGGCCAGATCGCCGTGTTGCCCATTATCCAGCAGGCCGGTGCCGACGGTGTTGAAATTCGTCGCGAGCTGTTTAATGACGCTACGCTTGCGAACTTGCCTGCTCTGGCGCAAGCCGCTAAAGAACATCAGCTGAGCATCAGCTATTCCGTACCGGATACGCTGTTTTGTGACGACGGCGGGTTAAATCCTCGACTGACCAACTACTTTGAAGAAGCGCAGCAGTTGAATGCTCAGCGTCTGAAAATTGCATTGGGTAATTTCACCGGCGCGTTGCCGACCGGGGAGCTGCGCGCACTTATTGCCAGTCGTGATATACCGCTGCTGGTAGAAAACGATCAATCTGAACACGGCAAGCTGGCGCCTTCGCAGCAATTTTTTGCTGCGATTAGCGACGCGGAATTGCCGATCGGCATGACGTTCGACATGGCGAACTGGTGCTGGACGCAGGAAAACGCCGAACAGGCCGCGGCTGAATTGGGTGCGTATGTCGGTTATATCCATGTCAAAGCTGCGGTGCCGCATGGCGACAGCTTCCGCGCCGTTGCGCTGGATGACGCCAGTGACAGCTGGCGTACGCTGCTGAAACAGCTGCCGGATAATATCCCGCGCGGCATTGAGTTTCCGCTGGAAGGCGATGACCTGCTGGCGGTCACGCGCCATTACGTAACGCTGTTGCGTAATGTCTGAGGAGACAATATGACAACGCATCAAAACGGCACGCTCGACGTCGTTACCATCGGTGAAGCGATGGCCATGTTCGTTGCCCGCGAAGCTGGCGATCTGGCCGCCGCAGAAACTTTTATCAAACGGGCCGCTGGCGCAGAGCTCAATGTGGCGATTGGTCTCGCGCGCCTGGGCTTAAAAGTAGGTTGGGTAAGTCGTGTCGGTGATGACACCTTTGGCCGTTTTATCTGCCATCAGCTGGATAAAGAGGGCATCGATCATCGCCAGGTCAGTATCGATAAACGTTATCCAACTGGTTTTCAGCTTAAGTCCAAAGTCGAAGTCGGTTCCGACCCGCTGGTAGAGTATTTTCGTAAAGGCTCGGCGGCCAGCCATCTTTCGGTAGACGATTTTGATCATGACTATTTTGGTTCTGCGCGTCATCTGCATTTGAGCGGCGTGGCAGCGGCCGTTTCTGACAGCTCACTGGAATTGCTGAAACACACCGCCAAAGAGATGCGCGCACGCGGCAAATCTATTTCTTTCGATCCCAACCTGCGTCCGGTTTTATGGCGCAGCGAAGATGACATGCGCAAACAGCTTAACCAGCTGGCGGAATATGCCGACTGGGTGCTGCCCGGTGAAAATGAAGGCGTAATTTTAACGGGTCATCGTCAGCCGGAAGCCATAGCTGATTTCTACCTGGACAAAGGCGTAAAGGCGGTAGTGATAAAAACCGGTTGTGACGGCGCATGGTTTAAAACCGCTGGAGGTGAAAAAGGTCAGGTTGAAGCCATTCTGGTTGACAACGTGGTGGATACGGTCGGCGCGGGCGACGGTTTCGCCGTTGGCGTCATTAGTGCGCTGCTGGAAGGTAAAACGTTGCCACAGGCGATTCGCCGCGGTAACAAAATTGGTTCTTTGGCGATTCAGGTGATTGGCGACAGCGAAGGTCTGCCAACGCGACAGCAACTGGGCGATGACTAGTTCGCACCTCAACCGCAATGAATGACAGAGGTATTCCTATGAAAACGCAGACAATTGCGCCAAAACGCTGGTGGTTCATCATGCCCATCGTGTTTATCACCTACAGTCTGGCGTATCTGGATCGGGCGAACTTTAGTTTCGCCTCAGCAGCAGGCATCAACGACGATCTGGGCATAACGAAAGGCATGTCGTCGCTGCTTGGCGCGCTGTTCTTCCTCGGCTATTTCTTCTTTCAGATCCCCGGCGCGATTTATGCCGAACGCCGCAGCGTGAAAAAACTGATTTTTGGATGCCTGATGTTGTGGGGCGGCTGTGCATCGTTAACTGGTATTGTGAGTAATATCCCCATGCTGGCGGCAATCCGCTTTGTCCTCGGCGTAGTGGAAGCAGCGGTAATGCCAGCGATGCTGATTTACATCAGTAACTGGTTTACCAAATCAGAACGCTCTCGTGCTAACACATTCCTGATTCTGGGTAATCCGGTGACGGTGCTGTGGATGTCAGTGGTTTCCGGCTATCTGATTGAGTCATTCGGCTGGCGCGAAATGTTTATTTTCGAAGGCATTCCAGCGGTGATTTGGGCCATTGCCTGGTGGTTCATGGTACAGGACAAACCGGCACAGGCGCGCTGGATGAGCGAGACGGAGAAAGCCGCATTGCAGGCTGAATTGCAGAAAGAGCAAGAGAACATCAAAGCCGTGCGCAACTATGGCGAAGCCTTTCGTAACCGCAACGTCATCATTCTGTGCCTGCAATATTTCGCCTGGAGTATCGGCGTATACGGCTTTGTACTGTGGTTGCCCTCTATTTTGCGTAACGGTACACAAATGGGCATGGTAGAAGCGGGCTGGCTGTCGGCGGTGCCTTATCTGGCGGCGACCATTGCGATGGTGGTGGTATCGTGGGCCTCGGATAAGACGCAAAACCGTAAGCTGTTTGTCTGGCCGCTGTTGCTGATTGGTGCGCTGGCATTCCTTGGCTCGTATCTGGTTGGGGCAGGTAATTTCTGGGTGTCTTATGCGCTGTTAGTCATTGCCGGTGCCGCGATGTATGCGCCTTATGGCCCGTTCTTCGCCATTATTCCCGAAATGTTGCTGCGCAACGTCTCGGGGGGAGCGATGGCGCTCATCAACAGTATGGGCGCACTGGGTTCATTTCTCGGCTCATGGGTTGTCGGTTATCTTAATGGCGCGACAGGAAGCCCTGCCGCATCCTATATTTTTATGGGCGGTGCCTTGCTGATTTCGGTCTGGCTGACGTTGATCGTCAAACCAGCCGAAAACAAAACATCGTCGTTACATGGCGCGAAACACGCCTGAAAGCGTAAGCGCTAAGCGTATTTTTCCGGGCAACCAGCGTGTTGCCCGTCACTCGTTTACAGGGAGCAATAATGAAACCCTCGGTGATTCTGTACAAAAGCTTGCCCGACGATCTGCGTGCGCGCCTTAACGCACATTGCACGGTGACAGAAATTAAGGATCTTTCGCCAGACAGTCAGCAGCAACATGCGGACGCCTTGCAACAGGCGGAAGGTTTGCTTGGCTCAGGCGGAAAAGTGGATAGCGACTTGCTGGCAAAGATGCCAAAACTGCGTGCCTGCTCCAGCGTTTCGGTGGGTTACGATAATTTTGACGTCGATGCGCTCAATCAGCGTCACGTGGTACTGATGCATACCCCAACCGTACTGACCGAAACAGTTGCCGATACCATGATGGCGCTGGTGTTGAGCAGCGCGCGTCGGGTGACCGAACTGGATGCATGGGTGAAAGCCGGTAAATGGCAGAAAAATATTGGCCCGGAAATGTTCGGCATCGATGTCCATCATAAGACGCTGGGTATTCTTGGTATGGGCCGTATCGGTATGGCGCTGGCGCAGCGTGCGCACTTTGGTTTCGGTATGAAGGTGTTGTACAACGCCCGCCGCGAGCATGAAGAGGCCCAGTCACGTTTTGATGCGCAGCGTTGCGATCTGGAAACACTGCTCAAACAGAGCGACTTTGTCTGTATCAGCCTGCCATTGACCGATGAAACACATCATATGATCGGCGCTGAACAACTTAAGCTGATGAAGAAAAGCGCAGTGCTGATTAACGCGGGGCGGGGGCCAGTGGTCGATGAGCAGGCGCTGATCGCCGCTTTGCAGAACGGTACTCTCCACGCCGCAGGTCTGGATGTATTTGAGCAGGAGCCGGTATCACCTGACTCGCCGCTGCTGGCACTCCCCAACGTTGTAACGCTGCCGCACATTGGCTCGGCAACCACGGAAACGCGTTACGGCATGATGCAGGATGCGGTTGAAAATCTGATCGCTGCCCTGAGCGGCAACGTTGAGAAAAACTGCGTTAATCCTCAGGCGCTGAAATAATCCCTTGCGCCTTCCCATTGCGCCCGCCATCGGCGGGCGTTATGGTGGTTCCCCCATTCGTCATTACACATTTTAACCGCTATGGCTTTTTCTCAATTCGGCGATAAATTTACTCAACACTCCGGTATTTCACGTTTGATGGAAGACATGGGCGCAGGCTTGCGTACGCCCGGTACTATCATGCTTGGCGGCGGTAATCCGGCGCAGATCCCGGCCATGAACGACTATTTCCAGCAGCTGCTTCAGCAGATGCACGACGAAGGCAAGCTGAGCGAAGCGCTGTGTAATTATGATGGCCCGCGCGGCAAAGCAGTCTTGCTTGATGCGCTGGCAGAATTGCTGTGCGAAAACCTTGGCTGGCCGATTAGCCCAGAAAATATTGCGTTGACTAATGGCAGCCAAAGCGCCTTTTTCTATTTGTTTAACCTGTTCGCCGGACGCCGCGCCGATGGCAGCAAAAAGCGCGTGTTGTTCCCACTCGCCCCGGAATACCTTGGTTACGCCGATGCCGGGCTGGATGAAGAGCTGTTTATTTCGGCGAAGCCGAATATCGAACTCCTGCCGGAAGGCCAGTTCAAATATCACGTCGATTTTGAACATCTGCCGATGAATGAGGAGGTGGGGCTGATTTGCGTTTCGCGTCCGACCAATCCGACCGGCAATGTGATTACCGACGACGAACTGTTGCAGCTGGATGTGTTGGCGCAACAGCATAATGTACCGCTGTTGATCGACAATGCTTATGGCGTACCGTTTCCCGGTATTATCTTCAGCGATGCGCGCCCGCTGTGGAACCCCAACATCATTCTCTGCATGAGTTTATCGAAGCTCGGTCTGCCAGGCGCGCGCTGCGGTATCATCATCGCCGATGAAAAGATCATCAGCGCCGTGGGCAATATGAACGGCATTATCAGCCTGGCGCCCGGCAGCATTGGTCCCGCCATCGCCTGTGAAATGATTTGTCGCGGTGACCTGCTGCGCTTATCAGAAGATGTGATTAAACCGTTCTATCAGGATAAAGTTTCACAGACGATTACCCTTATCCGCCGCTATTTATCAGAAGAACGCTGCCTGATCCATAAACCGGAAGGCGCGATTTTTCTCTGGTTGTGGTTCCGCGATTTGCCAGTCAGTACTGAAGTGCTCTACCAGCGGCTGAAAGCGCGCGGCGTGTTGATGGTGCCTGGTCACTTCTTCTTCCCCGGCCTGGAGCATGAATGGCCACATACACATCAATGTATGCGCATGAATTATGTACCGGACGCCGACAGCATTGAGCGGGCAGTACAGATTCTGGCGGAAGAAGTGGAAAACGCCTGGCGCGATTAATCCTGCGTTTCGACCAGTTATTGCTGGCATCCCGGTGCCAGGCAAATTGCCCGCTCAGCTTCGGTATTCCAGCCGAAACCGGCGTTCAACCGAAAGCCGCGATCGTAGCGATGATCGATCGCTACGATATGTCCCGGCGCAATGCCCGTTCCGGCATTGCCGCTTTCAGAACGCGCGATCGCACGTTAACCGGCATCTCCTCCCGCAACTCGTAGCCGCCTTCTGGCTCAGACACCCGCGTTCCTTTTGGGGATTCCGGCGCCTGGCGCATCTGACAGCCGCTATGATCGCAATATTTATGGGTTCATTATGTCAGGGATCGGCGTGATTCGCGGCAGCGCATTAAGTCAGGCAGCAAAAGCGATGGCGCTGGACGTCACGCGAGATTGCAACAGCCATTTCAAAAGCGCGGCGCACGCCAGGAGTGGTAAGAGGTTGAGCTTTGCCGCGCCGGGAATGTACGGAGCCTTATCCAATGTGTCATGGGCGCAGTTCCGCCATTGAATTTTGATGACCAGCTGGCGCTGCGGGTTGATAAGCAGCGGTATGAAGTGGAAACGCTGCGGTTTAACGCGAGGCACTGGATAAGTCGCTCGTAAGGATGGTAGAAGATTATTTTCGCGTTGTGGGTGAAGGCTGTTGTGCAGGCATCGCCACACCGCGGGTGAGCACCGCCTGACGGCGGCATAAGGAGCAGGTGATGTCGGTAAAAGATATGCTGTTAGCGCTTTGCGTCGTGGTGGCATGGGGCGTGAACTTTGTGGTGATAAAACTTGGCCTGCAGGAAATGCCACCCTTTTTGCTGGCAGGACTGCGTTTCGCTTTAGTCGCGTTTCCGGCGATATTTTTTGTTCGTCGCCCGGCGATCCCGCTGCGCTGGCTAGTGGTTTATGGCATCACCATCAGCTTTGGGCAATTTGCCTTTCTGTTTTTAGCAATCAAACTTGGCATGCCTGCTGGTCTGGCGTCGCTGGTATTACAGGCGCAAGCCTTTTTCACCATTCTGCTCGGCGCGCTGCTGCTGGCCGAGAAGCTGCGCTGGAACCACATCGCCGGAATTATCATCGCCACGCTGGGTATGTTTATCCTGGCGACAGCGGGCATGGAAGGGCAAACCACCGCGGGTGTTACTTTAACCACCATGATGCTGACGCTGGCCGCTGCGTTGTCATGGGGAATGGGTAATATCACCAATAAAATCATCATGCGTAACCGTAAAGTACCGATCATGTCGCTGGTGGTATGGAGCGCGCTGATACCGGTTGGACCGTTTTTCGCCTGTGCATTTCTGTTTGAAGGCGCTGACGCTATCGCTTTCAGCCTGCTGCATATTACGTTGCAAACTGTGCTGGCGCTGATTTATTTGGCGTTTGTTGCCACCATCGTTGGGTATGCGATTTGGGGGAATTTACTGAGTCGCTATGAAACCTGGCGTGTAGCGCCACTTTCCCTGTTGGTGCCCGTTGTCGGCATTTTGAGCGCAGGACTTTTTTTAGGTGAAACGTTGTCTGCACAGCAGTTGCTGGGCGCTGTGGTTGTCATTTTCGGTCTGTTGGTGAATGTTTTTGGCGGGGTCGTAGGTCAGCAGGTTCTGTTACGTAGCCGGTCGTAAGCCATAAAAAACGCCGCATTTCTGCGGCGTTTAGTTCCTGCGTATTATTTTAGTATTTCAATACGACGCGGTTTCGCCTCTTCAGGGACGATGCGCTCAAGATCAATACTTAACAGACCATTTTCGAGACGGGCATCGCGCACGACGATGTGGTCAGCCAGCTGGAATTTACGCTCAAAATTACGTTCAGCGATACCCTGATAGAGATACTTACGCTCAACCTGCTCTTCAGGATGTGCGCCACGCACAATCAGCATGTTGTCATGAGAAGTAATATCCAGTTCGCTTTGCGCAAAGCCAGCGACTGCAATGGTGATGCGATAATGGTTTTCATCCACCAGTTCAACGTTATAGGGAGGATAACCACCGTTGCTCTGATTTTGATTGGATTCGAGCAGGTTAAACAGGCGATCAAAACCAATAGATGTGCGATAAAGCGGAGAGAGATCAAAATTACGCATTATAAGACTCCTGAAATTCAGCAAGTTTTGGCAACCTTCCACAACTGGACAGGTTGTTCGGTCCGGGGTGACCCTTTCGGCGACAGCCAGCGCGACCGTGATACAAAAATGGGTGCTGCGGCCCAGGTTTCAAGGGGCAAAAAGCAATTTTTTTCGCCAATTTGATGAAATGGCATACACTCAGGGATACCTTTGTCTGACCGGAGCGGACTTCACCGTAGAGTGATGACGTAGTCAGGCGAGCCAACTCAGCCAGGCCGATGCCACAGCTGAAGGGATGATGGAAATGAAAAAAATGAAAGTTTTACCACTGGCAGGTGTTGTCTGCTGTGCTGTCGTGACAACGGGTTGCTCCAGCGTTATGTCTCACACGGGTGCGAGCCAGGGTTATTATCCCGGCACGCGCGCCAGTGCAGATGTGTTAGTAGACGACAACGCCAGCTGGGCATTAAAGCCGCTGGCGTTGATAGATCTGCCGTTCTCGGCCGTGATGGATACGCTGCTGCTGCCCTGGGATTATTACCGCAGCGATAATGATAAAGCGCTTGATTCACCGCGTGCTCGTGTTTTGCAGAGCGAAAAGCTGGCGCGCACCCAGGAAAACCTGGCGCAGGCTCAGCCGATGCCCACTATACAGCCGCAACCATAAACAGTTGCCGCCAACCGTTAACCTCACGCATATAGGCGATCTGTTTTCCGTCTGGCGACCATACCACTGCGTCGCCGGAGGGCGCTTCATTACTGCGATCGGTTAAACGCCGACAATCGCCGCTTGCCATTTCGCAACGCATCACGCTGTTATCACACACAAACGTCATGGCTTTGCCGTCAGGATGCCAGCTAAAAGCTGACTGTATGCTGCTTGTCAGATGCGTGATCTGGCGTGGTTCGCCTCCGTTGGGCGAAACGGTCCACAGCTGAACCACCTGCTGATCATCAGCCTGCAAAAAGGCAATGGCGCTACCGTCTGGTGATGCGCGTAACCAATGACGCGGCTGCTGCGCCAGCCCATTGCTAAACGTCAGGCGGCGCTGCTTAACGCCAGCCGGTGGCGCTGGCAGGCAATCGCTGCGGCCTTCCAGTGGCGAATCGCCGACGCGGGCATACGCTTCCAGCGCATCGGGCAAATCGACGATAAACACTTCCGGCTGCTTATTGCCTTGCGGCGAAAGCGTGTCGCCAGTAAAGGCAATGGCCCAGCGCTGCCAACTGCCGTCGGGTTTTTGATAACCCTGATTGCCAATCCAACACTCCTCATAGGCACGATTAATTTCATCACTGCCCGGTTCTGGATTTACCGTGGTCACACTGATTAACAGGCAAAAATGGCTGCCGCTGTATTCTCGCGGATGCTGCATAGGCGGTGTTACCGCGTGCAACGGCACGGCAATACCCACATTGCGCAAATCCTGACTTCTGTCACGATCATGCATCACATGATCGTTATAGGTAAAACTGAGGCGCGAACCATCAGGGCTGAAAACGTGCACGTGAGTTCCGCCACGCAGCGCGCCAGGCGTAAACGGCGGCGTAATATCGCAGGCATCCAGATTCTGTGCTGTGCCGTTTTGCACGATAACACCGCGACGATGGTGGAAGTCGTAATGCCAGTTTTCGTCAGGAAATTCTGGTCCGTGAATGCAAACATAGCGGGGTGGTAAATCCGGGCTGACGGTAACCACGCCGACATGAGCGCCATCCTTCGCCTGGTACAACACGTCAGTCTCGCCGTTTTCAACATTGACGCGTTCAATAGTTTCACCCGTAAAGGTCGCGCCCGACGGACGGACGTCAAATGCCAGCCACTGGCTGTCGGCGGTCCAGACGTTAATGTTGGTGAGTTGATGATGACGTTCAGCAAAGGTGAGTTGTTTTTCGCGCATGGGGGCAACCTAATCAAAAAGTTGCCCCACACGCTACGCCAAATGCGTTAAAGATGCAGCTTCGATTTCATTTCTCTGAGCGGCGTTTCGCGCCCTTCAATGGCTTTTTTTCTTCCCAGCACTAAACCCAACAGGCCACCCAGAATCAGCGCACCCGCCACAATCAGCAAACCATCGCTGTAGCTGTTGGTGGCATCTTTGATGCGTCCCATAACAGGTGGAAAGCCCAGGCCCGCAATGTTTGCGACAGCATTAATTAAGGCGATAGAAGCGGCGCCCGCTACGCCAGAAATCGTTTCCGTGGTGACGGCCCAAAATACTGGTGTGATCGCCCAGTTAAGGCCGACCATTAGCACAAGTAAGCCGTATGCCATCCACTGTTGCGACACTGCCATAGCGGCTAACAACAGCAGGCCGGACGCGATTAACGGCAACCCTAAATGCCGGGCTCGCTCGCCGGTGCGATCAGAATGACGACCGTTAAAATACATAAAGATACAGGCAAACAGGAACGGCACCGCCGACAGCAAGCTCACTATTAAATTGCTGCGATCTTCTGCCACGCCTTTAACTATCAGTGGCAAAAACAGCGTGACGCCGATGGTTGATTAGACTTGAGATAAATGACAGGGGATAAGTGAGATAATTATGGGAAGTACTGGGTCAACATGGGAAGAGACTGGATGGAATATGCAATAACCTTACAGTATGTGAAAATCAGACCGGCCCAAAAAAAACAGAACTCGCACCAGCCTGATTGCAGATATTACTCCTTTTTCCCTGTATCGGCATCAGGTTCGCCATCAAACAGTTTGCCCTGCATCCGATCCAGTTCTTCTTTTCTGACCCGCTTCACCACGCTGTAAACCCACTGTAGTGAAACACCAAATTTGCGGGCCAGTTCGTGATGGTTGCGCCCGTCAAACTCCAGGAAAATTTCCCGGTCGCGCTGGCTGACCTTCCAGACCATGCCCATCGGAAAATAGACGTTTTGCCCACCCCAGACCTGCATCATGCGGTTCGCGACGGCCTGACCAATCTGGTCGGCAACTGCGGGTTCGATATCAATAATCTCGCGGACAGTCTCAGAGGTATGCTGTGCCAGTTCCACCAACAGTTCCGGCCCTTTACTACGAAACTGATTCAGGTCGCTCATTGCTTCACTCCCGCAGCTCTGCGCTGCCACTTCTTCAGTTTCTCAATCACGCTACTTGCCTGCTCATTGCTGAGCCAGCGTAACGCGCTGATGCCGGTTTCCCGTTTAACCCACAGCGCCAGCGCCTGCTCTGAACTGTCACGGACGATGCCTGCGGCAGCCATTTCAAGCCATAGCGCACGGATTTTCTTTGACTGCGGATGGCTGTCGAGCGGTAAGCCGGACTTGGCTTTCCCGGCAGGCTTAATGCGAAAGCCTTTCTTTTTCATTGATTCCAGCACGCGGTTTAGCTGTGGGGTATCCATCCCTTTGGTTGAGGCTTTGCCGGTCAGCCCCTGTAGCATCTGGCGGTAGGTGTCCTCATCCATCTGGAGGTCGCTGCGGGCAATATGAATGAGTTGAATAAGACGCTGCTTAGTCATCATTGCCACTCCTTTTACCTGCGCCACCGATATAGTCGACATATAAAGGAAGCGCGACAGGCCAGCACAGGAACATAACGGCCCAACTGATCCAGTGTCCGGTACCGCTGTAACGTGAGTAAAACCCTGAACGGCGGTGCAGTTCAGCAGTACACCACCCCACGAGACCATACCAGAACAAGGCACATACAATTGATTCAGCCATCATAAGCCACTCCCCAGCTTCCGCTGTTCCTGCCCGCTGACAGGCTGATGTAGACGGACGTTTTCTCCCTCTCTGTAACCGATGTGGCGGGACATGTCCGCGTCACGGGATTTACCGGCTTTGCGGCCAGAGGTTGTTCCTGAATCAGGGTATTTTTGTTCAAGCCAGAGGTTTGCCAGTTCCCGTTCTTCGCGGGACATAGCAAATAAATGAACCTCGCTACGCACGGCCAGAACCCACCCTTCGGCAAATTTGTCACCACGGCTGGTCTTGGTCGTGTTTTTGATTCTTTTATTCTGCTGTCGAATATAGTTTTTACGGGCCATGATTAACTGTCTGGCCAGTACCTCCCATGTATATGAGGCCAGTTCAACCCGGTCTTTATTACTGTAAAAGCCAACGCCGGGTTTAAAGCCGGAGTGAATAATAGACTTAACGCCAAATGCCACCTGGATAATATCCAGCAGACCCAGCATATAACGCGGCGGATTAACGCTACCTGCAGCCCAGTAGTTACTGACGCTTTCATCAATATCACTGAGTGCGAGGTCAGCCTGGGTGATGTTATAGGCCTGCATCAGTTTCTGGGCGCGTTGCAGTGCCAGTGCCGCTTCATGGGGGTTATCGGATTTAGCCAGCGCAAGTAGCTTTTTTAACTTCTCCAGCAGCTTTTCATTATTCTGCGGCATAAGTCACCCCCAGGCGTTCGGCAAGGCGTTCCAGCTTTTTCTGCTTATGAAAATCAATCATCAGGCCCATCCCGTTTAGGCGGAACTGTTCAATCATGATTTCAACGTCAGCCAGTTCGCCTGCCAGATCAACTTCATTGCCCAGTCCGTTCATGTTGCGGGCAGCAGCAGCGGCCAGTTCGGCAGCTTCTTCCATCAGCTTCAGAGCCTGAGCTTCTGGGCCGAAGGTTTTGAGGGCCAGATTGTAGATCGTCGAACGGTTATATAATTTCATGCCTTTCATCTTATCTTCCCCAAATCAATGGCGTGATACGCCGATAACTTTCACGTGGCCGTCCTCAGTAATTTCCAGCTCGTATAGCGGCGGCATTTTTCTCAGGTGGTCACTGGTGGCGTGAAGAACGTAAATGGCCTGATCTAGGCCATTTGTTGCTACGATGGCGTGTGAAGCCATGCTGATTAATTTGATTAATACCTGCCGGATATGGTTGGGATTTTCACAACCACATCCACTGATATATTCCGCGACAATTTCACGGGTCCGTTTTTCGGCTTCTTTTGCAGTAATCATTTCTTTGCCTCACAAGGGATGAATTCCATGGCCGGGACTTCGGTGTAGTAATGCTGGCTACAGTGTGGGCATACCAGCGTGATGAGGACGGCTGGTACGCGGTACTTACCGGAGGAAATGACGCTGGCGTCGCTGAACTTCAGGGTGGTGATACCTTTCTGGCAGTTGATACATTTGATGGACATGATTTATTCCTTAATGCTGTTTTCGGCGTGCAGAAGCCCACGGCACTGACGCCGAAATAAAAAGAAATTGAATTAAAATTAAATGGCAGCGATATCTAACGGAATATTAATTAGCTTCCCGTGTTTATCTTTCTCCCGGAAATTAATATAGGTTTTGGACATTGCCACCTGCAGTGATTCCGATATGGCCTCCATTGCCCGGTTCCAGCGCTCGTCCTGAATCTTGACGCGGCGCAGGGAAAGAATACGTCCGGTATTAAGCTGGCCCTCTTTGTCCACCTGAAAAGCATCGCTGATGATGGCCCGCAGGTTGGCGTTCGCGCCTTCCGACCACTCGGTGACGCACTCGTCTATCAGGTCTTTGGCAATCTGCAGCTCTGGCCCGAAGGTCAGGGTTTCCTGCACGCGGATGGTGATCTGCTGAGCACCGTCGAAGCTGCTGAAGGTCACGTTGCCTTTGGCACCGCCACGCGTTCTGCCGTACTTCTCGGCCACAAGGTCAAGCCAGGCATAGCACTCGTCAAAGGCACGACGCTTGAAGTCACTGAGTTCATCGCGTTTAACCTTCGCGGCGACAACCTGTTCTTTAACGAAAGAGTCCATCGCAAGGTCATAGTCAGACACCTGGTCAACCGGCACCAGACGCCCCTTGCGGTCTTTCATGTAGTTTTCTTTATTTACTTCGCTCATCTCTGTTCACCTTATGGTTAATGTAACGACTCTGACCAGGTAATACGGCAGCCATGCAACTCAAAGACGCCCTGACGGAAGCGCCCTGAGCCGTCATGGCCAACATGGGTATAACTCGCTTTGCCCTGCTCCAGCAGGCGGGCACAGTGCCCGTTGCGGGCGATACGGATAACCGGCTTACTGCCAGCAATCATGACGCTCTGCACGGTAGTGTTCATGGCGTTGAGCGCCATAATGGCGGACTGCACCTTGTTCATCTGCTGGTTGATATCGGCGATGGATTTCATGATTAAACTCCTTTGACGACGTCGGCGTTGACCTGCGGAACCCCGATTTCAGCAGCCAGATTCATGGCGGCTATCACCAGGTTACTGACGGCCAGCGGATACAGCAGGCTGACCATGCTTTTACGGCTACTACCCAGATTGCTCAGACGGGCGCGGATGGCTTCCACTGCGCTGGCGTCCATGATGTCGGCCAGCTGCTTACCGGCACGTTGCAGTTTGAACGTCAGAAACTCTTCGAGGCTGTTGTCCAGCGGCAGCAATTCAACCACCTCGCAGCGCTGGACGACCTCACGGACTTCCATGTTGCGTTCGGACAGTTTGTCCGCCAGTTCAGGCTGGCCAATCAGCACGATGGACAGCAGTTTTTTGAAGCCGGACTCCAGTTCGAAGAAGCGTTTAAGGTGCTTCAGCGTCGGAATGGGAAGGCTGTGGGCCTCCTCAATCACCAGAACGTGGCTGAAACCCGCCTGACTGCTGTCCTTCAGGACGCGGTGCAACTGGCGGAAGCGGGCGTCCTGGCTGCGTTTGATACTCTCCAGCGGCGCGATGGTGCTGATGATGGCCTCGGCGATAGCTGCCGCCTTCAGGGTTTTGCCCTTCACGTCGTTGTCTTCCATGGCGATGATGTATGGCTCGATTACAATCACCGGCGCGTTCTCGCGGTTGACGCGTTCAATCAGGTCGCGGCGCAGCGTGGATTTACCCGCACCGGACTCGCCGATAACCGCCAGAAAGCCACCATGGCGGGCGGTCTGGAACAGCGCCTCACGCACGTAGCGGATATCCGGCGTGGTGAACACATCGTCCGCGCCCTGCATGGCTTCATCGGCGAACGGATCACGGAAAAGGCCAAACGCTTTTTTGGTTGCTGGAAATAACACCTGCTTTTTGAGTAACATGTTCTCTTCCTCACTGAGGTTGGTTTTATCGGTAGTACCCGCTGTACGGGGCGTGACAGCGCCCTGTGCAGCATCAAAACTTTTCGCTGTATCAATCCCCTTACTTTCCAGATACAACGCCAGACGCTGGCGTACCTCTTCGGGGCTGGTGCGTGGCCACTCGTTATGGTTCACAATCTGGGCCAGCGTGGCCTCGGAAACGGCGACGGCTCTTGCCACCACCGCCTGCGGGATGCGGGCCTCTTTAAGTTGTTGCTTCAGTACCAGCATGCCTTCCTCCTCAGTTACCGTTAACGATGCTGATAACGCTGTTGCGGGCCGGAGTGGTCAGGGTAACCATCACCTCATCCAGCGCGGCTTCAGGTACGCCATCCGGGTACTGCGCCGTTAACTGGCGGTAATGTTCCGGCGTCCAGATATGGCCGTTAGCGCCAAACTTCTCGCGCAGGGCTTTCGCCGCCTCCACATGGGTCAGCGGACGCTGCTCAATACGCGGCCCGCGCACGTCTG
>NZ_JASUAZ010000055.1:0-20344 GCF_030283135.1 Mixta mediterraneensis | reverse complement strand
GTGAAGTCACGGCACCGGCCGCAGACCGCACGGTTTTTATTCCCCCGCCGCAGGCGGCTTCGATGAGGCGCGTAGCAACATCCTCATCCCTTTGTCCACATCCGGGGTGCATATCCGCCCCGGAACCCTGTGGATAAAGCTGGCCCTGCCGCGCGCCGGCAGGGATACAGCATCGTGCTCTTTTTTTAATCAGTCACGCCCTCAGGTGCTTCTGTATCACGGCAGCGCGCCGGTAGAGTTCAACTAGGTCGCTGTCAATCCCCTCAATCAGCAGGCCCGCCATGCGCTGTTCCCGGCTGGCGCCGTGCCAGAGGTGGCGCGCAATCATGTCGCGCAGGCGCAGGTGAAACTCATACAGCGATTCTTCCAGGTCAGCGACGTCGGCCGCCAGGTTGTCGGTCTCAGGGTGCATAGTGTGATCGTTCATCGTCATTTCTCCGGTTATCAGGCCGCGCGGGCGTCGCGGTGGGCATACAGGCGGCGCAGGCCGGCGGCGTGGTACTGCTCCATCAGCTCGATACCGATCCAGCGGCGGCCGCACGCCTGGGCGGCCACGCAGGTCGAGCCGGAACCAGCAAACGGATCCAGGACAATCGCGCCGGGCTGCGTGAACGTCTCGATCAGCGGGCGCAGCGCGCTGACCGGCTTTTCGGTCGGGTGATAGCGGTTGCCGGTGTACTCCCACGGCATCACATCGGGCAGTGGCTTCGCTGGCAGAGCCGGGCGCCCTTTGGCCAGCACGTAGGCGCTTTCATGCTGGTAGCCTACGAACGCGGACTTTGAGGCGTAGGGTTTGGTGAACACGATATGGCCCACCACGCGGAACCCCGCCGCCTTCCAGGCCTGCATAAAAATGTCTATCCGGTTCCAGCCGTAAAAGCTCACCGCCAGGCTGTTGTCTTTGAGCACCCGGAACATTTCGTTGCTCGCAGGCTGAACCCACTCGCTGTTAACGTCGTTGGCAATTGACCGGCCGGAGCGGTCCTTAAAGCCGACGAGGTACGGCGGATCGGTGAGGATGAAATCAATGCTTTTATCCGGAAAGCCGCCCATAACCTGTACGCTGTCGCCGTGCATGAATCGAGACATAGTGATGCTCCTGTGTATGAAGGGGGCACCGGTAGTGGTGCCGTGATCTCCACACAGACGGGCGACCAGCGGAGCAAACAGGGGCGACACCGGAAGCCGCACGCGCCGCCGGAGCGGACTGAATGTCCCGCGTACGGCGGGGAACGGGTGAGGTGGCGACGAAGTTTCCCTTGTTTGCGAGGCCGCCCGGCTACCGTGAGGGCACGGCACTTTACACCCGCCGTTTTCCGGCCGCAGGACGGGAGACGGCATGGAGGCGGAGCGCAGCGACGTCATCATTTTTTTTCGTGAAAGCGCCGCCCCGCCGGGCGGCGGCCCTCCTTCAGTTTTTACTCCCGGAAATCAAGCCAGTGGCAATCGCACCGGTCTCTCACCACAGGTGCCAGAAGCGTACCGGTCACTTTCCACTCATCCAGAAAATGGAGGCCGGAAATGGTCGCCGCCTGCTGCGCATCAAGTTGCACGAGGGACTTCAGCCAGACGTCATTACCGTCAAAGCGCCAGTAACAGCCTTCACTCTCACGAGGTTCGCCCTTCCACCACGTCCGGCCCATAAGCATGCAGCCCGCCTCTGCCAGCTGTTCATCCGGTGACAGGATGAGCATGTGCTCCTCTGAGCATGCGCCCTGCCACTCTGCCTGAAAGGAAACCAGCCAGATGTTCATTCTCTTTCCTCCCGTTTTGCCAGAACCGTGTCAGCGCAGTGGCGCAGGAAGTACCAGCTGAGACTGATATCTGCATCGAGCGTGGCGTCGGCCAGCGCGATCGTGGCCAGCACCTCATCGGATGTAAGCTCAGGTGCCACGTCTTCAAAATCATCTGCTACCCACAGGTGCACCACACAGGGTGTGTCGGGAGCAAAGCGCTGCAGGTGCGTCATCAAATCTGCAATGGTGGTGTATTTACTCATGCTGTTACCGGCGGGACTACGCCCGCCGCCTCAGGTTCAGCCGCCGTAGCTGGCCACGTTGTCAATAATCCAATCCGGGCCGGTCACGTCACGGTAGCCGTCCTCATCTTCCTCTTCGCTCCACTCCAGCGAGTCACAGCGTTCTTCCAGCTGAATGCCGCCAGAGTAGGTTGCCCATCCGCAGTAGTCGCAGCCCGCTTCGGCATACCAGTGTTCAGCGGTGACGCCGTAACGTTCCGTCAGTGCACACAGCACTTCCGGGGAGGGCGGCGACCAGGGTGTATCGAAGTCAGCGTCAAAGGACGTGTCTGCAAAGTACGACAGGTTAAGGTCGTGCGCGTGCGGCCACTTTGTCCCGCAGCGCTCAGCGGTGTCGGTATACCCGTCAGGCACCCCTTCCAGCAGGCGACCGTTGTAGCCGTTGATTTCCGCATCGAGACGCGGCGGAAGCAGCTGCAGCATGTCAAACGGCAGCGTTATGCACGGCGGCTGCTCTTCCCGGCAGAGCCGGTTCCAGACCTCGCTGAGATTCTGGCCACGCAGCGTTATCTGCCAGTCACCTCTCTTCTTTTCCCACAGCGCGGTAATAACGGCCAGCTGGTCTGCAGTGAGCGCCTCCCACGTCATGTTCCGCAGGCCACTGGCCAGCCACATCGCGTGCAGCTGCCCGCAGGTTACGGGCGTCAGTTCGGCGCCCTCACGCAGCTGCACCACCCACGCTGAAAAGGCGAGGTTCCCGGACGTGTTCTGGCCGATCGCAGTCGTCAGCGCCGGGTACGGCGCGTATTCTGTGGGCGTGACCGTCTGCAGCAGACCGGCACACCCGGCCAGAAACAGATGGATCCCCTCTCCCGCTGCGCGCAGATAACCGGGCGCCTCAGCGCTCCCTTCCATCAGCGCCCTGACCTTTGAAACTTCACTTTCCGGGCCTGTGACCCGCAGCCTGTTGGCACACCAGTTCGGCATGTCGACTCCTCCGTTAAGGTTTGCACGGTGCCATCTGCACCGTGCCGCCACGGCAGCCGGGCGGACAGCTGAGCAAACAGGGGCGGATGCGCAAGCCGCACGCGCCGCCGGAGCGGACTGAATGTCCCGCGCACGGCGGGGAACGGGTGAGCAGCCGGCGACAGCTTCCCTTGTTGGCGAAGCCGCCCGGCTAAGGTGAAGGCACGGTGCAGCCTTGTCAGGCGAAGCCCGGCAGTGACCATGGGTGCTCAAACCGGGGTCAGGCGAAGCGATGACGCCGTTAAGCAGCGGAGCGCAGCGACATCCGTCTTGGCATGACGGCCATAAGCGCAGGATAACTTTTTTAAAAAGTGCAGAAACTGCACTTTTTCAGCGTTATGATGAGAGAGAACAATGAGGAGAAATGCACATGACGGGATGGCAGCTGAGGCTGTGGCGTAAAGGTCAGCTGTGGAGCCGTGAACGGGCCGCAGCTGAACTCGGGGTGAGCCTGCGCACCTATCTGATTTATGAGAATGCCGACATCGTTAAGCGATCGGTGGCCATGGCCACGGTCACCCTGTCGCTCATTAACATCATGCCGGCACTGCAGTCCGATCAACTGAGCAAAGAGCTCCTGCTGAAGATGCTGCAGGATATGACCAGCGACGTGGCAGAAAATAAAACTGAACAGCTTTCAGGCAGATGAGCCTGTCAGACTGATTTTCCTGTTCCATCCTGCTTGTAAGATAAATTCACCTCAATAATACTGTATGCATAAACAGTATTATTCGGAGGGAAATTTATTATGCGCCACGCACTCACAGCCGCTACCAGTGCGGCCGCTATTAGCCCGGAGAACGTATCATGAAGCCTGCCGCCTATGCTCAGGGCCTGATGCCGTTCTGGCCACCTCTCAGTGCGCCCCGGGTTCGCGTACCGCTCTTTGCCGAGCCCTGTGCGGCAGGCTTCCCCTCCCCGGCCGCGGATTACGTTGAAAAGGAGCTGGACCTCAACGAGCTCTGCATCCGCCGGCGCGCCTCGACCTTTTTTGTGCGCGCCAGCGGCAGCAGCATGGAAGGCCTCGGGCTTTATGACGGCGACGTCATGGTGGTTGACCGGGCCGAGGAGGCATCGCACGGGGACATCGTGATTGCCGAGGTTGAAGGGGAATTCACCGTCAAGCGACTGCAGCTGCAGCCGCGGCTCGCGCTGCTGCCGATGAATCCGGCCTACGCCGTAATTTACCCGGAGGAGTTGCAGCTGCTCGGCGTGGTCACCTGGTGGTTCAACAGCACGCGCGCGCGCCGGAGGTAAATATGCCCATGTTTGGCCTGGCAGACGTCAACTCTTTCTACGCCAGCTGTGAGGCGCTGTTCCGCCCGGACCTGCGCGGTAAGCCCGTCGTCGTGCTTTCAAATAATGATGGCTGCGTGATCGCGCGCAGCGCCGGTGCCAAAAAGCTCGGCATCAAAATGGGCGCGCCGTGGTTCCAGATCAAAACGCAGGATTTCGCTGAGCGCGTGCATGTCTTCAGCAGTAATTATGCGCTTTATCATAGTCTTAGCATGAGGATAATGACTGCTCTTGAGGAAATGACGCCCCGGGTTGAGCAGTACAGTATTGACGAAATGTTCCTGGATCTGACCGGCATCGATGGCTGCGAGGACTTTGAACACTTTGGCCGGCGCCTGCGCGCGCACGTGCTGGCCACAACCGGGCTGACCGTGGGCGTGGGCATGGGACCGACCAAAACCCTGGCGAAATCCGCGCAGTGGGCCAGCAAGGAGTGGAAACAGTTCCGCGGCGTGCTGGCACTCACGCCAGGCAACCCGAAACGCACCGAAACGCTGCTGGCCAATCAGCCCGTAGAGGAAGTCTGGGGCGTTGGCCGGCGCATCGGCAAAAGACTGAACGTCATGGGGATCAGCAATGCCCTGCAGCTGGCGCGCGCGCACCCTGCCCTCATCCGCAAAGATTTCAACGTGGTGCTGGAGAGGACCGTACGGGAACTGAACGGCGAGTCATGCATTCCGATCGAGGAACTCCCGCCGGCCAAGCAGCAGATTTGCTGCTCCAGGTCCTTCGGCGAGCGCATCACCTCAAAGGTGGCCATGCAGCAGGCGCTCTGCCAGTACGCCACGCGTGCGGCGGAGAAGCTCCGGGGGGAACGACAGTTCTGCCGGCGCATCAGCGTATTTATCCGGACTTCACCCCACGCGGTCAACGAGGTGTTTTACGGCAACACGGCCGGTGAAAAGCTGACGCTGCCCACGCAGGACACGCGCGACATCATTGAGGTGGCCATGCGCAGCCTGGACCGCATCTGGCTGGAAGGTCGCCGGTACATGAAAGCCGGCATTATGCTCGATGACTTTACCCCTAACGGGGTGAGCCAGCTAAGCCTCTTTGACGACGTGCAGCCGCGGGCCAACAGCGCACAGCTGATGAAGGTGCTCGACGGCATCAACCAGTCTGGTTTGGGAAACGTGTGGTTTGCAGGTCAGGGAATAAGTACCGAGTGGAAGATGAAGCGTGAGATGCTTTCACCGGCGTGGACGACCCGCTGGGATGATATTCCAGTTGCACACGTCAGATAAAAAAATCTTTTGAAGTATTTGCATATTCATTTGTATATACAAATACGTAGATTCTTGCATATACGTTCATTAAATGAATAGTCACTTTTTTCGATAAGATATGTATATACATAAGCATATACATACCTGTCACGACAATCACTTATATGGGCACATAACAATTAATGAATGTATATACATAGTTATATACATAGGTATATACACATTAGAATATCACGTGTTTTCAATCAGTAAGTTAGCAAGTTTCTGGAGCATTTTATCATCGTCTAAGTAACAGACGGCGCGTAACACTCTGGAACGGGTAATATTTTTCTGAGGAAGTAATTCCTGCATTTTCTCAACTAACATAGAAAGAGCATCTTCATCGAGACCCGTAAGCCGCAGATTCATCTGTCTGCCCGTTGTAATGTTGCGCTTCTCAGCAACTCGGGTAACCCCTTTGGTTATGCGATCACTTCTTGCCAATTTCGGCCCCCTCAATTTGCTCAAGGAGTTCTTGAGTGAAAGCTTTATAATCCCTGTATGGCCGTTCATTTCTCGCAAAGAACATTACAGGACGATGAACATCGGTCGCCTGTTTAAAAAGCTCGCTCTGACGTATTTCAGTCTTGGCCACAACATATCCAGCTTCTTCAATTAATCCCTCAATTGATTTTTTCATCTTGGAGTGAGATTCGTTTACTTTTGTCTTTACAAGTGTATATACAAAAGGTTCATTTCTTCGCACTTCCTGAACCACTTGGAATAGGTCTTTAATGCCTTTAACTGCACGCTTATCCATGTCGACAGGGATGACAATTTTATCAGTGATCAGCAGGGCGTTTTCAATGCTCAAATCAATAGCAGGACGAAGATCGATGAGGATGAAATCGTAGGAATTTTTTACCTTGTTCAAACCCTCTTCAAGAATGCTTAGTCTATGGCGAAACCTTTCTGCACTTCGGGCTTCAACCGCGAGGGTTATATCAGCAGGGATGATATCTAGGTTAGCAATCGTGTCATCACCGTCCATCGCAGAATAAATGAGTTTATTGATATCAAATTTAGGATCTGCAAATAGGTCCGTGATGGTGTAATCCTCATCACCACGTCCCAAATCATCGCTAAGGTTTCCCTGATGATCTAGATCAATCAGCAGGGTTTTATAGCCTGCCAAAGCTAATGAACAACCAACAGACATGCAGCTGGTAGTTTTGGCCACACCGCCTTTACTGTTAGCGAAAGAGATAATGTAAGGCTTTTTCATAATCACCACCGTGTATATACAAAAGTATATGCATATTAACTTATGGATTATCAGTGTCAATGTATATACATAAGTATATACAAAATTAATACTTAGTATATACCTATGTATATACACAAACCATCTAACTCCCTTTATATACAATACGTTACGAATCAACTCCTTTCAGCAATTTTACAGCCTCGTTTCCCGGCATCTGGAACTGCACCCGGTGACGTGCCGCCACGTCCAGCGCAAACACCCGCGTATAAATCTCCGTCGACTTCGCGCTCTTGTGCCCGAGCAGGCTCTGCAGCGCCTTGAGCGGCGTGCCGGCGTAGAGCATGTGCATGGCGTAGCTGTGCCGGAAGGTGTGCAGGGTCACCGGTATCGAGAACGTTACCCCCTCTGACGTCGCCGCGCGCACCGCCTCGTTCAGCCAGGTGCGCGCGGTGCGGTCGGTGATGTCCCAGAGCCGCACCTTTTCCGCCCGGCCGGTCTTCTCGCTCTTACGCTCCAGCGGAATGCGCAGGGTGGCAATCATCATCTCCAGCTGCGTCACGTAATGCGCGTCGGAGAGCGGCACCAGGCGGTGCGGCACGATACCGGCGGCAAGACGTCCGGCGCGGCGCTCCGCCTTATCCTCGCGCTGCTTGAGCGTGGCCAGCTGCACGAACGGGTACTGCTGGCGCAGCAGAAAGTCTCCCCTTGTGAGCGCCAGCGCCTCGCTGATGCGCGCGCCGGTGTTCCACAGCGTGGTAAACAGCATCTTGCGCCGCAGGTCGGGTATGAAGTGGAGCAGGGCGCTGACCTCCGGCGCCAGCAGGTACTTCGGCAGGTCGTCGCCCAGCGCGGCCATCTGACGCAGCGCCAGCGCCGCCGGATAGTCGATGATTACCGGCAGCTGTGGTGCCTGAAACTGTCCTCCGGCCGGAAGGTTCATCAGAGACATGGTCACAGACTTCCTCCGCGGACCGGTTTATTATTTGTTTGTTTTCTCATCGCGTTCTTAATCTCAATTCGGGCCAGTTCCTGTCTCCGCAGAATGGCCTCGACTGACCGTCGGTGTCTTTCATTCCGCCAGACTTTCCAGAGCACCCATTGTGCTGACCAGGGCATGGCGTCCAGTCTGGTGTCGGGAAAACCAGCCACTTTACGAAGACGGCGTGCAACGATCACAGCTTTGATGCCAAGCCGGGCATACTGATAATGGCGTTCTCTGACGGTTTCGTAATGATGAAAAGAGTTGTCCTTTCCGGCTGAAGCAGCCACGGATCTGTCAGCTTCTTTATGTAATACAGCCAGCTCACGGATGCTGTACATCAGCGGGTGGGGAAGGGCACGCCAGTCCCCTGTTACAACGGTGTAATCGAGGACTGGACTGGAGATCTGAGGGCTTTTATCGCCGGAGGTATAATCGAAATCTTTAGTCACGTCGGCGCAGCCTTCCGCAAACTGCTCCAGCAGAAAGACCAGCTCGGTCCCGATAAAGTACCGCTCCCGGGCAAGCTTTTCCGCTGCTGCATTCCTTTCATTGCGCAGCCTCTCCGCCGCCGCCTTTTCTTCCCTTTCCAGCGCGTTTTTATGGCTGCGGTGGTTCACATACAGCGCCACGCCGCCGGCAAGCACACCGCCAGCCAGCGTCTGTAAAAGCGGGAGCCACGCTGCGGCCCCTTCGGCGACCGATTTGACACTCGCTGCCGCAGAATGCGCATCTGTCATTGACTGACTCCTGAAAGGTTAATCACGGCCTAATGAGAGTTCTTCAGCCAGTTCGGCAAAGCCATCATGCTCGGTCTGAAGGTACTGGCTGTACACCCGGGCATCACGTTCCGTCAGCCCACCGGGATTGCCTTCAAAATACTGATGCAGAACATTAATACAGTGGTCGTAAGTATCCAGATCGTATTCGTGATTGCCGAGCTCTCCGGCGTCACTGAGCTCCTGGCGGAACAGAGCATAATTTCGGCGGAGAATTTCCAGCCCGGTATCCTTCGCAAAATCCGCGTCCCGCTTTTCAGAAGAAGCAATGGCGTTGCGTACTTTCTCAAAGGCATAGCTGAAATCACCCGGGCTCTTCATTGATGCAAACATAACTTGCCTCCAGAGATATAATTACCAGGCTATTAGTTGAAATGATAACATTTAATAAAGTTATCATTTTCTTAGTTACAGTAAGCAGACAAATAACCACCGATTTAAATTACCGCATCACCCTGCGAGCTGGATCCGCTTTCTTCTTGGTTTAGGACTTTTCCGGAAGCGTAGCACGCCAGTTCCGGGGCAGCCAGCGCCGTTTTCCTGCCAGTCCTTTCCTGACGCAACCCGTATGTTGTGCCATCGGCAGCAGGCTGAGCCACTATATGTTGTGGTCAGGCCGGAAATCCGCCCCGCAGGTGCAAAAGATCCGGTTCAGTGTCTTTTCGGATCTGCGCGGCAGGAAACCGGCAAGAGATATGATGATATAATCATTCATTTCAAATCATACTGGATATGATATTTATCATTAATCAAAACATCATATCTGATATGCTGTTTGTCAGATTATAAATAAATCATTCATGGTATGATTTTTGATACATCATTCATTGTTAATTTCAGGAGCGCAGCATGCCCGGTAACGAGCCGACACTGAACCTCACCTACGATCAACTTCTCGAAACAACCAGAACAGTGATTAGCACCTTCAAATCCTCCTGCAGCACTCCCCCGGACGAATTTGGCAGAGGACTTAGCATTGGGGCCATCGATCTTTTTCTTACACTAATCCAGCAAATGCCCGAGACGGAGCGTGATTATTACGATGATCACAGACAGCTTCGCCTGCTGGCCGGCCTGGAGACTGATGCTCAGGAGCCGGCTGCCGATGTCCGCTGAAAAAGCGCGCCGGCCGTCTCCGCTGCAGAGACGGGTGCTGATTGTGCTGGCCGCCCTCGATGCGAAACGTCCGGGACCGGTGGCGACAAGGGATATAGAGCGGGTGCTGGAGCAGGGCGGGGACGCCCCGGTGTACGGGCCGAACCTGCGCGCCTCCTGCCGGCGCATGGAGGCCGCGGGCTGGCTGCACACCCTGCGCGCCCCGAACCTGCAGCTGGCCGTGGAGCTGACGGAGGCCGGCCGGAAGCTGGCCACTCCCATCCTTGCTGAAGAACAGGCCAGCCAGCTGGCCGGACAGCGTGCCACGGAAGTCAGGGTTCTGCCTCTGGTCCCGCCCGGCCAGGCTCATGAGGCTGACGACCGGCCGGTGGAGCTGGATGGTTGCTGGCACCTGGCGTGCCGGGGCGACTACGTTATCCGTCTTGACGGGACCACCTGTCTCCAGCTGTGGAGCATGACCGGACGGGTGACGCGCCTGACGGGCGATCCCCTGCAGGTGGCGCAGTGGCTCCAGGCCTGCCACGATGCGGGGATTGCGGTCCGGATGCAGATCAATGAAAGCGCCACGCCGGAGGAAGGCACGCTGTACGGCACCGCGCCGGCGGACCGGACCGGCACCTGGTACCGCCAGCTGGACGTCACGCTGCAGGCGGCGGGGATCACCGGCCTGAATGAGGAGATCAGACAGGCAGTTATCATGCCCGCCGAGGCGCTCCGCGACCTGCCGGCGCCGGCGCGCCTGCTGCACCTTCTGCGCGAAAGTCCGGAGGCGTTCCCGCTCACGGCTGCCGGCTATGAGGAAGACACGGAAGCCGCGCTGGCCGGCCTGCTGACCCGCGCGGGGTTCACCGGCGACCAGGTTCAGGAGCTGCAGCGGCTCCGCATCCGCTGGCCGCAGATGAGTCAGGAAGAAGCTGACCGGCGCGAGCTGAACAGCCTGCTGGACGAACTGGCACGGCGCCAGCTGTACTGCAACCGCGAACAGCTGACGGAGATTGTGTTTTCGCCGGTACGCAGACCGGGCGAGAGCTGGACTGAACGTCTGCAGTGGCTCCTGATGACGGATGGCTTCGGGTTCTGCAGTCCGCTGTCCCGTGAAGCGGGCGTCACGGCACTGGAGATCCTGGCCGGATACACGGGGCGGGAGGTGGCGGCGCATCTGGCCACGGTGACGGCCTGGAACGACGACAGCGCGGGGACGCAGTCATGAGCACGAACGCTTACCGCATACTCTGGCTGGAGAGTATGAGGTCCGCTATGAAATTCAGAAGTCCGTCATCTGCGTGCTGCGCATCTGGCATACCAGAGAAAATCGCTGAAAATGAACCGGTTGTACCGTACAGATAACTCACTGGTGCAGGAACGCCACAGATATTCAGTTTGATGGCCAGCTTCCCGCTGACGCTCAGCTGGCTGAGCCTGTTTTTTATGTTATTCGATATCCGGTGCCACGCCGGGACAGTCCCCGGTTATTCAGAAAACACCTCTGATGCGCAGCTGAGCCGCCAGGTACAGCCGCCCAGAGAGTCACTGCCCCACCGCTCAGTCACGCACAGGTCATTCTGCACCTTCAGAAACATCACGGGCTTCAGCACGATTTCGTCGGGGATGAGGCCGCCATAGTGCCTTATCAGCAGCTTTCCCTCCGTGTACCCGGAACAGCCCGGGCGCCCGCGGTGAAAGGCCCGGATGCAGTTGTCCGGGTGCGCCCTGAGCACCTGCAGTATCGCTTCACGCTCCATCATTCACTCCTTTGCGTCAGACATCCACTGTAGTCAGTAAATGTCGTTATTCCGGTCAGCTGAAGAGAGCAGCTGCTGTACTGATTTTATCTATGCTTCTGTTAACTGATGCTTTTCTGCCGTCAGCGCATAAAGGCCGGACGGACCGTCACCGGTCATCTGCCATCCACAGCGGTTAAACAGCGTTTCCAGCCCCTTCACGCGCCCGGTCAGGCGCGCCATCAGCGGGCTGACCTGCCAGCCGTTGTCGTCAAACGCCGCGTCCAGGCTGCTCCGGGACACGTAAATGCCGTTGACGTCAGGGTTCAGGGCAGCGGCATGGCGTCCTGCCCACTCCCGGTCGCTGAGCAGCCGGTACGCCCAGTGCATATCCTTCGCGGTTTCCAGGGCATAGGTCAGCCGGAACAGGTCGTTCTGTGCAGACAGCGCGCCGGTGCAGGAGCGCCAGAGGTAGTCCAGCTTGCCGGCAAGCTTTGCGCCCACGCCATACTGCCGCCCCTGTTTCAGCAGCCACTCGATGTCGGGTGCCACCTCACGGGGAAAGCGGCGCTGCTTCAGGGCTGTGGCCAGCCAGCGGGTCAGAAAGAGGTTTTCCTGTGCAGGTGACCGCACATCACCGTTCCGTCTGGCCAGCGCAAGCGCCACCAGGGCGCACCACGCCAGATGGCCCGATTTTTCTGTCAGCGTCACTGCGGACTCTTCTCCTGAGAATTCTGGGTCGTTATTTTAGCGGGACTTCGCGGAGGGTTAAACCCTGACACGCGCAGAACACAGGTGGAGTGCGGGGAAAGATGTACCAGGTCTCCAGAACGGATGCGCTGAAGGGACCCCCATAAGGTCCCTTGCCGAGATTAACGGCCCATTACATAGTTAGTGCAGTCACGCTCATTACGCGCATTGAGACGCCCATAGTCGTAAGCTTTTTGCATCAAATAAACACCTTTTTTACCTCTGTACTTATTCACAATGAGTGAATAAGCATTAGTATCCAGTTCAGCACCTGCGATACAGGCATTAAACAGGTCAAGACCTCTGTTATAGTTGTCATCCTTTGGTTGTGCCTGATACTGCGGGTGTTCGCCTGCGGACTCAGGTAAAGCTTTCCATTTTTTCAGTTGCTCTTCAGCTTTGGCAATGTTTTCTTCACTGCTGCAATATTTATCCTGCTGTTTGTAAACGTCCTCAGGCATCCTGTGAGCATTTTTAACGCTGTACATTATGCTGTCTGAGCGACCGCTGTAAGCGTATTCGCACATCCCGATACCGTAACGGAAGGGTTCTTTTGCCAGAGCGCAAGTGCTGATACTCATAATTACCGTTGCTAAAATTAACTTTTTCATACATCACCTATCAACAACCACCCGAACGCTTATTCCCAGATAGTTACAAATCAGGTCTTCTTCGTTCACTGCCATGTCTGCTTTGCCTGACATAATCCGGTAAAGACGGGCAGGTTTAATCCCGGCACCCCAGGCTACTTCGTCAAACGATTTTTTGTGTTGTGCTATCTGGGGTCTGATGCTTAGTGGAATGAAAACTCACGTTATGCAACGTTTTCTGCTTCTGGCGCCTCTTTTAATGGTCTCAGATGTCCTTTGCTCACAAGTTCTGTCAGCGTGAAGGAATAATGGCCGCGCATACTGATATGTCCGTGGCAAAGCGGGGACAGGCGTGCGATATCTTCATCATTCATTGTTTTACTCTGCGTCCGGAGATGATCCAGGGCAGTCGGCATATAAATAGTGTTCCATAATGCAACGGCGCTGGTAACCAGTCCCAGTGCTCCCAAGTGATCTTCCTGACCGTCGGTTATCGCCTTCTTATTCTCACCTTTCTGGCTCTGGCAACTGCATGGCGGTTTTCTCCCCGGTTAAGTTGAGTCAGAACCAGTCGGCGGTAATTCTCATCATTAATATAATTTAGCAGATACAGCATTTTGTTAATGTGCCTCACTTCAATGATGGCCTGAGTAAGCCCTCATTGAGCAATGAACGGATCAGCACCGAAGCCTATACCTTGCCCGGTTGCAGAGAGCCAGCGATCTGGATCATTTCGTTTCACTAAGTGTCAGTCCCCTCTCATACAAGCCAACTCAACTATATAAAGGCATTGCTCATTTTGGATAGTAGCTCCATCATGTGGCTTTCAATAAAATAAATCAGACATGTGATTATTATCTCATTGTATAAGCCTTTATTTTTAATTTCTGATTTCATCAGGATAAATATTATGAGAAAAAAACATTGACCAGCGTCTACTATATTTATGCAGTGAAATAACATAACCCCCCTGCACTAAAGTTTAGCGTACTATGTCATTGTCAGGTCCATGTGTGGATTAGAACTTTCTTTTTAAGGCTTAGAATTTACTTACCATTGAAGATGAGGGTGTTTGGGCTTTGTCACATTTAACTGTTAGTGGGTTTTCTCTCTGTGTAGAACTTGTCTTAAGCCCCTGTGCCAGAATGGATTTTCGTTTATTTTAGTGATTCATCTTAAAAAAGCGTCTCCCTGTCCGCATGTGCAGACGAGAGGTAGTGAGAGATCTACTACCATGAAAAATTAACAGCTCCAGGGTATACCTGAAATGTGAATGAAAGGAGTTTCCCGAACATGGTGGAAGGCTGAGAACGCCATGTTTTACTTTCCGTAGAGGAACCTTTATAAGGGAATGAGGGCAGGGTGAGATGGCGAACGTTTTTTGAGCAAAGTCGAACGATTTGACGCGCTATTCTCGTTGTGATCTTATGCTCCCTTTTGGAGCCCTGCCTGATGGTATCTGACGCTTTCTTGCTGCACTTTGGTTGCCTGGAGGACCCCCGCCAGACAGCAAAAATTAGTTACACCCTGTTTGATGTCCTGTTCCTGACTGTCTGCGCTGTTATTGCCGGAGCCGAAGGATGGGAAGACATTGAGGACTTTGGCGAAGTCCACATTGAGTGGCTTCAGAAAAAAGGTCTGTTCCCCAACAGGGTTACCCGTTCATGACACCATCGCACGCATTGTTTCCCGACTCAATCCGGTTCAGTTTCAGCAGTGCTTTGTCCGCTGGGTGCAGTCGGTGAATAAGTTCACCGGGGGCGAACTGGTTGCCGTTGATGGCAAGGTGTTGCGGGGGAGTTACGACAGGAAGAGTCGCTGTTCTGCCATTCATATGGTCAGCGCCTTTGCCACGCACAATGGGGTGGTAATGGGCCAGTTAAAAACAGAGGCCAAATCCAATGAAATTACAGCCATCCCGGCGCTGCTAAAGCTACTGGAGCTTAAGGGATGTCTGATATCCATTGACGCACCAGGGTGTCAGACCAGTATCGCTGACACTATTGTCAGGCAAGGCGGCGATTATCTGCTGGCCGTAAAGGGAAACCAGAAGCAGCTCCATAGCGCAGTAAAAGAGGCCATGTGGCCGCTCTGCGCAGCTGAAAAAACCGGCAACGTGGTCGTGGAAAAAGGGCACGGGCGCATCGGGATCAGAGAATATCATGTACTCCCGGCGGATAATCTGGCGGCTCAGTTTCCTGAATGGAAGTGCCTGAAAACACCTGAGGCAGCACGCAGTTATCGGCTGGATAAATCGGGAAAAGAGTCGCTCGAATACCGCTACTAGGGGTTCGATGCTCAACGGAACGGTTTCTCACGTTAAGACTTTTTTGTCTGATAAATCAAAACATTGTGGACAGCGAAAAATGCGCCGAAAACGGTGTGTTTTTAATCGGCAAATGGCATTTAACGGACACTACTGTCCATTAATCGATTTTTCAGACGACCTTTGCCGCCTAACGTGAGTTTTCGTTCGACTGAGCATCAGACCCCTACTATATCAGCTCAGCAGAACTGACCGTGGACCGCTTTGCCGGGGCGGTCAGAGACCACTGGCGTATAGAGAACAGTCTGCACTGGGTGCAGGATGCATCGATGAACGAGGACGCCTGTCTTATCTGCCGTGGAGAGGCAGCGGAAATCCTGTCCTGCATGCGTCACATTACGCTGAATATGCTGCGTGCGGAAAAAACCAGTATCCGCAGGATACGTAAAATAGCGAGTTTGAATAGTGCTTATCTGGAACAGATCCTGGTCGCCGGCTTTAGCCCGTTGGTTGAAAAAGTGAGCATCCGTGCTCTCCCCCTGGGAATGAGGGTGATCGCAATCAGCGAAATGTGCGGCGTTGCGCATCACAACCTTTATACATGATGCTCAGAAGCTTTATGGGCTGCATCACCCCAACGTAGCCCATGTAAGCATCCCCGTAATCCGCGCCATTCACTTTTAGAGATCTTCCGACATACTGATTATGTCACCTGTGGAGATCGCTATGCGTAAGATCCGATTCACCGAGCACCAGATCATCGCCGTTCTGAAGTCTGTTGAAGCCTGGCGCACCGTCAAAGATGTGTGCCGCGAGGCCGCTATTTCCGAAGCCAGTTACTACAACTGGAAGGCGAAATATGGCGGGATGGAAGCCGCTGATATCAAAAAAATAAAAGATCTTGAAGACGAGAACCGTCGTCTGAAGCAGATGTTTGCCGATCTGAGTCTGGAATGCCGGGCGCTGAAGGACGTTATCGAAAAAAAGCTTTAAAACCAGCGATAAAGCGGGAACCTGTCAGCTATCTGGCTGCACAATTTTCCATGAGCATCCGCCAGGCATGCAGGACAGTATCGCTGAGCAGGACGGTGTATTCTTATCAGCCCGATACCCGGCGTGATGAACCGGTGATCCTGGCGCTGACTGAGCTGGCAGAGCGCTATCCGCGATACGGATTTAAGAAGCTTTTTCAGGTGATTCGCAGGCAGGGTAACGCCTGGAATCATAAGCGTGTTCACCGGATTTACTGCCTGCTGAAACTCAATTTTCGCCGTAAGGGGAAAAAACGTCTTCCGGTGCGTAATCCAGCTCCGCTGGCAACGCCGGAAGCACTCAACCAGAGCTGGTCGATTGATTTTATGCACGATGCGCGGACATGTGGCCGACGTTTTCGGACTTTCAACGTCGTGGATGATTTTAACCGTGAAGCGCTGGCCATAGAAATTGACCTGAATATCCCGGCGCAGCGGGTTGTGCGGGTGCTGGACAGGATAGTGGCAAACCGTGGATATCCGCTGAAGATGCGGATGGATAACGGACCGGAGCTGATATCACTGGCTCTGGCGCAGTGGGCCGAAGAGCACGGTGTATTACTGGAATTTATCAAGCCGGGAAAGCCAACGCAGAACGCGTTTATCGAACGTTTTAACCGAACATACCGGACCGAAATACTGGATTTTTACCTGTTCAGAACACTGAATGAAGCACGGGAAATCACGGAGCGCTGGTTGGCAGAATATAACAGCGAGCGGCCTCATGAATCCCTGAATAACCTGACGCCGGAAGAATACCGGCTGATGGCTGATAACCCGGAAATCTCAAAAAGTGCGTGGAACTAAAACGGGTGTGCTTACACCCACACATTCCTGAATATTGCCCAAGCCCCCGTTCTCCCCAATAAAATTTGAGTTTTAGTTTGATAAATGGATAGAGTCAGGATGTGACGAGGTGCTGCTGGAATGGCACGGCCTGACAGCTGATCCCCAAAGACGAACTTTTAAATGGTTAACATTCGGTGTCTGTTTTCAGGAGCCTCCCGTGGCGCTGTGCTTTTGACTTGCGTCAGCCATTGGGGAGCAACATTCCAGCGGTTGCCATTTTTAGTACGAACCGTGACCGTTTTTTGGTTCAGCCGAATTACTATTCCGGTAATAATTTCACCCCAGGCAGTCTGGATACGCACCGAATCACCCGGGCAAAAATCCGCCATACATTGCTTTGTTTGCTGGTGCTGGACCGCGCTGAGGCGGTAAACTATGCGGTCACGGAGCATTATTAACACAGCCTCGGGCATATAATCAATCAGCTCATCAAAGTTGCTCGCCAGCTGTATGCCTTGGTGAAGTTTTTCCTGTTTTTTCATAGTGATTATTAATCCGCTCCAGGCTTTAACGTTATTTCCTCTTGGCCCGGATACCTTGTCTGTACTACTTAAGGTAAGAAAAAAGGTTCGGCGCCCCACCTCACCCCGGTTGCCTGCATTCAGCATTCCATTTCGTCCATCCGGTTATTCATTAACCATGAAGGGTTGCTTCATCTTTGTCGCGAGGTAATTCAGTGACGTAGGCAGAAGTTGTCAAACTGCAGCTTCGCTCTCCCTGAGCCAATTAGGAAAAAAAGACCCTGCCTGCTCAGACGGACAGGGGGCCTTACCAGGCAACACCAGGGAATATATGAATCCTGCTAATTTAATCACAAAACTGCACTAAGGTATAGTCACGTGTAAGAGGTTTCATGTCGTACGTCCGATCACATTGAGTAAACTGATGCCGTCAGCCTGGTGTAGCCGGTTATAGGCTCAATGGTGACAAAAGCCCCCTTTCCCTGCCAGACCCCGTATAGTAGACACTTCCCTGGTGTTGGGTCTCTGACCACCTATCCTGTGCGCAGACGAGCACGGAGAGGTCTTTTTTTAGAGAGCAGACCAGTTGCAGGCGATCTTACACATTTACGCACGAATCCTTACGCCCAGCCGGGTAGATCCTCTAAGCGATGAAGATAACACGGAGTACAAATAAAAAAATTAACAAGATGATAAATAATGTTTTTATGTGAAAAGTGGGACTTTTGAGGGAAATGGGCGCGGCCCCCCAAGCTGCATGAATGTAGCTGTCTTAATCACACCTCAATACCAAAATATAGACTTTCAAAAAAAACCTGACCTGTACGTGATTCTACAGCTGCAGGGCATTTACAATGCTGACAGGGTGGCTGCGATAAAAGTGTAATTTATAGTACTTAAAATCAATCAGTTAACCTTACTTATGCAGAGAAAAAAAAATGTTCACACGACCATGCTTTCTTTCATATAATCATGCTGCACCATGAAATAGTTTTATGTGCTTTGGTTCATTTTCAACCAATCTGCGGGGACATACTATGATTGAGTTTCTGGATGTTGAATATTAAAAATTAACTTCTAAAGAGTTAAGATATCTTCGTTACCTCAGGAAACTAACGTTTAAAAACAGGTTGCACTGGCAAGTCTCTTGTCGGGATGACATGGAGTTTGATGATGTTGAGGGATAGTGTTTTTGATGATTTCTTTGGACGAATAAATTTATCTACGGGTGGTAAATATTTTGAAGCAAGCAGATTGTTAATTGATAAAAATGCATTTATCAACGCAGGGGGTGTAAATGAACCTGTTAGTCGATTATTACTTATTGCAGCGATTAATATTAGCTTGACTAAGGTGACATATGTACTCTTGTCTCACTGAATCACTATTTCATACCAGCTTTCTTGCAAAAAAGCTAAAAAATCACAACTTAACATGGATTGTAAGAAACTCTCGTGAACTCGATTGCGAAGAATTGAATGAAATGCATTCAACACTTAGCAAAAAAAATTTAATAACCAAAAAAGACTTAAATATTATCGAAAAATGTTACCACGGCCTGAGTGAGGCAGAGGAGTATTTAGCTTTAACATATGGAGTACCTGAATTATATCCATTAAAATTGGCTAAATTTGTCACAACAATCGACTTTAATAATGATTTTTTCTCTCATTGCACTAAAGGTGTGAATGCGATTGACAACTCAGGTGCCATTATATTTCTTCGCGTTATTCTTAAAGAAAAATGGATTGATTTTTTTGATCAAAAAATAGTTAATGCTCATCCTGCTGTTTTACCTTACGCAAGAGGAATGTTCGCCATTGAGCAATTTCTCGTTGATCACAATCAGTGTCAATTTGAACAAGCAGCTGGAGCAACGATCCATTATGTCGATATGGGAATTGATACAGGGGCTATCATTGAGACGGCTCAATTAAAAAGGATATGGGATCTTGAATCAATTTGGGCCGTTAAAGGAGAATCTTACCTCTTAGCATTCGAATTAATGAAGTGTTATTTAACGTGTGAAAAAAAATTCACCTTAACCGATTGTAATAAGACAGATAAAACGGTAGCGAGCCCTTTG
The DNA here is from genome assembly GCF_030283135.1 of Mixta mediterraneensis. Taxonomy (NCBI): domain Bacteria; kingdom Pseudomonadati; phylum Pseudomonadota; class Gammaproteobacteria; order Enterobacterales; family Erwiniaceae; genus Mixta; species Mixta mediterraneensis. Next base: position 944 of record NZ_JASUAZ010000055.1, on the reverse strand, counting down.
TATTTTAGTCGTAACTTTTCCGCAGAAGTAAAAAAAACATCCGAGAATAAATTTAGAACCTTAAAATGTAACAATGCTTGATGCCCGGTGACGAGCTCTGGTAGAAGCTGAAAACAGGAGGTTAAAATGCAATGCATACCTGCGCAGGATGCAGATCTGGATAATATATGCAACTTGCTGGTCGCCGAATTTTTTGACGATCCGATATATAAATTTGTATTTAACAGCCGAACAGGTCGGATTGACAGAATGTGGCGTTTTTTTCGTCTCTACGCTGATTTGGCCAGCGAGTATGGTGGCATTTACTTTGTAGAAAACTATGTAGGCGTCCAGGTCTATTTTCGGCCAGAATTTATGGCGATAAGCAATCAACAGCTTGATATCGATAACCGGCTGCGCCATGCATGTGGATCAGACTACGCAACCGTTGCAAAGTGGATGAGGGGGTGCGACAACTTTCATCCCCGAACTCCACCTCATTACTATTTATTTCTCACCGCAGTTGAGCGAACGCATCGCGGCCATGATGGGGCAAAAGTGATGAAAACTTTATTCAGAGAGCTGAGTGCCATACTCGATAAAGAGGTTTTTCCATGCTATTCCGAGTGCACAAGGCGTGGTGGACTCGGAATAGCCAGACCATTTGGTTTTCGATATGCAGGGTCTGCCCGGAGTGTAGAAGGTTTTCCTGAATTTTATCCGATCTGGCGTGAACAACAGAAAAATATTGAATTTTTGTATCACTGGTTTATTAATATATTTAGTTTAGATTTTACTAGATATCTGTATTACATCGCGGTACTTAAGAATATCGTTCTGAAATGATCACACCAAAATGAAATATTATAACAATGTCCAAGAACGATCACAGAATGATGAAATTGAAGCCGACAAATAAATATAAAAAAAAAAGAATGAGAATTTCGTGTTGGCTAATGATACCA
>NZ_JASUAZ010000054.1:0-21340 GCF_030283135.1 Mixta mediterraneensis | reverse complement strand
GGAAAAATTTCTGGCATACTTGATGGGCAGGCATAGAGGTGATCTCATTGAATTGTTGGCACAATCAGTAGATCACATAACTCTATGCCTGTCTTTTTTCACCCGCACATTTCTGGGGATTCCCCAGGGGATGCCGGGGCATAAATTTGAATCCGCTGAGTTTACCGATTTTTGACGCCTTCTGTCCTGTATTAAACCTGAGTTTTAGTAAGGGAAAGGTATTTACTTTAATTTTTGTAACATTTAAGCGGTAAACTTAACAACCTGATACAACTAACATTTGTCTTTTCCTTTGCACGCCTACTACCACGTCTGAGAGGGATCATCATGAGTCAGAATGCCACGTTAACTACCGATCCGCTGGTTTGGGGACACGGTCCCAGGGTATTCGAAGTGTTTCTGGAACCTACCTGCCCTTTTTCTGTACGCGCCTTTAATAAATTTGACGCATTGCTAAGCGAAGTCGGGGAAGACAAGATGACACTGAAAATTCGCCTTCAGTCTCAGCCCTGGCATATGTTTTCTGGCGTCATTGTACGCTACATTTTGGCGGCTTCATTACAGGGTAAAGACGCGGCGAAAGCGGTGATGAAAGCGGTTGCCGATCGTCGTGAAGAGTTTGAATTTACCGATCATTGCAGCGGCCCCAATATGGATGCCACGCCAAATCAGATCGTGGCGCGTCTGAAAGCATATAGCGGCATTGATGCCTGTGAAGCCTTTGCCCGGCCCGAATTGCAAACTGAGATTAAGTGGCATTGCAAATATGCGCGTCAGAACGGTATCCATGTGTCACCGACCTTTATGATTAACGGCTTAGTGCAACCGGACATTAGCAGTGGTGATGATATCGCTGACTGGGCCAGACGCATCCTGGCATAATTAGCCCTTGCCCGCTGTAAATGATACGGCGGACATTTTCCTTCTTGTCCTGACATTAAAGATAGGGTGACGCCATTGATGCTCGAACAATTAAAAATCAAATACCCCAACGCGCTTGCCTGGCCTTTTGGTGATTCAGCAGAATTAGCTAATCAGCTAGCTGCCCTGGTGATTGCCGGTAAAAAAGTTGCCAGTTGCGGCTCTTTACAGTCGTGGAACGCGGATGCGCTTAAACCACAGCCAGGCGGCTATAACATTATCCTCAACGGTGAAAATCAGCCGGTATGTGTGATTCGTACTACTGGCCTGTTCCTGACGCGTTTTGATCGCGTTACGCCAGAAATGGCCATGCTGGAGGGCGAAGGCGATCTCAGCCTTGATCACTGGAAGCGCGAGCATCAACGTTTTTTCCAGCAGGAAGGTTATTTTCAGCCTGACATGGAGCTTATATTTGAGACTTTCCAGTTAGTGGAAGTGATTTAGAAAGGCCATAGGGATTGATAAGACGCTAATGGCCTGTGCTGGTTATATTACCGGTGGAGTATTAGCGCTTTCTGTTATCCGCCACCAGTGCCAGTTTAGCAACGCCTCGCTGTTCCAGTGCGCGGGCTGCTTGTGCAGCACGAAGGCCACTGGCACAGACCAGCACGATGCGCCGATCGATCGGCGGTTGCCAGTTGACGAGCTGTTCGGGCAACACACGCTCCACACGGCTGGCAATACTGACCGGCGCTTCTTCAACACTGCGTAGTTCGACGATGCAGTCGTCATCATTCAGCTGATGTGAATCGATAAAAGCGAATCCTGGACTTTCCGGCTCTTCCGCACGTTCAAAGCGAAACTGGCGCATATGCCAGCCAACAAAATCACAATTGATCATGCAGCCGAGCGGAGAAAGTTCGAGCTGCAGCAATATGCTGAGGGCCATTTGTGCCTGTAACGCACCAAGCGTGGCTACCGCAGGTCCCATTACGCCAGCAGTATTGCAATTCGCGGATGCGACAGGCAATTGTGGGAACAGAGCGCGATAACTTGGCGCGCCTGCACAAAAACTCCCAACATAGCCTTGTCGCCCCAAAACTGATGCGCACACCAGGGGAACACGGCGCGGAAAACAGCTATCAGACAGTTGATAAGTGATGGCAAAATTATCGGCTGCATCAATAACCAGGTCGATGCCATCTAACGCGTCTGCTAACCGGCTGGCGCTGAGCGCATCAGGAACCGCCTCTACTTTGCATTCGGGATTACGCTGCGCTAACGCGCGTTGGGCGCAAATTACTTTAGCCTCACCGATGTCCGCCATGCCAAACAGCGTTTGTCGATGCAGATTATGCAACTCGACCACATCGCCATCATAAAGACGGATAAATCCAACCCCCGCCCCAGCCAGTAACGGGAGCAGTGTGGAACCCAGTCCGCCTGCGCCAACCACCAGCACGCGCGCGCTGGCTAAACGCTGCTGGCCTGCTTCTCCGATCTCTGGCAACATTGTTTGCCGCTGATAACGATCCATCTTTTATCCTTAGCTGAGCTGGGCCAGACCAAAAATCGGCGTAGAAGCCGCAGCCATTTCGCGCCGCTGCATCATGCCAGCCTGCTGCGCAATCAGCCCGGCATCAATTGCCGAAGCGAAGGCGCCAGCCATACTCACCGGATCGCCCGCTTTGGCGACAGCGGTATTCAGTAAAATGCCATCAAAGCCCAACTCCATCGCATGGGCGGCCTGGCTTGGCGCGCCAATACCTGCATCAATAATCAGTGGAATATCTTTAAACCACGCGCGCATTGAGCGCAGCCCTTCAATGTTGCGCAGCCCCTGACCAGAACCAATTGGCGCTCCCCACGGCATCAGCAGTTCACAGCCCGCTTCCAGTAGCTTTTCACCCAGAATCAGATCTTCAGTGGTATAGGGGAAAACGTTAAAACCCTCCATACAGAGAATGCGAGCGGCTTCCACTAACGCAAAGGGATCGGGCTGCAACGTATCAGCGTGGCCAATCACTTCCAGCTTGATCCAGGATGTGTTGAACAGCTCACGCGCCATCTGCGCCGTGGTAACCGCTTCTTTGACCGTATGACAACCGGCGGTATTCGGTAAAATCCGCTTATTGAGCTGCTTAAGCAACTCCCGAAAGGCCCCGCCCGCGTTGCCTTCGCGACGCAGGCTAACGGTAATGATTTCGGCTCCTGAAGCATTAATCGCCTGCTGTAAAATTTCTGGCGAAGGATACCCGGCGGTGCCCAGTAAAAAGCGCGACTGTGGCTGAAAATCATAAAACATCACTTATCCTCCCTGCATTGGCGACAACACTTCTAACTGGCTGCCCGCTGCGATTTTCTGTATTTCATATTGCGAACGCGGAATGAATTCGCCATTGATAGCGCTGGCAACGCAACTGGCATCAATTTGCTGTTCACGCAGCAGTTCGGCCAGCGTGCTGGCTTCAGTATCAATCGTGCGGCCATTGAGATGAATACGCATTACCTACTCTCCTGGGTCAGTTGCTGCATCAGTTTTTCGGCCATTATCGGTGCCAGCAAAAAGCCATGACGATACATACCATTTACATAAAACAGGCCATTTTCGTAGCGAACTTCTGGCAGATTATTGCGATAAGCAGGACGCAAACCGGTGCCGCTTTCAACTATACGGGCTTCAGACAAGGCTGGATGAATGGTGTAGGCTGCGCTGAGCAACTCCATCATGGCACGAGCGCTAATGGGGCTGTCATCATGACTTTCTACCATAGTGGCGCCCAGCATGAAGCGCCCTTCCGCACGCGGCACCAGATAGCATGGAAAACGAGGGTGGAGCAGCCGTACCGGGCGTGAAAACTGTACCTCATTACTTTGCAGGATCAGCATTTCGCCGCGCACCGCCCGAAGTTCGGGCTGCGCCTGAACGGCATGGACCCCGCGGCAGTCAATAATTTGCCCGCTGGCTTTGCCGCTGTGAAAAGAAACACCGGACTGAAGGAGTTTTTCACGCAGCTGCTGCATCGCATGCCGGGGATTAAGATGGGCTTCACTGGCAAAGTACAAACCGCGTGCGAAACGATTTTCCAGCGCAGGTTCAATGTCGCCAGGCGCAACCCATTGATGTTCCGAGGTCATTTTAGCAAAGCGTGTTAGCTCCTGACTGTCGCGCGGCGGTGCGATCACCAGCGTGCCGTTATGCTCAACGCCATTAACACGTTTTGCCCACCACGCGGCAGAATGCTGTCCCCAGTCGATAACGGCTTGCGGCGCACTTTCCGCTTCACACCATGGGGCAAGCATACCGCCCGCCCAGTGTGACGCCGGGCAGCATTCATCTTTGCAGATTACATCAACCGTTTCACCACGTTCGGCTAACAGCGTTGCGACACACAATCCTGAAACACCGCTGCCCAGTACCGACCAACGGCTCATAATACGCGCTCTGCTAGCGAAGCAGTTTGATTGAGAGAGATCATCACTTTGGCCTCGTCATTTAACAGCGAAGACCCGTGATACAAGAAAGGGAAAAGCAGGAGCAAGACATTACGGCCCTTGCAGCAAGGATTTCAAAACAATGAAATCCGAGTCTTCCTACGCCAGTATCAACTGGGTCAGGTTCTAAGGGTCGCTAAGCCGCGCGCTGCGCTATTAGCCTCTCAGTCTCTTTGGCGAGACTCCCCTGACAGGTTCTATTTGTATTTTAAGGGCGCGGATTCGTCAAGTACATGCAGGGAAATATCTCCCGTGCATTGTTTGCGACTTCCTGTGCGAAGCCTGTCTCACAGGGACGATGAACCTACCGTCGAATGCACTTTTGCAGTAACGCGCAGCCTCTTTCAATGGCTTTTTTGCTGCGCTTCTGCAAATAAACTGCCGATTCGATAATGCGCTGCCAGAGATCAGTTTCTGTTACTGAACAAAACGCAGCCATTTTATGCCGTAAAAAATATCTGTAACGCGTCGGCTAATAGTGAGGGTTGTTCTTCAGGAATAAAATGCCCGCTATTCGCAATGGTTAAGCTTTCAACCTGACTGGCAAATGCGCGTAACGGCGTGGCCATATCCGGGATTGATCCTTGATCGGCGCTCACCGCTAACAGCGGAACAGTAAGTTTTCTCTCTTTCAGGCGAGCGCGGTTTTGTTCGGCGGATTGCGCCAGCGAACGATAAAACGCTAAAGCGGCGCGTAGTGCACCAGGGCGGCAAAAAATACGCAAATACTCGGCCATGACTTTTTCATCAAAAATATCCGGGTTTTTCGCTTTACGTTTCAAAAACCAGTCAAGATAAATCGATTCCCGTCCGCTGATTAACATTTCCGGCAGATCGCTGACGATATGAAACGCAAAGTGCCAGGTTTTCCAGGCTTTATCCGGCGCGATCGGCAATGCATCTGGCAATGTAATACCGGGAATACCTGCATCCAGCAGCGCCAGCTTTATTACCTTGTCGGGAAACTGAGCGGCCAGCGGAAACGCGACCCATGCGCCAATATCGTGACCCACCAGATTGAAACGGGTGATATTCAATTGTTGAAGTAACGCGACGATCAGCTGCGCCACGGTTTCAGTGTCATAGCCGTTGACCGGTAAGTCGGAATCACCCTGCCCCGGCAAATCGACTGCAATCACGTGAAATTTTTCCGCTAATCTCGGAATGACAAATCGCCAGGCGAAGCTGCTCTGCGGAAAGCCCGCCAGCAATACCACGGTTTCAGCATTCTCCTCACCAGCGCTGAGGTAATGCAGGCGCTGATGGTTAACCAGAGCAAAGTTTCGCTGGTGCTCAATGACATCTTTCATCTGCTTTCTCCTGAATATTATTTAGGTAATGATCGTTTCCTATTAGGGGAAAAATTTTTAGCTGAGGATTTTTAACGCCAGCGGCACGATAGTTTCATCAGGGCGTGTTGGCGCAATTTTCCCTGCTACGCGCATGCCAAGCACGATACACAACATCAGCGAGGCCGTTGCATCTGCATTGAGTTCAGCGTTGATCGAGCCATCTTGCTGTCCTTGCTGAATGAGCAAAGTGAGAGTTTGCAAATTGCGCGTCATCGCTTCACTTACCGCCTCGGCAAGATCCTCCTCAAGCGTCTGCAGTTCCACTGCGCTGCCCGCCACCAGGCAGCCGCGCTTCCCTTCAAGATCTCGTACCGAATCGACGTAAAAATGCAGAAGAGCCTCAAGCCTGGCGAAACCTGTCTTGCCGGATTCCAGCCGGGTGCGTAGCTCGCCATTACGCAACGACAGATAGCGTGCAAATACCTGCGCAAATAACTGGCGTTTATCGCTGAAGGCTTTGTAAATACTGCCCGTGGTGAGCTGCATGGCCTCGCTGAGATCACCCATCGACGTGGCATGGAAGCCTTTTTCACGGAACACCAGCATTGCTCGATCCAGTACTTCGTCGAGCTGGAATTCGCGTGGCCGACCACGGTATTTGGCAAGGATTTGTCTGGACAACAGTTCGCTCACTTAGGAAATGATCATTTCCTATAAGCTAGCGGAAAATACGCTTGAAGTGAAGCGAGGAATGAGCAGTGCAGCAAATCCTGTTGCCGCGCCTGCTCAGTCAGCCAGATTTGCGCTTCACCCAATGTAGAGAACTGACCTTCACCGAGAGCGAGATGAAGGCCGATATCAAAATCACGTTAAGTATGTTTCTGCTGGCTAACTGAATCGCCACAGCGACTGACGTGAACTGCAAGCGGGTGATCGTTTCATACTGCAAACCATTAAAAACAGCAAAAAGTACGCTTTCATGCGTCTTTTGCATTTAAACGTCCGAAGGATTTACCGATACCCATGCCGGACAGGATGTTTGTCGATTTCAAAGCATCAAGGGAGGCGCAATATTATGTGGGATAAAAATTCCGGAAAGCGCAAACCGCCAGAGATAAAACCCTATATAATCAAATAATTAAATGGAATCTCGCGAGAGTCATTCTGTTGATTTGGCAATCTCTGTTAATCACTTCACACTTTCCAGTAAATTCAGAAAGGCGCAGTCCAGTAAAGAATATCAGACGCGCCTTTCGCGAAGACAGGATGAACGGGTATGCAACGTTTTATTATTTACAAGCGGCGTGCATGTTTTTGGCACCCAGCTCGCGCCACACAGCCCATTCATCTCCCGTACCTGGTTTATCCCCTACGGTCCACCACCCGTTCAACCAGGTTTTGCCATTGTAAGTCACCTTCACACAGGGATTTGGATAGGTTTTCTCCTGCTTCCATGAATTGTTGTCAGCGGTATCATCACCCGTAATGTCAATGTGGTGACTCATTTCTGCACGACGGTGGCCTGAATAGAGTTCGGCAGTCACATGGGCGAGATAATGACCCGCTTTCAGTCCGGCCTTGATTTGCCCGTTCAGGCTAATTCCGTCAGGGATGGTGTGGCCGTCTTTGCTCAGGGACCACTGGTAGTGAATGTTTCCCTGGTTGTAGTCAAAATTGGCTTTCGCTTTTAAAACCACGGGCTTGCTGCTTTCCATTTGATGATCGCCAGTGACGACCACCTGTGGCGCACTGACCGTCACCTTAATCAGCGCTTCCCCTGTTTTACCCGCTTTATTCGTAGCCGTTAAGCGGAAGGAAGCCTCGGTGTCCGTTAAGCCAGCCGGTATCACAATATCCGTTCTGGCAGCATCTGGTGTGCGGGCTGTAATGCGATCGTTACCGGCTATCCTCTCCCATTTATACGTCACATCCTGTTGGTTTGTGGTTGCGCTGACGCTATAGCTGTAACTGGTGCCAACTGTACTGATAGCATCAATCGTGGCGCGGCTTAGGGTAACCGTAGGGGCTGATACATTTTGCGCCTGTGAATAATCAAATTTGATGTTGCTGTCACGGTTTTCCCAGATAGGATCGGTCATCCAGGGCAACGACAACTGTTTAATGTGATCTTTGGTCGTTTGGGCGGGCGGCAGTCCCCACTTTTCATAAAACGGTGTGAGGTCATAGCCTGAAAGCCGGCTGGTTTCTAAAATAAAGCGCTGAATTTTGGCGTCTGAGCTGGCTGGCTGTTCATTTTTCGGCATTTCACGATACACTTTTCCTAAGCGCGCATAAAAATCCTTGCCGAAAGTGAGATCCAACTGCCAGAGCATAGCAGCCTTAAGGTGTAACTCCTGCTCATGATAGTTTCGCTGCGCTTGTTCAAAGTATTTGAACGCTTTATCCCAGGTTCCTGCCACCTCAGGGCGGGGAAGATTACCCAGCTCACGTTGTACATAGAGAGAGGTTAAATTGACGGTTACCTCGGTCATGCCGTCCCATTTTTGAGTCTGCATCTGGAAATGATGCCCAAGCTCATGCCAGGGGCCCCAGCCATCACTTCGCAGAGTCTGCTCATTCACCGCAGCTTTAATACCGTTCTCTGTGCAACTTTGTATACGCCAGGACCAGGCATTCAGCGCACCACTACAAGCGTCATCATTCACTACCCCTTTAGGTGGTATACCATCTAAAAAATGAAAACGGTGCGGAATACGACGATGCAGACTGTTGCTCTCAGTGGCCGACAGCCCATACTGATCTTCAGCCCAGGATACAATCTTGTCCCATGTTTCAAGCATACCGACAGGATTGCCATCCTTAATCAGGGTTTCTGCCTTATCCCGACGTAAGGTAATCATCATCCTGTCGCTCAGCAGCTCAGCATACGGAGAGGCTTTCATTTCCGGATCTGCCAGCATACCCTGCCAGTCGCTTTTGCTGTTTTTATTCAGGATAAAACGCGGAAAAGGTCTTCCACCCTGTAAATTAATCGTTATATCGCTCTGGATGGGATTACTGAAATTAGCGATATACAGAATGCCATCCTGCGTTACCGATACAGTATTTAAACCACGATTCAGTTTTTGCCGCTGAGCGTGCTTGTACTGGTACGTCCTGTCATGCGGGACGCTTATAAATGCCTCCAGTGAAGGGGATGCATTGCCAGAATAATCAGCGTTAATAGTGAGGACATCCCCTTTTTTTACCCAGTATCCGGTCGATTGCAAAGGCGTCTGGTCAAATCCACGCTGTTGTTTGTTACGTAGTTCTCCCGGCGATCCCGGCTGTTCAAGTTTAAACTGGCGAGGAGCTTCCAGCGCGGCTTTGGTAGATTGCGTTAGCGCATCGGGTGTTACCGCTGAAACAACAGGAGGAAGCGTTAAAAAAATGGATGCGGCCAATACGGAATAAGAAAACACAGTACGTCTGTTCATAAAGTCCTTATATTTTTTACATTTTGAAATCCTTCTACAGCAATATAAACAATTTAATTTTAAGAATGTGCCTGTGTTAGCTAAGATTTTCCCTGGCAGATAAAATGTGGAAATGTTTACAGGCAGGTCCGCCTCCCTCTGTTCACTCACACCATGCCAATACCGCTGTCCTCTGTGGGCCTGCGGGAATATCAATGAGGCCGGGAAGTGGAAAAAAGACGCAATGGATGTGAAATATTTGTCAGCTTCTGCTGAGTGTCAGGTCCGGAAACATGGCGCTGCCGTTAGCCCTGATGCACATCGCTACCGCATCCATAGCGACAGTCGGAGAAAAGCTCTGGGTTAAAAAGTCTCGGACAGTAACAGGCGGTGAAATGCCAGAAGGTTGCCTGAAGAAACCTCGATAACAGGTTTCCGGCTGGTGCGTGGCGTCAGTAATACCAGCCTGAACGTCCGCTACCACGACCCTAATACTGAGCAACAGCGCACAGAGACGCTGACACAGCAAGAAACGCGACTCGCTTATTGTCCGCTGATGTTTTGAATGTTGATTGCCCTGCGGCTGTGAAGCCGTTCATAACATGCTGAGTTAATAATTACCCGACTATATATTGCCGGGTAACGCGAATGATGCGATGCAGGTATCACTGAGCTGTATTTGACATAATACGCAGCGTATCTGTCAGCGATGAAGGAAAAATTTGTCCATGTGTCTGACCCGGGTAACGGGACAGATGGAGATCGACGCCCTTTTGTTCGAGGATTTGATTCAGCTGACTTTCTTCATCTTTCAGGTCAGACGCGAATCCTTTGCGTTGCTCTGTCACACCATCACCTTCCATCAGATAAAGCGATTTGTGCTGCAAATGTGCCGGATCGCTCTCTTTCGCCAGCGCAACGATCCTTTGCCTGCCCCAGCTTAATGATGGCGCAGCCGCAAAATAATCATGAAACCATGCGGTATTATAAAAGGAATCCAGTACGAACAGGCCGCCGAAAGAATGCCCCCAGATAGCGCGTTTTTGAGGATCACTGGGCGCACGTTCCTCAACGTAAGGCACAATTTTTTCCAGCAGAAGTTGTCGGAATTGATGACTTCCGCCTCCTTTTCGACCACGCATCCGCGGTTCATTTATCCGCTCCGCGCCCGGCGGCGTGTAATCGTAACTTCGTGCAATCACATCAAATGGCAGATCGGTATCATAACCGACCGCCACCAGCACGGGAAGTGATCCTTTGCTCATCCGCAATAGCATTGGTTCTGACAAGCGCGCCATCGCTGCGTTGCCATCCAGCATATACAGGACCGGATAACCCGCCGCTGGCAAAGTTTTTTTAGGAATGCCGATCCATACTTTGTAGCGGCGTTTTCCGTCAGCCGAAGTGAATAAATGACTTTCAAACTGATAACAGGCAGATCCTTTATCAGCAATATTTTTGCCCAACGGTTTAAGATCAGGCCTGGCTAAAGCGGAAGTTGTGGAGAGGAGAAAAGCCAGCGATAACAGTCGTAATAGGTTAGCTGTGCGTAGAACCAAAACCGTTTTAAACATAAGTTCAGAGGCCTGAGATTATTCGTTATTATTTAATTGACTTGCATCCTAACAAATTTCTCCGGCGACAAAATCCCGCTATTTATGTGGAATTTATGGTACGCCAAGATAACGCAATATCGCCGTCATCATTGCCGCCCCAATAATAATCATAATGAGCGGCGCTTTTCGCCAGGCAAGAAAGATCGCGAATAAAACACCCAGAACGCGTGCCATGCCAGCGAAATGTTGCCCTTCAAATAGCGTGGATGTAGAGGCAACGGCCAATAGCAAAACTGTTGCCGCATCTGAAAGTAGGCTTTGCGTGCGCTCGCTAATTGGTAAGCGATTACCAAGCCTGACTCCCGCAAAACGAATTAAATAAGTTCCTGCCGCCAGCAGGCCAATTCCGGCAATGATCGCCCCATTCTCGCTCATTTGCGTGCTCTCCATGTCAGTAAACCTAATAACGAAAACAGTACTGGCATACCTGCGGGAACAAATGGCGTGGCAATCAGTGACAATAACGCCCCGGTTGATGCCGGAATACGCGTGCGGCGCTGGCGCAATGCCGGGAAGATTAAAGCAATGAGAATGGCAGGAAACACCGCATCTAGCCCAATAATTGTAATGTCGGGGATAAACTGGCCAATGCACGCGCCGGTCATAACGCTGATCGGCCAGATCAATCCAATGCCAATACCGCAAAGCCAAAATGCTGCTTGCCGTTGCGCAGGCTGAGGCTGAGAAATGCCAAACACTACGCTTTCATCGTTCATAATGTGGCATCCCAACAGTCCACGCGAACCGCGCCCGACCAGATCTTTTACTGCTATGCCAAAAGGAAGATGGCGTGCATTCACTAACAATCCAGCCGCCGCCGCCGTGAAAGGACTTCCGCCACTGGCAACAATACCGATAAATAAAAATTCTGATGCGCCTGCCAGGACCAGTGTGGACAAGAACAGCGGCACCCAAAGTGGAAATCCATCAGCTATTGCTAAAGAACCGTAAGATAAGCCAACTATGCCATCTGCAATGCAAACCAGAAAAATGGCTTTAACTACGCCTTTTCCCAATATTCCTCTTTGCGGCAACATAACAATTTCATCTCATAACGAACAATTTATCCGTTATAATGAACAACGGTGAAAAGTATTACAAGACGAACATTATGTTCATTTTAGTGAACAGGAGTAAAAGTGACGACACCCATTAGCATTATTGCCAGCGGCCTGACCCGCGAACGTCTGCGTGCAGGTTTGTCGTTGGCAGAAGTCGCACGCCGAGCCGGAATTGCCAAATCAACACTTTCGCAACTGGAAGCGGGTAACGGTAATCCCAGCATTGAAACGTTGTGGTCACTATGCGTAGCGTTAAACATCCCGTTTGCCCGGTTGATGGAGCCAGTAGCAAACAGGATGCAGATAATCCGCCGTGGCGAAGGCCCCACCGTCAGCGCGAAGCAGGCAGATTATCAGGCTGTTTTGCTGGCAACGTGTCCGCCAGGGGCGCGTCGCGATATATATTTACTGCATATCCAGCCTGGCTCCGAACGTCTTTCGCAACCACATCCACCCAACACGATTGAACATTTAATTCTGACTCAAGGTCGGGCTCTGGTTGGGCCAGTTGATTCACCCGTTGAACTGGAAGTGGGCGATTACATCAGCTATTCAGGTGATGAAGAACATATTTTCCGTGCGCTGGAACCTGATACGCTGGCAGTTCTGGTGATGGAGCATATTTAGTCATCTGGCAACGGTTTCGATACCTTTAGCTGTACGTTAACCGATACTATCGCCGCTCTTAATTCAATAGCAGGACTTTTTAAAGGCAACCGAGGAATTTTCTGGCCTTGGTCTCTGTCGTTCTGATGCCCTCTTCTTTCACTGTACCAGGGCCAATAATTTTAGCGATATGCCGTTTTCAGAAATAAAATGTGTCATCGATTAGCCAAAATGGGTATGTCAGAAGCTTTTCGGCGTTATCAGAACAGAGCGAATACGTGTATTTTTCTGCCAGCTACTGGCATGGTGGGCTTATGTATCACTCTTTGGACTAAGGCTGATTCAGCTGTGAAAAGTTTGATCTGCACTGAATCAATGTCAGGGGCGGGGGATTTTATTGATGTTAACCCTGTCAAAAATAATTTTTCTATCTTTCAGAAATGCTGTGATAGTTCGGATCGTAACGCAATTGATTATGGATGTGTGCTGTTGTTAACGGCAACACCTGCTAAGCAATTAACAACGTTATCCACTTATACAGTGATTAGATCCTATTAAAAAGATCCTATACAGATCCTTTATAGATCCTAAGAGATCCCCGATCGTTGCAGGCCGCGCCAGACAAGGGCTGAGAAGGTGATCGCGTTCACTATAATCAGTAAAGTATTCACTGTAATCAGTACTTTATTCACTATAGAGAGTAGAATGTTCACTGTAAACAGTGCTAATGTTCACTGTAATCAGAAACCGACTCTTTTCATCCACAGAATGAAGACCTTACGCTATGGCAGATAAAGACAGTGAAAACAAAGCGTTACTTGAACCTTTTCTGTTGGTGACTAAAAACAGTGGCGAAGTTATTCAGCTTCATCCGAACAAAAATAATACCGTTCAACCTGTTGCTTTAATGCGACTTGGTCTGTTTGTTCCGACGCTGAAATCCACAGCGCGGGGTAAGTCGGGCGCGATGGCTTCTACCGATGCAACCAAAGAGTTAAAAAATTTGTCACTGGTGAAAGCTGAAGGTTATGAGAAGATTACTATCACAGGTGCTCGCCTGGATATGGACAATGATTTCAAAACCTGGGCTGGCATCATTCAGTCTTTTTCGCGCTATCCCACTAAAGGCGATACCGTAACCTTGCCGTTTATTGATTTTGTGAAGATGTGCGGCATTCCTTCAGCCAACTCTTCCGCAGCGTTACGTAAACGGCTGGATGCATCCCTTCGTCGTATTGCGACTAACACCTTATCTTTTGAAGGTAACGGGAAGGCTTATCATACTCACTTGGTCCAGTCTGCTTACTACGATCGCGAACAAGATATTGTCAGAATTCAGGCCGATCCCAAGTTATTTGAGCTCTACAACTTCGACCATAAAGTTTTACTGCAGCTGAGGGCTATTTCTCGCCTTAAACGTAAAGAGTCTGCCCAGGCGCTTTATACTTTCCTGGAGAGCCTTCCTACCAACCCTGCCCCAATCTCTCTTGCCCGGTTACGTATGCGCCTCAATCTGGGCTCTAAAACCACCACGCAAAATCATGTAGTAAGACGGGCAATGGAGCAGCTTAAAGAAATCGGCTATCTGGATTATTCTGAAGTAAAACGTGGCCGTTCAGTTTTCTTTATTATTCATAGCAGAACGCCAAAACTTGATGGGATCAGCAACCTTGAGAGCATTGACGCGCTTGATGATATCGAGTTTGAAGAATAAGTCGCGCGTTCACTGTAATCAGTAAAACTTACGTTGCGCTGTCACTTCCTGCTAAAAGTGACAGTCTTCTTTTTCCATTGCCGTTTACTGTATTCAGTCACTTTTTGGTTCACTGTAATCAGCGGTGTTCACTATAAACAGTAGTGTCTGGATAAAACTCTGCGTAGCCCCTACCCGCCGCTTTCATTTAATTACTATTTTATTCAGGCATTTAATAGTAAGTAAACACTCACTATTTTAAGCCTGTGGTTATGATGCATATCAAGGCGGCAAACTTTTACTGATTACAGTGAATGATCTTCCTCTCTCTTTCGGTGCTTTTTGCTTACTGATTATAGTGAATGTTGAGCGGGTATCCGACAATAAGAATTGTTAAATTATATTTATAACCTTTTGAATATAAAAGTTTTTCACAAAATAACCTGAACGGTTGTCTTTCCCATACTTATTTGAAGATTCACGTTCACTGTAATCAGTAAAAAGTGACAGGGTCAGATGATTTGCTGATTACAGTGAATGTTATCGATGAGGTTACTGATTACAGTGAACCTCTTTGCAATCGGGTAACATGCGGATGTTTTACGATAGGGAATTCTGATGCTGGTGTGCCTGAGCAGAAACGTATGCCTGTGGCGATAGCCGCGATTTTTACTGATTATAGTGAATGAGTCACTGATTACAGTGAACGGTTCAGGTAATGATTTTTATGTTGTCGGCCACCGATCAGCTTTTACTGATTACAGTGAACGTTGCGATATAAAGGTAAAACTTACTGATTACAGTGAACGCTGCGGTGTTTTACGATGCAGTGTCAGACTACAGTGAACGTTCGTCGCTAAGGGGTCGCTCTTTTACTCACTACAGTGGACGACTAAGGAGGACGCCTGGCTGTTTACTGTTTACAGTGAACGATCCTGCCTGAATGTTAAACATTTTGGTTGAGGTTCCTCCTCATCCAGAACATCTACTGCTTATAGTGAACGTTTAATTAGCTCTTTATCTAAACCAAGTGCTCCTCACCTCTTTGGTTTCACAGCTCTGTTTTTTACTGATTACAGTGAATGGTCGATATTGTCGTGCTTTGTGTTGTTTAAATTTCTGTCGCGCAATACTGATTACAGTGAATCGTTTGGATTTGCTGATTACAGTGAATGGCTGAGTTCATATGCTCTTCTTATCGGAAGCTGATTACAGTCAACGTTTACATAAAAGGGTCAAAAAACGGCCATTTTTTGCTGTTTACAGTCAATCATGTAATTAACTTGCGGATAAATAAATATAAAGACGGTAACTATCTTTTTTATGTTTAGGATTAATAATTGCCTCATGAGCAGGATTTCGGTATAAAGACGTAAATCCTACATCTGTGGAGTAAGTATGGCTAACGATGACAAGCAGGTTATGAAGGTTGCTCAGCGTTCAGAACGGATGTTGTTAAGCCTTACCGAACAAATTCAGGTCCAAAAACAAGAGCTACACGAAAACACGTACTATCAGGTTTACGCTAAAGCCGCTCTTGCTAAGTTACCTAAATTAACCCGCGCTAGTGTTGATTATGCAGTAAATGAAATGGAAGAGAATGGATATCAATTTGATAAGCGCGCAGCGGGAACATCCGTAAAGTACGCGATGTCGATTGAGAATATTATCGATATTTACCATCATCGCGGTGTTGCGAAGTATCGTGATCGCCATTCAGAGGCTTACACACTGTTTGTAGGTAACCTGAAAGGTGGAGTGTCTAAAACTGTTTCGACAGTATCTTTAGCACATGCTCTACGTGCTCATCCCCATCTTTTATTTGAAGATTTGCGAATACTTGTTATCGATCTCGATCCACAGTCATCCGCCACTATGTTTTTAAACCACGAACGGTCGGTCGGATTAGTGGAAGCTACTGCCGCTCAGGCAATGCTACAAAACGTGAGTCGTGAAGAATTGCTAAATGAATTTATTGTTCCCTCTATCATTCCCGGCGTGCATGTTTTACCTGCATCCATTGACGATGCCTTTATTGCATCACGGTGGGATGAGCTTTGCGCGGAGCATCTGCCCGGCCAGAATGTGCATTCTGTTTTATATGACAATGTCATTGTTAAACTTAAAAAAGATTATGACTTTATCTTTATTGATAGTGGGCCACATTTAGATGCGTTTCTAAAAAATGCTATCGCTGCCTCTGATTTGTTGATGACCCCGGTGCCTCCTGCGCAAGTTGATTTCCATTCCACGCTTAAATACCTGACGCGTTTGCCTGAACTTATCGACATTATTGAAGGATCTGGCGCAACTTGTCGCTTGCAGGGAAATATCGGTTTTATGTCTAAGCTCTCCAATAAAGCTGACCATAAACTTTGTCACAGTCTCGCTAAGGAAATCTTTGGTGGTGATATGTTGGATGCCGCCCTTCCCCGCCTTGACGGTTTTGAACGTTGTGGCGAATCATTTGATACCGTGATATCAGCAAATCCATCAACCTATGTCGGCAGTAGCGAAGCATTAAAAAATGCGCGTTCTGCGGCAGAAGATTTTGCGAAAGCTGTATTTGATCGTATCGAATTTATCCGTCTGAACTGAGGTTTCTATGAGCGCAAAAAGAATCACAATTGGCAGAACCTTCAGCCAGACTCCTTTAGAAACAGAAGGAAAAGCAGAGTCTCCTTCACAAATATTTTTTCTGTCAACGGGAAAACGCGCTCTGTTTCGCGCTGAACGTATCCCTGCAAATGAGGTTGAAGAAAAAACGTTTGTGGTGATGGAAACAAATGGTCGCGACCAGGCTGGTTTAACGCCGGATTCTCTGCGCGACATTATTCGCACTATTAAGCTGCAGCAGTTTTTCCCGGCGATAGGTGTAATGCAAGGGGATAAAATTGAGATTTTGGATGGTTCTCGTCGTCGTGCAGCTGCGATTTTTTGTAAAACGGGTCTTGATGTTTTAGTGACTGATGCTGACATTACTGCTGATGAAGCGCGCCGATTAGCACAGGATATTCAAACTGCTCGTGAACATAACCTTCGTGAAGTCGGTATACGCTTGCTGGCTTTAAAAGATGGTGGACTTTCACAAAAAGAAATCGCAGAAAACCAGGGGTTATCTCAGGCAAAGGTAACGCGTGCATTACAGGCTGCAAGTGTACCCGCCGATCTCATCTCTCTTTTTCCAAATCACTCTGAATTAACTTATCCCGATTACAAAGCATTGCTTCAGGCAGCCGATAAGCTAAACGAAACCGGTCAATCGGTGAAGGCGCTAATAGACAGCATTTCAGTAGAAGTTGATATCATTTGTGCTCGGGAAGAACTGGCCGAAGATGAAGTTAAAAATCATATTTTACGTTTAATTCGGAATGCCAGCCAGACGCTGATAAAAGAACCTGAAAAGGATAAAACGATCTCAACAAGCCTATGGCCTTTCGCGGATAAAGACCGTTTTGCACGGAAAAAATCTCGTGGACGTATGTTCAGTTACGAATTCAATCGTCAGTCTAAAGAGCTGCAGGAAGAGTTAGATAAGGTTATCGCTGAGACGTTAAGTAAATATCTTGGTAATTAACGCGGATAGGGTGACGAAGGGCCTGAGAATTTATTCTCAGGCCTTTTTTATATGTGATTAATGTAAATATGATTTTTTGCTACTGCGGCTTAATCTCTACTGTTTTAATTTTTAGTTAGGGAAACGCAGAATCTGCCGAAATTTCAGGCTGAAATCGCCAGAGAATAATAGGTTCTTTACATGAGTAAACCAATAAAATTCAATAAGTTAGCGTTGAAATCCCTTGATTTTACCACTGGAATTCGCTATCCATTCAGGTTGATTTAGGGCCGCTATTTTGAACCGAACTCTTACCTGTTCGCAGTCAGATAATCCTAAAGCCTCGGTCACAAACACGTTGGCGATTTCAGCCTGAAATCGCCAAAAATACCTTTTAAGCCTAAGCGATAGCCATCCGTCAACTCCCATCATATCCCGCTAAAGCAGGTCAATATTAACAAACCGCCGATACATGATATGCCATAAGATTGAAGAGACTGTTGAATCAGGGTATAAGCGTCCTGAAAAATGGCGTTTTTAGATAAATATATTTATGCCTGGCCGCAAACGCTACTGTCAATAACCCCGCTTTCATTTATGGCACATTAAACCTGATCGGGTAATCAAAGCCACCAACAGGTTGGATATAATAAAAACGCTAGCGCATGCCACATTTGGCTCCTATCCCTCCTGTATCGTCGCTTTTTCTCGAACCCTCGTCATCATACTCAGCGATGTCTGATAACACAGCAACGATGTAATACAAGCAAAAAACTGAGGCATCCACTGTAATCAGTAAAAATGGGGGCATAAGCAAAGAGATTTGTCTTGTATGGGAGGAATGAAGAAGCTAATAAAGCGCATATGGCAATAACGGCTTCTACCGTTTTTAGCCATAAACGGCTTAACCTGCCCAGCGTCCTCTAATTCAACCTTATGCATCGCAACGCCGGGAGTAAATCTGCTCAGGTGGCAAGCCACAGACTTGCATACAGATGAAGTTCCTGATGCTTAACGTGGGATTCTGATAATAAGAAACAGAAAGTTAAATCTTTTAACTGAGGATGGTTGTCAAAAAATGGTGAAGGTGAAAGTGGTTAAACCTTGTAAAAAATAAATAACCCATCTGAGATGCCGATCCCTTATCCGACATTCAGATATGGCTGAAGCGAAATAATTTTTATGACGGCTTATACTGCATCGCCTGGATGGCCATAGCGTCTATCCTTAAAGCGTATTCTTGTTAGTTTTGATATGAATAAAGATCGCCTACATTCTCAAGGGAGCAAAAATATGTCAGAAAACAAACGCGATTTAATGCCCTACAGATTGTTTTATTGTGAGCCACGCTTGCTGGTGCAAAATATCGATGGTCACGTGGTTGATATTGGCAGTGCAGACAAAGTGGAAGGGAAATTTCACTGGCAGCTTGATGGTAACGATCAGCATGGTGAGCAGGCTAAAACTGTCGAAGCTATGTTTGACGATATTAAGCAGCATCTGAGCTTTCTGTTTGTTGATGGGCAGTTTACCAGCTTGCCGGATGTGAGTGCTGATTACAGTGAACAACTTGAATCGGTGCCCTCACAACAGTTTCAATTGCATGAACTAAACGATAACGATGAAGAATCGGTGCGGTAATAGCAGCAAAGGAACCCAACATCAGTAGGTTAAAATAAAACCTCTTGTTGGGTTTTCATAGTCATCAGCTCTTCCATTGATCCCCAGAGGGCAGCCGTTGAGTACATCAGCCATATCGGTTTAGCCATCCCAGCTAACGCCTCGGGGGACGCGAGAAATCCAGCGGCGCGCAATGTGGATAATAAGGGTGAATTTCCGACGGGTTTGGCATCAATCGTTTCTAAGGTAAAGCTAAGCTGCCTTTCGCGTTTTAGTGCAATACCAAGCGCGATGATTCCTTCCGCTGCCAGTTCATGATCTTCGGTGAACGTAAGCAGGTCCTTCCCGCCTTGTGGCAGATAAAGCAATAGCTCACCCGCAGCAATCACCACCAGCGCGCCATTACGACGTGTAGGGCGTGCACCTGTAATATGAGGCGGCCAGTTAAGCGTTGCGTCAAAAGGATTGGCCGGATCCATTGCTGCCAGTGCCACGGTGGAGCGTTCTGTTGCCGGATTCTCAGCCAGCTCACGCAAGCGTTCAATGGTAAAATTATCGGCAAACTGCGACCCGCCTAAACCTTCGACAAAGCGGCCACGCAGTATACGCCCGGCATCCTCAAAACCACGTAATGCGGGTTGTAACGCCGGAAAGCCGCCGGGAATTTGTTCGGCTATTGCGCTACCGCGTGTAATCACACCATAGCGATCCAGCATATTTTCAACCAGAGCCAGCGCCAGGCCAGTGGCTGTTATGGCTTCACGTTTTAATAATGTCCAGCGACCAGCAATGGTATTCGCACCAGAGGTGCTACGGGTTGGCGATTTCACGCTGAAATTGTGCGTCCGCCGGCTGCGCAACGTGCGGGTGGGGCGTGAGCGTTGCGAAACCGGCGAGCCGATTAGCGCTCGCACCGCAATCCACGTATCCGTGGTGATATACCTCATCCATGCCAGTTCCCAAAGCGTAACGTAAATCTGTGACGATTCGACACCTGCCTGCGATTCCATCCGCAACAAGATTTCTCGCCCAAACCAGGCGCCGCCCTCTGACAGCATGTCGAGAATGCTCTGCTGCAACGAGCTCAGCTCTTTTCCCTGTTCAACAACAGGCAGCGTCTCGCTGGCGAATTCAGTCAGATGAAGGGAAATCAGACCATCATTATTGCTAAGGGATTTATGACCACACCAGACTGCCTCACCGTTTGCCAGTAGCTCATCAAGCATTGCAGGCTGATAGTCGCGTACGCGTGCACGTAAGATTTGCGATTCCCATAATGAAGCGGGCAGCGCGACACCGGCAAGCTGTTCAATCACGCGCGCAACCCCGTTAATCCCTTCATAGTTTCCCTGCGACGGCTGATTTTTATCTACAGAAATCTGGTTCGCCGCTTCGTTGATAAGTCCGTGTCTTTCGAGCAACATCGTCACCCACGCTGTATGTGCCACTGGCCGTGTGGCTTCACGGGCCGTTCGCAAAGAGCGAATACGCAGCCGCTTAAAAATCTCTTCTGCGGTCCATTGCTGGGTATTATCACCCGCTAATCCGAAGTCCCCTTTAAGCACTTTACCTTGTTCGCGCAGACGCTCCAGCTCATTGTTGACAACCGCAACACCCAAGCCAAAACGCTCTGCAACGTCGCGCGTGGTAAACAGAGCATGCGTCCGCGCATGGCGATTGATTAAATTACGCAATGGATGTGCTACTGACTGGAGAAACGCCGCTGGGATACCAGCGGGCAATGACGTACCCAGCGCGTCACGTAAACGAGCGGCATCTTCAATGGCCGCCCAGCGTGAACGATTGGCAATTTTTACATTGATTACCCGTTGCGTGTCTTGCAACGTTTTGAGACTGGCAGTAGCTTCATCGTTGTCGGTGAAGCGCACCTCAATTTCTGCCAGCGATAACGGCCCCAGTTCGCGCAACAGATCAGCAAGACCTTCGTGTCCGCTAGCCTGATAATCTTTTGCAATACGTTGCAACTCCTGCTCAACACTGTCGCTACCGATGTAAAACTGGCCCACCTGCCGATGTAAATCTGACCCACCTAGGGTAAAAATGGCAGTTTTAAGGCACTGCCAATGATGACATTGGAGACCAGAGTGGAGATTAGTGTTTTAC
>NZ_JASUAZ010000053.1:0-21684 GCF_030283135.1 Mixta mediterraneensis | reverse complement strand
CGTGCTGGAACAGGAGCTTTGCGGGTCGCGGTATGTACATGAAAGACAGTATAAAATATGGCGATGAGGGTGGAAAGGACTTCGGCTGCGCAGCAGACGGGCTCACGCCGCAGGCGTGCTACCGTTCTGGTGGCATTACTGCCTACGCAGGGCAACAGGCAGAGACAGATAAGGGTAAGTGGACGCGATAATGTTACAGGAGGCTATTACAGAGAGCTGCTTTTTCACGATAGACAGCGTTAGTGTGAACCAGGTTAGCGGCGCGGTTATTGAGGCACGCGAGTACGGCCTCGCTTAAATCCGTCTGGAAACCCTGAAACGCAGAGATTAAACCGTTTTTATCGCCGACTATGTCGCTTATTTATCTTTAAGTGATTGCTTATTCAGGTAAATTTTTGCCCTGTCACTTCACCTTGTCGACACTAAGGCACCGGGCTACTGATGAAGCGCCAGCACGCCGAGCAAAAGGAGATGTCCGGCGTCAGCGTGGTAAAAAAAGCATCGAGGCCAGACACGCCGGAACAGTTTACGGGGAAAGACCGCAACAACGCCGATCGCAACCGGTAACAGCAATAGCGCGATCATGCCCGTATCCGTAACAGTTAAGTTATCTGGGAAGGTGGGAGAGCTGTAAGTCTGCTGAGCCGCCAGCGCTATCAGCAGTACGACCATAAACAGCAGGCTTCCCGAGAGCAAAGCGACGCGAAAACCCGCCACGCACATCAGCGCAAACAACATACTGTTCAGCCCGCAACCGGAAGGCGTTAAAGGCCAGGCCAGCAGAAGCAGTAGGGCAATACCTGCCATCATACCATTGGTGCCGTAACGAGCCTGCCAGGCCAGAAGCTGGGTACAACCGGCAAACAGAAACAGGATATTCAACACCAGCCATGACTGGCCGCTACTCATAAAAGCCAGCCAAAACACAGGCTGGGTAATAAACGCCCATATCCATAAACGTACGGCCTGTCGCTGCATTTTCTGGGCTGAATCAGGCAGATTTGCGGCCCATACCAGCGTGAATAATGGAAATGCCATCCGGCCAGTCAGGTATAACAGCGAACTGCTGTAGTGAAGCAATATGGCATTGACGTGATCGGCCAGCATGGCCGCGAGCGCCAGGGTTTTGAGCAGGTCAGTCTGGAAGGGGGTAAAAGCCCGCAACTGACTGAATACATTCAGCGTTCGCAGCGATGTCAGGGCAGAATACATGTCATAAGGGTTCAGAATAGTTGCCGAGCCATGACAATATACAAAAGGCGTGCCGGGGAAAAGCTATTCAAACAGGGAATGACAAAAGACAACCCCGGGAAAGTTTTCACCGGTAGTTTCTCAGCCATCAGCCATCAGCCATCAGCCATCGTCCCGGAACGTATAATCCGTCCAGACCAAACCAAATTTTAACGGTTGGCTAATCAGTACAGATTACGGGTTGCAACCGGCAGAGGTGTGCGCTTCTGACCGTCACGATCTGATATTATTTCACCCGGTATGACACTGCCATGCCTTGCTTTAAGGTGATTTTTTGGCCATCAACAGACTCTTGCTGTCAAGAGATTGTCGATTCTGTTGATAATGAGCCAACTCAACGCCAAAGTTTTTTTCAATGACGGCAAACGTTTCCTGGGCCTTAATTTTATACAGGGAACCGGAAGGATGAATACAGTCAGGTGACATCAAAGTCTGCCAGTTCGCTATTTGTTTTATCCGTTCAAACTGATGTACCAAAGGTACGGACTCGGACTGAGCCACGGCGTTGAGGCTGGAAACGTAGGGCTCTAACTTTACGCGTGCGATACGCCCACAAATTGGATGCGGTTCCTGAACAATGACCGCTTTTCCTTCTTCGCGCGCAATATTAATTAGCTTCGACATAATCATGCTGTATTTTACCGGGCTGACAATATAATCCGGTTCAATATCTTTAAAATGGTAGTGTCTTGCATCATTCATTGCAAAGTTGAGTAGAATAATTTTAGCCTGGGAATTTTTCATTTCTTCGCGCCAGGTTTTATTTTTGCTGTAATGATATTTACCGGTGAGTAGCTCTAACGCCTGTGCAGACGGAGCACCATAATTTATCACGCGTATGCCAGGGCCATATTTATCTCTTAAAAAAAGGTTTAACAACGCTATTTCATTTTCTTTGGCAATCACAGAGGTGATTTTCCCCTCCTTTTTCACCGCCATGACGCCTTTCGTGCTTGAGCCGCCATAAGCTGCAATAATAAATTCGTTGTGTGTCTCTGCAGCCTGTAAGGGAAAAATCAGAGCATAAAGAATAACCAATGAGATCGCGGGCCTTAAAGATAAATTTTTCAGTCTCATTACATTCGCCTTGATAAAACTATGTCTGATGCTAATCCGATGATCGAACAACACCGTTAGGTTGCGCTTCAGCAAGGTAGCAAATGCAACCGGGCGGAAACAACCTGAAAGATTGCTTGCGCATTTTAGCGCTCATCTGGAACGGGAAAAGTCTTAACGTCATCCTGAAAACAAAGATAACCGGCCTGAATTCATCGACTTGCTATGCGCTATAAGTTTTATCTGAATGTTGCAGTGCCAGCTTAAGAACGAATGGGAAAGCTGATATGATAAAATTTCCTTAAGTAAAGGGCGATTCCGCTTGAGGGAAATATGTGGTCGTAACTGGGCTGCATCAATACTACGCCGTTTTGTTTAGCGACGATTAACGACTTGCGAAGCTTTTTCGGCTGGCCTGTTTAAAATAAAGTAATAATTAATTTTCAAGGCGGAAATAGTGGATAAATCTTCTTTTTTATCAACACGTAATATAGGCCTCGATTTTTTACGTGCGCTGCTTATTTTGGAAGGGGTGCTGTACCATGCAGCACGTAGTTTACCTGGGGGAAATTCCTGGTATTACATATCAGGAAAAAATGAATCGATAGTTTTTACGTCACTCATTGAATTTATCCATACCTTCAGAATGGAAGCGTTTTTCTTTTTATCCGGCATGTTTTCCGCTATGGTTTTTCTGCGCAAAGGAAACGCTTTTTTTATTCAAAACAGAAAGAAAAGAGTACTCATTCCGCTTATTTCTGCTTTTGCTTTTATACCTGGCGTTATGTACCTGCTCTCTGCGGCAATCAAAGGCAATGCGATAACCTACGCGGGCTTAGCCAGCGGCTATACGCAGCTTCATCATCTGTGGTTCCTGGTTTCCTTGTCGGCCATGTCTTTTTTGATACCGGGTTCTCTGTATGTGAAGCTTGCAGCAGTGTTTCGGCGTCTACCCTTTCTGGTGTTAACTGGAACGCTTATCGTGGTGTGTAATTGCTTCTTCGTGCTTAAGTTTTTTATGAAGGATACAGGCGAATTGATGCTGTTGATTCCGGTAACTGCCCGCTTCTGCGTCTATTATGCTGCTGGTTACGCGCTTTATATCAACAGAGATAAAATACCCGAAATGGCTAAACATCCACTGCTGCATTCGGGGGTGATTCTGTTACTGGCGCTCCTTTGTTACGCTTCTTTTTATATCACTTTTTACTATAACGCTGGCGGCGTAATGAAATACTTGCCGGTGATTATATCGAGCGTATTCTCCGTTATTTTCTCGTACTGGATTGTGTTTTATTTTGAGAAAATGCGACTGAAAGAAAATCGTCTGGTGAAGGGGATCGTCGATTCAGCGTTAGTGATTTATATTATCCATTATCCATTGGTTATTTCGCTGGCCTGGCTTTTAGACGACACTATTTCAGACAACCTTTCAGTGACTTACGTTATGACAGTAACGGCTATGGCGTTAGGGCTGAGCGCCTGCTGCTATTTTGTTATCAAGCGAATTCCCTTGCTGGCAACCTTATTTGGCCTGAAACCAGCCAGTAATAACGCAGTGCCGATTACCGATGCCACAGTGAAACAACCCATTAACTGACGCGGCGTCACCAGCCCAGCGTTGCCTATTTACATCCCCAGACGGCTAACCGTGTGGGGAACATCTACTATTTAATCTTCTGAAGCCAGCTTACGCTGACTGAGGGTTTAAAGCCGGTGCTCAATACCGGCTTTAAACCCGCTTTGTGTTTTGCATTAGCATGCGTAATAGAGAAACCATCGCCTGCAATCGGGCTGGCAATCACCTGACTGCCAGCCCTGATAAATCCATCTACTCCATTAATATCACGGATAAATTGACGCTGCTAACGTGCCACGCCGATCGAATTTTTTGGCCCACAGCCACAGTAATGCGGTTGCAAACCAGCCTATTATCCAGGACACATCATTACCGGCGAAGATCCAGGTTAGCGAACCGTGGTGTAGCGGATTATCAATAAAGGGTAATTGTATTAACACGCCGGCAAAGTAAATCGTGATACCTGCCCAGTTCCGGCGTCCATATCGCCCATCAGGCTGTGACAAGGCGGGAACGTCAACCCGACCCTTAGTAATAAGATAAAAGTCCGTCAAACTGATGGCGCTCCAGGGCACAAAAAAAGCCAGCAGAAAGAGTAGAAAGTGGGTAAACGACTTAAGGAAGGACGGCTCACTGAGCAACGCGATAACGCAGGCAATAGTGACCATAAGGACGACAAAGATAATTCGACTGCTGCGGCTAAGCGATGTCTGCTGACGAAAGCCAGAAACGATAGTGGTCAGCGACATAAAACTACCGTAAGCATTCAGCGTTGTGAACGTAATCTTGCCAAAGCAGATAGCAAAATAGATCACCATCGCCATGGTGCTGGTACTGCCTAAGCCAACAATATAACCCACTTCATTTCCCGAAAACGCGTTTCCGGCAATAGCCGCGACTATCACACCAAGTGTCATAGACGCCTGTGTACCCAGTACGGTGCCAAGAAATACTGCGCTAAACAATTTTTTTGCTGAAATGTCCGGGGGGAGATAGCGAGAATAATCAGAAACATAGGGGCAAAAAGCAATCTGCCATGACGACGACAAAGAGACAGCAAGCAAGAAGGTGGAGAATGAGAAATGGCGGTTCTGCCACACCTGAGACAAATCATGGGTAGAGAACAGGGTGATAAACAAATAGAGGAAAGCTAATACGCCAATTATGCTGGCTACTTTTCCCAGTTTATGAATAACCTGATAACCCAGCACCGCAATAACAATGATGATGACGCTGAACAGGATCATGCCTGCTGAATTGTTAATATGCAGCATTTTTGCCATCGCCTGACCCGCAAGCACCGTGCCGCTAGCGGAAAACCCGACATACATGATGCATACGAGGACAAGGGGAATGACCGCGCCAAAAACGCCAAATTGCATCCGGCTGGTTATCATCTGCGGTAAGCCAAGACGCGGCCCTTGAATCGCATGCAGCGACATGATGGCGACACCCACTATCTGCCCGACAAACAAGCCAATCACCGACCAAACCACATCTCCACCTAACACCACTGCGAGCGCGCCGGTAACAATGGCGGTTATTTGTAGGTTACCGCCAAACCACAGAGTAAACTGGCTAAAAGGGTGGCCGTGGCGTTCGCTATGAGGGATAAAATCTATAGATCTCGTTTCAGACAGGCGCTTTTTTTCAGCGCCTGCACAACCTGCTGCAGGTGATTCAGCTGACATAGTTTCCTCGCTAATGCAGATGAGAAGTTAGTTATTATTGGCCTTTTGTTAACTTTGTTGATGAGTCATGTATATACATGTACGGATGTTGTCACGCGCACTGCCAACTTACAAGATGGCGGGTCATTGGAAAATGTGATGACGCTGGCAAGGTTGGTGCGAACCCTATGAAAAAGGGAGCGCCTGAAAAGTTCACCGCTGTGTGTATGGTGAGTTCTGGCACAGGGTGAGTCGAAAAGCGCCTGGCGTATCTGTCACAAAAAACAGCGTAAACAGAGGAAAGAAATAACAGAAGCGAGGCGGGAATATTATCGATGATCGTGGGGCGAACGGCTGAACGCCATCCCGCCGTTATGTCAGGTATTGAAGAGCAGAGCCGGAAAGCAGGCAGTCCAGCCAGCGCAATAGACAGTAATCATGACGTATTTACTGTCGAATGGATGGGGTCTCTCTGAGAGAGAAAATGGGCCCGCAAGCCCATTTCGCTTATGCCGTTGTGGCCTGAGCTTCATGAAACGTGGCATGAAACTGCCGTTTGAAATAGATCAGGCCATGGCCCTCATCCGCTAACGTAATATGCTTAATTTCCAGTAGATAGAGCTGGTGCGTGCCGATAGTCTGAATCTGTTGAATCTCTCCCTCCAGGCTGGCTAACGCACGTTGCAAAATCGGTTGCCTTAACACGCCATCTCGCCAGCCTTCGAGCGTAAAACGCTGTTCCATCGTTAATTCAGTCATACCAGCAAAGTGGCGCGCCATCTCTTCCTGCTGATGGTTTAGTACGTTAACGCACATCCGTCCGTTCTGTTCGAACACCGGATTCATGGCGCTTTTACGATTTACACAGACCAGCAAAGTGGGAGGGGTATCCGTCACCGAACAGACAGCGGTGGCAGTAATACCACAACGTCCGGCAATACCTTCCGTCGTGACGATATTAACCGCAGCGGGCAGGCTGGCCATTGCGTCACGGAAACGTAAACGGTGTTGATCTTCGTGAGACATAGGAACCTCCATTACTTCAGCAAGCGATCAAGCTGATTGATGTCAGCATTATTGTGCAGATGCGGTACTGTCCAACCGTCACGATCGTAATCGGCCAGGCAGCGATCAACCATATCCATCATGCTCTTCATATTGCCGGATCCCTGTGCATGACGCAGGCACTGCAAGCGCACTTCGTCCTGACTTCCGCCATAGTTGATTTCATACAGTTCATGTCGCCCACCAAACTCGCTGCCCATGGCATCCCACATAAGTTTGAGAATTTTGATGCGCTGCTCGTGATCCATGCCATTTGAGCCGCGGACATATTGTGACAAATAACGATCGATTTCAGGATTTTTCAAATCACGCACGCTGGACGGCAGATAAATAAGGCTACTGGTAACGTTGCTTTCGATGATGTTCTTAATTTTGCTGTAGGCCATAGGGGCCATAACACGATAGGTCTGCATTGCCTGCATATCGGGCAGCCAGGCGCCATTTTTCCACGCATGGGCCTCAGCACACATCGCATCACTGAGGGACCAGAAAAGGTTGCGCCATGCGACGACTTCACCCAGCGCCGCCTGAACCCCGCGAAATTCCATTACCCCGCTGCATTCCAGGCTTTTTTGCAGCAGTGCGGTGATAAAGTCGAGTTTTACAGCCAGACGAACACACGCCTGCATCGGATAGAGTCGGGCAAACCCGGCTTCGACACTCCAGCGGCGGCAACGATCAAAGTCGCGATAGATAAGCACGTTTTCCCAGGGAATAAGGACATGATCCAACACCAGAATGGCGTCATTTTCGTCGAAACGGCTTGAAAGCGGATAATCGAATGGCGATCCGGTTGCCCCTGCCACCATTTCATACGAGGCGCGTGAAATCAGTTTTACGCCGTCTGCATCCATTGGCGCGACGAACATTAATGCAAAGCTGGGATCGTCGCCCATAACTTGCGCAGAACCAAAGCCAATAAAGTTGTAGTGCGTCAGCGCCGAGTTAGTCGCTACCACTTTGGCACCGCTCACGATAATGCCTGCGTCGGTCTCTTTTTCGACCTGTACATAGACATCTTTCACTTCATCAGCCGGTTTATGGCGGTCAATAGGCGGGTTTACGATGGCGTGATTGAAATACAAGCCTGCCTCCTGGATACGCTTGTACCAATGACGCGCATTGCCAGCATACTCACCATAAAATTCAGGATTCGCGCCCAGAGAGCAGGCGAAGGCCGCTTTGTAATCAGGCGTACGTCCCATCCAGCCGTAGGTCAGACGAGACCAGCTGGCGATGGAATCACGCTGCTGGCGAATCTCTTCGGCGGAGCGGGCAAAACGAAAAGTACGGTGAGTATATCCACCATTACCGGTGTCAGTCTGCCAGCAAAGATTATCGTGGGACGCCGGTGCATGCAGCGCATCGTAAAGTGTTGAGACAGAACCTGCGGCATTACGGAATCCGGGATGAGAAGCGACATCTTTTACTCGTTCGCCGTAAATATAGATTTCACGCCCGTCCTGAAGGCTTTTTAAATATTCTTCACCAGTAAAAGGGCGAGTGGTCACGGCGCGATGGTCTTCAGGTTTCATTTTCTACCTCACAGGGTTTGGCTAAGTAAACATTTAATTAGCGCTTATTTGTTATTGGAGAGTTTTTATTCTGTTAATTGATTTAAGCGCTTAGTCACCAAACCCGGAAGAGACTTTCCAGGCGAATACGGGTACTTTTCACCAGCAAGAAAAAAGGTTTTAGGAAGTGGGATCGAGATCAATAATTGAATAAAAGGTGACAGAGCCTGATCTGTCACCCTGGTTAATTTTACCGGCTCCGGAACTGACTGGGCGAACAGCCTGCCATGCGATGAAAGAAGCGCGCAAAGTAAGCCGGGTCTTTATATCCCAGCGCGTAAGAGATTTGGTTTACGCTCTGCGCACTGTAGAGAAGCTGCCGTTTAGCCTCGCGTAGAACACGTTCCAGTATCAGCCGTTTTGGTGACTGGTTGGCAAACCGGCGACAGAGTTCTGTAAGCTTTGATTCACTAATGCCAAGCTGACGCGCGTAATCCGGAACCATCAGATGTTGGGTAAAATTTCCATCGATCATCTGATTAAATTGCTGGAAAACCTGCATTTCGCCGCGAACGCCACACGATGAAATATCATCTGGGGGAGCAGTACGGAGCAACAGGGTGAATATTGCCTGAGCCAACGCAATCAGTACCAGCTCCCGTCCTTGTGCCGACTGGCTAAACTCTGCTGCCATCACAGCCCAGTAATGGTTGAGCATCTGTAAAGTTTGAGGATAGTGCTCAAGCGACAGGCATATTCCCTGAAGCGTGATCGCCTCGCCGCTACCTGGCCATAATTTCTCAATTAATGGCCAGATAATTTCCTGACGGACAGTGAGTACATGTCCGTCACTTTCAGGCTCGGTAATAAAAGCATGGGGCACAGAAGGCGGGGTTAATATAAACAGAGGCGCCTGAACGGCATAATAATGGTCGTCCAGGTGCAATGTAATTTTACCCGTAGCCAAAAAGTGCAACTGAAAATATCTGTCATGCCAGTGTGGATGCATATCGCGGCCAAAGAAATTGGCCAGTCGGGCGAAAGTTTCGTAATGCATATCATCGCTGACGTAGCGCGTATCATACTCTTTGCCGATATTAATATTTTCAAATGGCATTAACATGGTATTCGCCATGGCTTTACCTCATGGCACTTTTCGCGTTTGAAGCAGGGCGATTTTGCGTTCCTGATCGCTTTGCATCGGAATACGCGTCAGCACCAGCGCGCCCACGACCAGAAGTCCCGCAACACACCATAGGCCTGCATTAAAGCTTCCCGTCATGTCACGTAAAATGCCAATCAGCAACGGACTGACCGCTGAGCCCACATTTCCTATTGCATTGATCACTGCTAATGCCACTGCACGAGCGGCAAAGCTGATCACCTGGTCAGGCGTGGTCCAGAAAATCGTCATGGCGGTGAACGCGGCAGAAGACGCAATAGTAATGCCCAGCAACTGAAGCAGCGGGTGAGTGGTAGCCGAAGCCAGCAACCAACCTGCTGCTGCCACCAGATAAGGCAAAATGGTATGGCGTTTACGCTCTTTCAGTCGATCAGAACGACGGCTCCACACGATCATTGCAAGGATGGTACAAAACTGCGGAATGGCGGCCAGTAGGCCAATCATAATATTACTGCTGCCTTCATTGAAGCTCTTCAGGATTTGCGGCGTCCAGATATTAATGGCACTCAACGTATTGGTCAGGCAAAAGTAGGCGAGGGTATACAGCAGCACGACCGGCGTTAATACTTCGCGCCATAGCGGCTTGTGCGTAGAAACATCAGGTTTTGGCAGCTCCCTTTCGCGATCCAGCATTTTCATCAAAGTACGCTTTTCATCTTCGTCCAGCCAGCGTGCCTGTGACGGCTTATCATCAAGAAAATACCAGGTTGCTACGCCCAGGATGACAGAGGGCAAACCTTCAAGCATGAACAGCCATTGCCAGCCTTTAACGTTCCACACCCCGTCCAGCGCAAGCACGTAGCCGGACAGCAGTGATCCCACCATCATAGTAACCGGCATCGCTATCATAAAAAGCGCGTTCGCGCGGGCGCGGTAATAAGCGGGAAACCACCAGGTCAGATAGACGAGGATGCCGGGTAAAAAGCCAGCTTCGGCAATGCCTACCAGCATACGCAACAGATACAGCGTTGTGGCACTGGTTGCAAACATGGTGCAGGTGGAAGCAATGCCCCATAACACCATAATGCCGGCAATCCAGCGCCGGGCGCCGACAATCCCCAGCATGATATTACTGGGAATGCCGCACAACACGTAGGTGACATAAAACAGCGTGGCAGCGAGCCCAAACATCGCGGATGTCAGGCCCAGATCCTGCCCCATGGTGAGTCCGGCAAAGCCAATGTTGATCCGATCTAAAAAGGAGAAAACAAACAGAATGAACAGAAACACAATCAGGCGTTTGAAGAGTTTTTTCATTACGCGCTGTTCAGTTTCGGACAGGCCGCTTTCATGAGGCTGTTGCGCTAAGGTCGTCATGGTTCTCTCCTGGCAGATTAATAAACCGATTGTTCGCCGCTGTTAGTCTGGTTAAGGGATGAAGTGAAGCGGGCTGCCAGAGCTTCCGCTGAACGCGCCAGCAAGGTGGTATCAACGCCGACCGCAACAAACAGCGCCCCCCGCTCCAGATAGCGCTGCGCCAGTGACTCATTAGCCATCAAAATACCCGGTGCTTTTCCCGCTGCGAGGATCTTTTCAATACAGGTGTCGATAACGGCCTGCACAGCGGGATGGGCCGGATTACCGGTAAAACCCATATCCGCGCTGAGATCGGCGGGGCCGATGAAAACACCATCTACGCCTTCTACTGCCAGAATCTCATCCAGATTTTCTACGCCCTGACGCGTTTCAATTTGTACCAGCAGGCAAATCTGTTTATCCGCGTGCAACAGATAATCAGGTACACGGTTCCAGCGCGAAGCGCGGGCAAGGGCACTGCCGACACCCCGGACGCCATTAGGTGGATACCGGCAGGCTTTTACGGCGTGTTGCGCGTCTTGAGCGGTTTGCACCATCGGAATAAGCAATGTCTGCGCACCGGTATCCAGCAACTGCTTGATAATCACCGCATCATTCCACGGCGGGCGGACGACAGGATGGCTTTTATAAGGCGCAATCGCCTGTAACTGACCTAATACCGAACGCACATCGTTGGGGGCGTGTTCACCGTCGATCAGTAACCAGTTAAACCCGGCTCCGGCCACCACTTCCGCGCTGTAGCTGTTGGCAAGCCCAAGCCATAAGCCAATCTGCGGCTGCTTATTGCTAAGCGCCTGTTTGAATGTGTTATTTACCATCATTTTCCCTCAGACGAAGCGGCAGCTGATCGCGCCCATTACGCCGTAATCAACATGGAAAGTGTCACCTTTACGCGCAGCAACCGGGCGTGTGAAAGACCCCCCCAGAATGATCTGTCCGGGTTCCAGCTGTACGTCATGCGGAGCGAGCTTATTGGCAAGCCAGGCCACGCCATTGGCAGGATGATTTAACACCGCCGCGGCGACGCCAGACTCTTCAATCACGCCGTTACGGTACATCAGCGCTGAGATCCAGCGCAGGTCGAGTGTTTCCGGCTTAACAGGACGGCCACCCATTACCACGCCCGCATTGGCGGCATTATCGGAGATGGTGTCGAATACTTTGCGGGGACGCTGGGTTTCAGGGTCAATGCCATGGCAGCGCGCATCAATAATTTCCAGCGCCGGGATGATATAGTCAGTGGCGTTATACACATCGAATAAGGTGCAGTTGGGGCCGCGTAACGGTTTGGCCAGCACAAAAGCCAGCTCGACTTCAACACGGGGCACGATAAAGCGATCGATCGCGATGTCGCTGCCATCAGCAAAGAACATGTTATCAAGCAAGGCACCATAATCGGGTTCATCAATCTGTGAACTGGCCTGCATCGCTTTCGAGGTCAACCCGATCTTATGCCCTTTGAGCACGCGGCCTTGCGCAATTTTTTCTGCTACCCATTCGCGTTGAATGGCATAGGCGTCATCAATAGTCATGTGAGGGTAACGCAGCGAAAGCTGACGCGTCTGCTCGCGTTTTTTCTCTGCCTGATGCAGCTCATGCGCCAGGCTTTTAATGGTTTGGCTGTCTAACATCCTCATACTCCCGTTTGGTTGGTTCCGCCGAAGCAGAGATATTTCTCGTCCACATATTTGTCCTACCGTAGCGTGAGCCTTCACGTCTCACCGAGAGCGTGCGTAAGACAGCCAGCTAACCAGGTCGCGCTCTTATTCAGCGCACCGGCCTATGTGTCAGTAATCCCTATCTGCTGGGGCGCTCACCGCCGCTCTTCTGCCTGAATCAAGGCTCAGCGAAACAGCGCGTGAACATTATTCTTTTTAAAATTCAGCACTGGATGCAGCTCTTCAACTGCGAGCGACAGCGCCAGATAGCGTGTTGCACTCAGCGCTGCAAAGTGGTCCGTAATGATGTCAAAAAGGGCAGCCATCACCGGTTGTAACCTTTCCAGCGATCGGCCATGGCCGATTTTTAACGTCATATGTACAAAGGCATAATCGTGTTTGCCGTCGGCCATCTGCCAGGTGTCGATCCAGTTTGCGCGGCTACGGATGCCAGCGAGCGGGAAAATGCCGCTGTCTGCCAGATGGGTATTGACCTGAGCAAATAGCTCTGGCAGGTCGGCCTGGTGGCGAATATTTTCAGTACATTCCGCGATAAAATGGGGCATAACAGCCTCCTGTTACCCGAAAGCGGGCGAAGTGAAGCCGCATTCTGTGCGTGCAGAATGCGTGGCGGATAATTCGGGAACACGCTGCAGGTCTGTAATGACCTGCAGCCGGGCGTCTTACAGGGTATTGCCGAGCTTAAATCCTTCTTCTACATCCCCTTTGCGGGTATATGAGAAGCCATCGGCACCGATAGTGACCGCCATTTCGCTTGGATCGCTACGTTCAATGACCGGCTGCGGGTTGCCGTCAAGATCGAGCACCAGTGAACCCTCGGCATACCAGCTTGGCACTACCGGGCTGCCCCACCAGTCGCGGCGCTGATTGTCATGTACATCCCAGCTCACCACCGGGTTGTCCGGGTCGCCGGTATAGTAATCCTGGGTATAGATCTCTATGCGATGTCCGTCAGGATCGCGCAGGTAGAGATAAAAGGCATTCGACACGCCATGTCGTCCGGGACCACGCTCGATCAGGTCGGATTTACGTAATGCGCCAAGCTTGTCGCAAATCGCCAGAATGTTGTGTTTCTCATGTGTTGAGAAGGCAATGTGATGCATACGCGGACCAGCGCCGCCGGTCATCGCTGTATCGTGTACGGTTTGCTTGCGGCACGCCCAGGCAGCGTAAACCACGCCATTTTCATCGCGAATATCCTCGGTGACGCGGAAGCCGAGTCCCTGGATGTAGTCAACGGCTTTTGGCACGTCCGGCGTGATCTGGTTGAAGTGGTCAAGACGCACCAGCGCACCCGGCGTGTAGAGGTCGTAGCGCCAGGCGAGGCGATCGACATGTTGCACGTCATAGAAAAATTCATAGGGGAAACCGAGAGGATCTTCGACACGAACCGAATCTCCGATACCTTTCACAAAACCGTTTACGCGGCGTTCGGTTCGACAACCCAGATCTTTAAAGTAGGCTTCAGCGCGATCAACATCTTCTGGGCTGCGTACGCGATATGAGAAGGCGGCTACTGCGGCCACGTCCCCCTGGCGCAGCACCAGATTATGATGGATAAATTCTTCCATCGAGCGCAGATAAATTGCCTGTTCATCCTCATCGGTAACCGTCAGGCCGAGAATATCAACGTAAAATTCACGGGCAGCTTTCAGGTCAGTTACCTGAATTTCCATGTAAGCACAACGGACTATGTCTGGAGCGGGTACAGCAGATGTTTTGATTTTAATCGCCATTTTTCTGGTCTCTTCCGGCTTTATATCATGCTCAGAACAACCGTCACGTGACGGTTGCGAGGGTAATAAGGGATCAGACGCCCCATTTTGGGATCGGATGATCACCAAAGGAGATACATACGTTTTTCATCTCGGCAAACACTTCGAAACTGTACTCACCGCCTTCGCGGCCCGTTCCGGAAGCTTTAACACCGCCGAATGGTTGACGCAGATCGCGTACGTTTTGTGTGTTAACGAACACCATGCCAGCCTCAATGCTACGCGACAGGCGCAGCACCTTACTGACATCCTGGGTCCAGAGATAAGACGCCAGGCCGTATTCAACGTCATTTGCCAGACGTAACCCTTCAGCCTCATCTTTGAATGGCAAAAGACACGCCACCGGCCCGAAAATTTCTTCCTGGGCGATGCGCATGCGATTATCGACGTCAGCCAGCACGGTAGGGCGCAGGAAGTTGCCGTGGCTCAGACCTTCCGGCTTATCCGGGCCGCCCGCTAGTACTTTGGCGCCTTCTTCAATTCCCAGACGAATGTAGCCGGACACTTTTTCCCAGTGCTGCGGGCTAATCAGCGCACCTACCTGCGTATTCGGGTCGGTCGGATCACCTACGCGTAGGCGGTTTGCACGTTCAGCAAACCGCTTCACGAATTCGGGATAGATACTTTCCTGAATAAAAATGCGTGAACCGGCAGTGCAGCGCTCGCCGTTAAGCGAGAAGATAGTGAACAGGGCGGCATCCAGCGCCCGCTCAATGTCAGCATCTTCAAACACCAGCACCGGCGACTTGCCCCCCAGTTCCATCGAGAACTTTTTAAGACCGGCGTTTTGCATAATTTTTCGGCCAGTTAATGTCCCGCCCGTAAACGACACCGCACGAACATCGTTATGTCGCACAAGTGCATCACCCGCGGTGTTGCCATACCCTTGCACCACATTCAGCACACCCGCCGGGATACCGGCTTCGAGCGCCAGTTCACCGAGTCGATCGGCTGAGAGCGGTGAAAGCTCGGACATCTTCAGTACCGCAGTGTTACCCAGAGCCAGACAGGGGGCTGTTTTCCAGGTCGCCGTCATAAACGGCACATTCCATGGCGATACCAGCGCACATACGCCTACCGGCTGGATGAGCGTGTAGTTCATCATTTTGTCGTCGACCGGATAAGTGCGGCCATTCATCTGCTGACAGATTTCAGCAAAGAATTCAAAGTTGTGAGAAGCACGCGGGATCAAAACGTTTTTTGTCTGGTGAATGGGCAAACCGGTATCGGCGGTTTCCATTTCGGCAATTTCAGGTACGTTTTCATCAATAAGCTCGCCCAGGCGGCGCATCAGGCGGGCGCGCTCTTTCATTGGGGTATTTGCCCATTTAGGGAACGCATTTTTCGCCGCTTCCACCGCCTGATGAATCTCTTTTTCACCACCCGAAGCGACGTCTGCCAGGACTTCACCGTTAGCCGGGTTTACGGTGGTGAAATAGTCGCTACTGGCGACGTTTTTACCGTTAATCCAGTGATGTATCTTTTTCATTTCAGGCTCTCCTCAAACTGTTTTTCACTCACAATTCGGTTGGTTAAACGGCCGACGCCTTCCACTTCTACTACCACTTCATCGCCGGGTTTAACGTCTGCCAGCCCCTTTGGCGTGCCGGTGGCAATCATATCGCCGGGCTGCAGCGTCATAAATTCGCTTAAATATTCAATAAGAAAGGCAACGCTGAACACCATGTCCTGCGTCGTGCCGGACTGAGTCATTTCGCCGTTAACAAACGTTTTCAGTTGCAGATTCTGCACATCAGGAATGGTGTCGCGGGGGGTAATTCTGTCGAGCAGCGGCGTTAGGGTATCGCGGCTTTTTACACGGAGATTGGGACGGTAATAGTTTTCCAGATAATCACGAACCGCGTAGTCATTACAGACCGTGTAACCTTCGACGTAGTTGAGCGCATCCGTACGACTCACATTACGGGCAGTTTTGCCTATAACGACTACCAGCTCAGCTTCATAATGCATGTACTCAAGGTTATCCGGGCGTACGCTAACGCTTTTGTCGCCGGTAAGGGTGTTAGGCGCTTTAATGAAAACCAGCGGTTCCTCCGGCGCTTTAAAATCCAGTTCAGTTGCGTGATCGGCATAATTCAGACCCAGCGCAAAAAGTGTGGGATGCCCATCTGGTTGCATTTGGGGTAGCACTTTGTCGCTGAAATGATTAGTCAAATCAGGCAAGCCTTGCGCTTTAATGGTCACGCTGTCACCCGCCAGCACCGCGATACGCTGCTGTGGCGTACCGAGCAGAATGACATCGCCCGCCTGTAAAGTGGCAAAATCGCTCAGCGCGGCAATAAGTTCAGCCGCATTACGATGCAGTTCTGCCGTTGACCAGCTCTGCTTCACCACGCCATTAACTTCAGTCACGATATTCAAAGCGCTGACATCTTTGAGCGCTGCCATCTGGCCAATAGGGCAAAAACCATCACGACACTTAGCCTTGATCGCTGGGCGGTAAAAGCTTTCTTCCGCCAGGCTCACGTCGTTGGCCAGCGCATAGCCTGCGATATAGTGCTCAGCATCAACAGCACTGACTTTACGGGCTGTTTTTCCGATCACGACGGCAAGCGTACCGCCACTGAACGTCTGCTGTTCAGGCAATGAAATGATGTCCCCCGTCTGCCGGTGTGTATTACGTGGCTTAATAAACCAGACCGGCGTTTTAGGTGGCGTTTTATAAGGTGACTGGTGAAAAGCCTCCTTCCAGTGCTCTGTTTGAGAACGGTGATTGAGAGCGACAGCAAAGACAGACCTTTTCATCGTATTTCCTCATGACTGAAGGGTAATTAATCTTGTCATTAACATGTTAATGAAATGATTATTAGATCATCATCGAT
The DNA here is from genome assembly GCF_030283135.1 of Mixta mediterraneensis. Lineage (NCBI taxonomy): Bacteria > Pseudomonadati > Pseudomonadota > Gammaproteobacteria > Enterobacterales > Erwiniaceae > Mixta > Mixta mediterraneensis. Next base: position 4,752 of record NZ_JASUAZ010000053.1, on the reverse strand, counting down.
AGGGAAATCAAGAGGGAAAAAGCGGAGTAAGTTCGTTTATCACTTAAAGATATTAATTAAAGTTCCTTAAAAACAAGAGGATATTTTTTTTTGGATTTTTATGTTAATTTTTTGTTATTAATTGCATGATCTCTGTCACGTAATTAATGTGTTAACTTTATGGTTTTTTACTGCGGAATCATTTTTATCTAACGCAGCCAGGGGAGCGGAAAATATATCGCGCAATAAATCGATTGATCTGAGGTAAGCGGAACCTGCGGGTATGATTCTCTGATAAGGGATCTTTTACACAGCGATGGGGTATTTTCGACCTACTCTCAAACAGCATAATCTGACCGAACAGCAGTGGCGCTTCGAATCCTTGTTCGTTGGGTTTTCGCGTACTGGCAAAAATTTTGCGGCCAGGCCCAGAGCCTGAACGGGCCCGATCAGATCACATGCAAATGACACCTGTAAGGGGTAGCTACCTCTTCCCGGTTTGCTGTCAATCACCGACAGCAATTGCGCCCTGACTAACAGGGCGCAATTAGACACATCAGAACTGATAAGAGACGCTGACTGAGAAGTTACGCGGCTCACCGTAGACATAATTGTTCATATAGGTGTAGTAGGTGCGGTCAAACAGGTTATCTATGTTTGCCTGCACAGCAACCTGTTTGGTGACCTGATAACGGGCAAACAGGTTGGCCAGAGGATAGCTCCCCTGATAGACGCGCTGGGTGCTGCCATCCGGTGCGCTGACATCCTCAAATACACGATTCTGCCAGTTGATGCCGCCGCCAATGGTCAGGTCTGGCAGCGATGGAACACGGTAACGGGTGAACAGCCTGAAATCAGTCTGCGGCTGGTCCGGGTTATAGCGGCCCGCTTTATCTCGTGCCACATAGCGCGTCGCGCCGAAAGTCAGTTGCAGATTATCCGTCACCGCGCCGTTCAGCTCGAATTCCGCGCCTTTACTGCGAGCGCCTTTGGTCGCGTAATAGGCCTGTTCGCTGCTGTTGTTCACATAAACACCCTCTTCAGCGGTGCCCACGTTTTCCTGTTCGATACGGAAGATAGCCAGCGTGGCGGTCAGACGGCCATCGAACCAGGTTGACTTCAAGCCGGTTTCGTAGCTTTTACCGGTCGCCGGTGACAGGTATTGACCTGAGCTGTTGCGGTAGGTTTGCGGCTGAAAGATTGAGGTGTAGCTGGCATAGGCTGACCAGGTATCATTGATGTCATAAATCAGGCCGGCATAGGGTGTAATGTTATTTTTCTCAACGTTTCCACTGCTGCCATTCGTGCTCCATTGGGTATAGCGTGCGCCTGCAATCAGCGACAATGGATCGGCCAGAGAGAGGCGTGTAGCAATATATGCCGATTTCTGACGGATTACGTCATCCGCATTCAGATACCAACCCTGCCATTGCGGTTCGGCAAGATTGCCCTTCCAGCCGTTGTTAAATGCACCCATATCGCTGGCCGCAATATTGTAGTTTTCCAGATCGGTTACGCCATCCTGGCTGTCAGTCACGTTATGCTGGCGGCTGTAACTGACGCCCGCCATCAGCTGATGTTGACGACCCAATAACTCAAAGGGGCCGCTGGCATAGCCATCAACCGAGGTGAGGGTGCGCTTGCCCTCGTCCATGCTGCCGTAGCCCGTTGTACCTTCGCCAGTACTCTGATCCGGATAATCCATCACATACAGGAGCTTGTCACTGAAGGTGTTTTCCGCATGTGTACCGTTGAGGTGGATGTCCCAGCCGTTATCAAAATTATGTACCAGGTCTGCGTACACTTTGCGCGCGTTGGTGTGATAGTAAGTCCAGTCGGCGGAGGAATTCAGGCTGCGGTTGTAATGGGTCAGGGCACCATTGCTATAAAATATTGGCAGGCCACCCCACGTCGGATTGCCGGTATCGGCATTTTCATAGTCATAACCGAGCGATACGGTAGTGTGATCGGTTATATCAGCATCAACCACGGCGTACAGAAACTTTTTGGTTTTATGGTAGCGATCTAACCAACTGTCTTGGTCCTGATAACCCGTCACCACGCGGCCGCGTACTGAGCCATCGTCATTCAGCGGTCCGGAAACATCCGCGACATAACGCTGTTTGTTCCAGCTGCCGTAGCTGGCGCTTACGGTGCCGGTAAACGTTTTGCTGTCAGCATGTTTGCGCACCATATTTACGGATGCAGAAGGGCTGCCTGCGCCAGTCATCAGGCCCGTGGCTCCGCGAACCACCTCAATGCGATCGTAAATTGCCGTATCTGAAGCCGCATCGCCAAAGTTCCAGGAGTCGCCGACCGACGTGGGAATGCCATCAAAGGTGAAATTAGTGGTTTTGAAGCCGCGTGCGTAATATTCGGAACGTTCGCTGTCGATCAGATTGCTGGAAATACCCGTAGTATTATTAAGCACATCGGTTACGGTCTGTAACTGCTGGTCCTGCATACGCTGCTGCGTTACTACGCTGACAGACTGCGGCACATCACGCGGCGTCAGCAGCAGTTTAGTGCCGGCACGCGTGGTTTTAACCTGATAGTCGTGCTGTTCTTCAGCAGTATTATCATCAATGCTGGCATCTACCACCATATCCTGTTGAGTCTCGCTGGCTGCCGTACTGCTGGAATTATCGGCGGCCTGTACCTGCGTCGGATGGATAAGGATGTGTACCGCCATTGCCAGCAGAGACACTGAGAAGGTTTTCCTGTTGCCTGACGCGCGAGATTCAACGCACGTTTCCCTGCGTGTTAAAGACATAATTTTTCCTGTCAGAAATGAGCGAGCGGTTATTTCGCTTCGTTTTTATTGCTTAAACACCGTAACAACACGATTAAAAGCACAACGGTAAAGAAGCCTATATTTTGAGAAAGCCAATGATAATCATTTGCTTTAATGTTTCGAGAAAGGTTTCAGATAAAAATGTAAATATTTGTATTTAACATTTAAATCAATCAGATATAAATGGATTTAACTCCACGTGTTGCCAATGGTTTTGCTTTTCCAGACGTTTTTTCCATAGAAAAGCGCAAAGCAGGAAGAAAGCTTTGCTCTGCAACACCGCGTAAAAGTGCGAAGAGACTGGGCTGATTTGCTTACTTTCTGTAAATGCGTATGATTCGCATTCTTTTCGTCATCCTTCTGAGCCCCCAAAGATCAGACGGAAGCCGTTCATCCATTGATGGAGTACAGAATGAAATCGTTGTTCAGTCCGCGTAAAGCAGCGCTTGCCGTTGCAATCATTGCTACGTTCAGCCTGACGGCTTGTCAGACACCGGCCAGCAAGGTTGCAGCCCCGGCAGTCTCGTCTGCTAAAGCAACAAAGCCGGTTGATCAGACCGTAACCCAACGCATATTAGGTGATGGGCTGTATGAACTGGCTTATTCCCCGGCAACCAATACGCTGTATGTCGCCAGTGCGCAGGGCTTCAAAGATGTTAATGGCGGCATGTTGTATCGCCTTGACCCAACCACGCTGGCGACGAAAGGCGAAACGCATACTGATTTGAAAAACTTCGGTATGGCAATTAACGATGAAGGCAGCGTGATCTACACCACCAACTCGCTTGATGGTGCCGTGTCGAAAGTGGATGCCCAAAGCGGCAAAGTGCTACAGCGGGTGATGTTTGGCGGCAAAGATAAAGACGGCGATGCGGTAGGTGCGCGTGAAATGCTGCTGCACGGTGACGCGCTGTATGTGGGACGCGTAGCCGATCCGGGTTACATCACCGTGGTTAATACCAAAACGTTTAAGGTCAAAACCACCATTAAAAATATTGGAAAGTGGGTGACGGGCATTATTTATTCCCCTCTGACCGAACGCATCTATGCGGCTAACGGCGCGGGCGAAATTGCGGTAATCAATCCACACACGCATAAAGTTGAGAAACGCTGGTCGCCGAATGATGGCAAAGACTATCTGTTCCTGAATATGGCGGAAGATCCGGCAACCGGTCGCCTGTTTGTTACGGATGATTCAAAAGGGAAAACCACCCTGGTGTTTGACGAGCAGACGGGCAAAGTGATTAAACGTATCGAAGGTGATGCGCTGGGAATTAAGTTCAACGCTAAACGTAACGAGATTTACATCAGCCAGCGCGAATCGAAGAAAGTGCTGCAACTGGACGCCACCACCTATGCAGTGAAACACAGCTGGTCATTTGACACTAACCCGAACAGCCTGCTGGTTTCTGCCGATGGCCAGACGCTGTATGTATCACTGAAACAGGCGTTTAATAAAGATAACTCGACCAAAGGCCCGGACAGCGTGGCGCGTATCTCGCTCAAATAACATTTCAGTCTGGAGGAGCCTGGGAAGAGACGTTCTTAGTTGCCACAGGCGCTGTCCTTTGTCCAGAAGGCAGGGCGTTTTCGTTTTCTAAGCCAACCTCAGATTCGGAAACGCTTTAACAACTGTACAAATTGATCCCGCTGATTGAAGTGCTCAAAGCGAGTATCTGCTGGCATGAAAGTTGACGTGTACACATCGACACTTTATGGATAAGGTGTCGCAGCACGCTTATCGGGTCTGCGTCAAGGGCAGGGCAGGGCAGGGCAGGGCCGCAGGCTAACATGAAACTTTTCTGAGAACGTCCAGAAACAGCGGGATATAAGGGTTAGGATCAGCGGTTCTGTGTCAATACCGATCGAATTCTGACCCACCCTGCCAAAGTAAAACTGACCCACCCCCTTTGAATCATTCGAGCGTTGTTGCTTTCGTTTTCTTCTGGAGTTGACCGCTTTTCAGCTTATCTTTCAGT
>NZ_JASUAZ010000052.1:0-22205 GCF_030283135.1 Mixta mediterraneensis | reverse complement strand
CTATCGACTGAAACAGAAACGAAAGGCAGGGATTATCGCGGAAGCTAATCCTGAGTAAAACGGTGGATCAATATTAAACCGTTGGTGGTGATGGTAAGCGGATCACTTTTTACCCGTTGTTGACATCGCGCAGTGAACCTGCTGCTCAAATCAGGATTTAACCGCCCGGAAATAAACGTTATCGAGATCCTTGCGGCAGAAGAAAACAAAGCAAGCAGAAAAGTAGCAGAGAAGTGTGGCGGACATTTTATTGGTTGTCGCTATGGACTCATCATTTTGGACAGCAGGCCGGTAAATACTGCGATCTACCATTTTTCTCGCCCATGCGAAGGACACGAAGTGTAATCCGATATTTCAGCGAGTAAAATTGCCTGGCATGTTCTGTGTATCGTCTCAATGGTGTAGACATTTTTGTCAGAACATGTGTAAAAAAAGGGGCTGGCATCACGCCAACCCCTTGTTTGCTATTAACTTTTAGATGTCGCGTTAGCGATACCTTAGTTAAGACGCTCTTTAATACGAGCAGACTTACCAGTACGCTCACGCAGGTAGTACAGTTTGGCTTTACGTACAGCGCCACGACGTTTAACAGTGATACTGTCAATTACCGGTGAGTGAGTCTGGAAAACACGCTCAACGCCTTCGCCGTTAGAAATTTTGCGAACAGTGAATGCAGAGTGCAGACCGCGGTTACGAATAGCGATAACCACGCCCTCGAATGCCTGCAGACGTTTTTTAGAACCTTCAACGACCCATACTTTCACTTCCACGGTATCACCCGGACGGAAGGAAGGTACGTCCTGTTTCATCTGCTCTTGTTCAATTTGCTTAATAATGTTGCTCATAATTAAATCTCTTATCCTGGGTAAACTGATAGTCAGGGAAGATCACTCTTCCACATCATCATTTTGCTGCTGCTGGAACTCCCGTTTGAATTCCTTTAGCAACCTTGCTTGCTCTTCAGTCAGAGCCAGGTTTTCCAGAAGTTCAGGTCTTCTTAGCCAGGTACGGCCTAGCGACTGTTTCAGGCGCCAACGGCGAATATCAGCATGGTTGCCAGACAGTAACACTGCCGGGACCTCCATCCCTTCTAACACTTCAGGTCGGGTGTAATGTGGACAGTCCAGCAAACCTTCTGAGAACGAATCCTCATCGGCTGACGCTTGCTTGCCCAGCACGCCAGGAATAAACCGGGCGACCGAATCAATCAATGTCATTGCTGGTAGTTCCCCACCGCTGAGTACGTAATCGCCGATTGACCACTCTTCATCAATTTCGGTTTGGATTACGCGCTCATCAATCCCTTCATAACGACCGCAGACAAGAATCAACTTGTTCCGTGTCGCCAGTTCGCAAACGCCCTGTTGGTCAAGTTTACGACCCTGAGGTGAAAGATAAATCACCCTGGCTCCGTCTCCCGCCGCTGCTTTCGCTGCGGAGATGGCGTCCCGTAAAGGTTGCACCATCATCAGCATTCCCGGTCCGCCGCCGTAAGGACGATCGTCCACGGTACGGTGCCGGTCAAGCGCGAAATCACGTGGACTCCAGCTTTGAATGCTGAGCAGGCCATTTTTTACTGCCCGGCCAGTTACCCCGTAATCGGTAATAGCGCGAAACATTTCTGGAAACAGGCTAATAACACCAATCCACATTGTATTCGCCGTTACGTTACCGTTTGATTCGGAGATCAAAAACCAGGATCCCAGTCTACTTCAATGAGGCCAGTAGTGAGATCGACTTTCTTGATAACCTGTTCATCAAGAAACGGAATTAACCGTTCCTGTACACCGAATGCATCTTTCAGGTTTGCCTTAACGACAAGTACGTCGTTCGAGCCGGTTTCCATCAAATCAACGACTTTTCCCATCTCGTAGCCGTCGAGGTTAACTACCCGGCAACCCATAAGGTCTTTCCAGTAGTAGTCACCGTTCTCTAGCGCTGGCAACTGCGTCGAATCGACCTGAATTTCGCAATTGGTTAATTGCGCTGCCGCATCCCGATCGTCAATGCCTTTGACTTTGATAATCAGGTCCTGATTGTGGTGCTTCCAACCTTCCAGCTCGACCTGCTGCCATTTACCGGCACGCTGGATAAACCAGGGTTGGTAGTCGAAGATACTTTCGGCGTCTTCAGTGGAGGAAAACACTTTGAGCCAACCGCGGATGCCGTATGCGGCCCCCATTTTACCCAAAACGATGAGATTAACAGGAAGCGTTGCGGCAAGTTGTTTGCTCATGCTCACCACCGTGACAGATTAAGCTGCTTTCTTTGCTTCTTTGATCAGCGCGTTAACGCGATCAGAAAGCGTTGCGCCCTGGCCAACCCAGTGCTCGATGCGATCCAGATCCAGACGCAGACTTTCAGCCTGACCAGAAGCGATCGGGTTGAAGAAACCTACGCGCTCAATGAAACGACCATTGCGTGCATTACGGCTGTCAGTGACGACGACCTGATAGAACGGACGCTTTTTCGCGCCGTGACGTGCCAAACGAATTGTTACCATAACATCCTCTTCAGTTAATAAAACACCCGGCCCCCATCGAGGAACGGGGTCCGGGTGCTGTATAAAAAGCCCGAAAATTTTACACATTTTGGCGCAAAAAGCAACCTAATAGCACTTCTTTCCGGCTTTTTTGTGGAACGGTTAACGTCCCGGGAAACCTGGCGGCATCATACCTTTCATACCGCGCATCATTTTTGCCATGCCGCCCTTCTTCATCTTTTTCATCATGCGCTGCATGTCATCGAACTGTTTAAGTAAACGATTAACGTCCTGTACCTGCATGCCTGACCCCGTCGCAATACGGCGTTTGCGTGAGCCTTTGATGATTTCTGGCTTTTCGCGCTCTTTGCGCGTCATCGAATTAATAATGGCTTCCATGCGCACCAGGACTTTATCATCCATTTGCGATTTAACATTATCCGGCAGTTGGCCCATGCCAGGCAGCTTACCCATCAGGCTCGCCATGCCGCCCATGTTGCGCATCTGCTTTAACTGCTCAAGAAAATCGTTAAGATCGAAACCGTCGCCGGTTTTTAATTTCTTCGCCAGCTTTTCAGCCTGATCGCGATCGACTTTGCTTTCAATATCTTCAATCAGCGACAGCACGTCGCCCATGCCGAGAATGCGTGACGCAATACGTTCCGGATAGAAAGGCTCCAGCGCTTCGGTCTTTTCACCGACCCCCATAAATTTAATGGGTTTGCCCGTAATATGACGAATTGACAGCGCCGCCCCGCCGCGTGCATCACCGTCGACTTTGGTCAGGATCACGCCCGTTAAGGGCAATGCTTCGTTAAAAGCTTTCGCGGTATTAGCCGCATCCTGACCGGTCATCGCATCGACAACAAACAGCGTTTCAACCGGTTTGATCGCGGCATGAACCTGTTTGATTTCGTCCATCATCGCTTCATCAACGTGCAAACGGCCAGCAGTATCGACCAGCAACACATCGTAAAACTTCAGTTGGGCTTCTTTTAAGGCATTATTGACGATGTCTACCGGCTTTTGGCTCAGATCGGACGGACAGAAATCCACCCCCACTTGCTGTGCCAGCGTTTCAAGCTGTTTAATTGCAGCCGGACGATAAACGTCAGCAGAAACAACCAAAACCTTTTTCTTATGCTTTTCACGCAGAAATTTCCCCAGTTTACCGACGCTGGTAGTTTTACCTGCACCTTGTAAACCGGCCATCAGCACGACCGCAGGAGGTTGTGCGGCTAAATCCAGCGCATTGTTTTCCGCCCCCATCGCTGCAACCAGTTCGTTGCGAACGATTTTGATGAATTCCTGGCCCGGCGTCAGGCTTTTATTAACGTCATGGCCAACCGCGCTCTCTTTTACGCGGTTAATGAAATCGCGCACTACCGGCAGCGCAACGTCAGCTTCGAGCAACGCCATGCGAACTTCACGCAGCGTGTCTTTAATGTTTTCTTCGGTCAGCCTTCCGCGGCCACTGATATTGCGAAGGGTTTGCGACAAACGATCGGTTAAATTATCAAACATTTTCTCTCACTTAAAAAATCGCGAGGCGCCTGATCGGCAGAATGCGGCGGATTATAACACGAAGCATCAGCGATCTCTGCAATTGCCCCTCAGATCGTTTGGAGCCTGCTGTCGCTGGCGTTATACTGCTTTTTTCTTTATATCCGACCGATACCTGAAAGGATCTATGTCCGTTTTCGCGATTGTGGCCCTGTTCGCCTACTCCCTGAGCCTTGCACTGATCATTCCCAGCCTGTTAAAACGTAACAGCGGCTGGCGGCGGATGGCGGTGCTTTCTGCCTGCGTGGCGCTGATTACTCATGCTGTAGCGTTACAGCAACGCATTTTTGCCGTCGACGGCGGACAAAATTTAAGTCTGCTAAACATCGGATCTATGGTCAGTTTATTGATTTGCGCCATTATGACCATTGTCGCATCGCGCAATCGCGGTTGGCTGCTCTTACCCATTGTTTATAGTTTCGCGTTAATCAACCTCGCCTTTGCGACCTTTGTTCCTAACGCGTTTATTACCCATCTTGAAACCACGCCGGGAATGATGATTCACATTGGCCTGTCGTTGTTTGCCTATGCCACGTTGATCATCGCGGCGCTTTATGCGCTACAGTTGGCCTGGATCGATTATCAGTTAAAAAATAAAAAACTGGCTTTTACGCAAGATATGCCGCCACTGCTGACTATTGAGCGCAAGATGTTTCATATTACCCAGGTCGGCGTCGTACTGTTGACGCTGGTGTTGTGCACCGGCCTGTTTTATATGCATGACCTGTTTAGCGCCGAGAATGTAGATAAAGCGGTGCTTTCCATCATTGCCTGGTTCGTCTACATCGTTCTGCTCTGGGGTCATTATCACGAGGGCTGGCGCGGTCGTCGCGTAGTGTGGTTTAACTGTAGCGGTGCGTTACTGCTAACCATGGCTTACTTCGGCAGCCGCGTTTTACAGCATCTGCTCACCCATACCGTTCATTAATTAAGGAAGTTCTGCGTTGGAACATGTTTCAACCACCACGTTGATTATTACGTTGATTATTATGGTGCTGGTTTCGGCTTATTTTTCAGGTTCCGAAACCGGCATGATGACACTTAACCGCTATAAGCTGCGTCATCAGGCAAAAAGCGGTCATCGCGGCGCGCGTCGCGTCGAAAAATTATTGCGCCGCCCTGATCGCCTGATTAGCCTGGTGTTAATAGGCAATAATCTGGTTAATATCCTCGCGTCTGCGCTTGCGACTATTGTGGGGATGCGCCTGTATGGCGATGCCGGTGTGGCCATTGCCACCGGCGTACTGACATTTATCGTATTGGTGTTCTCTGAAGTGCTGCCCAAAACCATTGCCGCGCTGTATCCAGAAAAAGTCGCTTATCCCAGTAGCGTACTACTTGGGCCATTACAATATGTCATGCTGCCACTGGTCTGGTTGTTAAACACCATCACGCATATTCTGATGCGCATAGTGGGTATTAAAACTGAAGGTTCAATCAGCTCAGCATTAAGCAAAGAAGAGCTGCGTACCATCGTTTATGAGTCACGCAGCCTGATGTCACGTCGTAATCAGGATATGCTGCTTTCCGTGCTTGATCTGGAAAAAGTCAGCGTTGACGACATCATGGTGCCGCGCAATGAGATCGTCGGCATCAACATCAACGATGACTGGAAATCGGTGGTGCGTCAGCTTAGCCATTCGCCGCATGGGCGTATCGTGCTATTTCGCGACTCGCTGGATGATTGCGTTGGCATGCTGCGCGTGCGCGAAGCCTGGCGCATGATGACTGAGAAAAAAGAGTTCAATAAAGAGACATTGCTGCGCGCTGCTGATGAAATTTATTATGTGCCTGAAGGCACGCCATTAAATACCCAACTGGTTAAATTTCAGCGCAACAAGAAGAAGGTCGGTTTGGTGGTGGACGAGTATGGCGATATAAAGGGCTTACTCACCATTGAAGACATTCTGGAAGAGATTGTTGGCGATTTCACCACTTCAATGTCGCCTTCGCTGGCAGAAGAAGTCATGCCGCAAAATGATGGTTCAGTGTTAATCGAAGGTAGCGCCAACGTGCGTGAAATAAACAAAGCTTTTAACTGGCATCTTCCTGAAGAAGAAGCGCGCACCATCAATGGCATGCTCCTGGAAGCGCTGGAAGAAATTCCTGAAGTAAACACGTGTATTCAAATTAGCCACTACAACATCGATATTCTGGATGTGCAGGACAACATGGTCAAACAGGTAAGAATTACGCCGCAGACGCCGTTACAATCCTCTATTGGCTCCTGATATGTACTAGCTCAGACCTGATCTGACAGTTACCGGTTATTTATACAGGTGTCTGTCAGATTAAATCTGGTTCAGATTCTTTTCTGCCCAGACCCGTTTTCCATCAAGTAACGTGGCCATTGGCGTACGCCCGCAGCACATTTTCCCCTGATGAGTTCGCTCATTATTGTAATGCCACAACCAGTTGTCCAGATCCATTTGCAGGCTCTCCAGGTCTGCATATAGCTTCTTGCGGAACGTAACCTGATAAAACTCCTGCAAAATGGTTTTATGGAAGCGCTCGCAGATACCGTTCGTCTGCGGGGACATCGCTTTCGTTTTCGTATGGTCGATATCGTTGATGGCCAGATACAGCTGATAATCATGTTGCTCTACTTTACCGCAGTACTCTGTGCCCCTGTCGGTCAGTATTCTCAGCATCGGCAGCCCCTGAGCCTCATAGAACGGCAGTACCCGATCATTAAGCAGGTCGGCTGCAGTGATCGGCGTTTTACTCGTATACAGCTTGCAGTGAGCCATTTTCGAGTACGTATCCACGAACGTCTGCTGGTAGATGCGGCCAACGCCTTTCAGATTCCCAACGTAGAAGGTGTCCTGCGACCCCAGATAACCCGGGTGAGCCGTTTCGATTTCACCGCAGGCTTCGTCATCGTGCACCTTCTTCTCCAGTGCGGCGATTTGAGCATCGGTAAGCACAATGCCTTCTCTGGCGACCTTTTCCGTAAGCGCCTTCAGCCGCTTACGGAAGTTCTCCAGGTCATGTCGTTGCCAGATGGAGCGCACGCCGCTGCCGGAGATAAACACGCCTTTTTTACGCAGCTCATTACTGGTCCGGTGCTGACCGTGGGCCGGGAACTCAACGGCGTACTCAACAACCGCCCGTTCAGTGGCTTCATCGGCCCGATTCTTCAGGTTGGGTACCCGACGGTTTTGATTAACCAGCGCGTCAATGCCGCCTTCTTCAGCTAGCTCCTGGTAGCGGTAGAATGTGTCGCGTGACACCCCCATGATTTTACAGGCTTTTGATACGTTACCGAGTTCTTCGGCCAGATTGAGCAGGCCGGCTTTGTGTTTGATGATGGGATTGTTAGTATGAAGCATGAGAGTTACCTCGTGTTTTGTATAAGGATTAGACACCCATATCAAAACCGGTAACTCTCAACCTTTCAAGGTCCAGTGTCAGATCAAGTCGCGACTAATACACCTGATATTTACAAAAAACGCCGCTAAAAAGCGGCGTTTTACTTTGTCGTTAACGGCAAAAACTAGATGTGCAGTTCTTGCAGTTTCTCTTTAGGGAGTTTCAACTCTTCGTTGTGGTTCACACCAATATCATGCGCCAGAACATTGCGGGCGATTTGCTGCGCTTCTTCTAACGAGTGGAGCTTATAGCTACCGCATTGATATTCATTCAGTTCTGGGATCTGATTCTGATCTTTAACCTTCAGGACATCTTCCATCGCACCTTTCCAGGCTTTGGCGACACGCTGTTCATCTGGCGTACCGATCAGGCTCATGTAGAAACCGGTGCGGCAACCCATTGGCGAAATGTCGACAATCTCAACGCCTTCGCCATTGAGGTGGTCGCGCATGAATCCCGCAAAAAGATGTTCAAGCGTATGAATACCGCGTTCAGTAAGAATATCAATATTGGGTCGGCAGAAACGCAGGTCAAAAACAGTAATCGTATCGCCATGCGGCGTCTTCATGGTCTTAGCAACACGCACTGCGGGCGCGGCCATGATGGTATGATCAACAGTAAAACTATCCAGTAGTGGCATTACGTTGCCTCCTGTTCTGAGAATTTTTTTAAAACGATGAAACTTTTCTGTTCGCCCAACGTCTGAATATATGAAAGACGCGCATTTGTTATCATCATCCCTGACAACAGAGATGTTAATTTGGCCACATTGATGTGGCCTTTTTCTTTTCTACCCTTCCCGGCTGGCCAGATAAGTTTCGAAATCCAACGCATCACTCGCTTCAAGCTGCTGCTGTGCCGCCACAGATTCCTGCGCCTGACGCGTGAAATCGTCTTCCTTCAGCACTTCTAGCGGCTCTTCACACAGCAAATGGCGATATTGCTCTGCCAGTGCCACGCCGGTTCCGGTTAAACCGTTTTCCTTCATCGCGTGAAGGATGCGCGCCGAATAGGTTAGCTCAGGATCGTCAAACGACGCCACCAGTTGATCGCAAACTTGTTGATATTGCGTGCTGGCCTGGTTGCTGTCTAACGTCTCAGCGACACGACGCAGATCGGCAAAGAGTGTTTTTCCTACTTCCTGTAGCGAATGTTCTGCTTCACCACATCCCACCGCAATTTTTTGACCGGGCTTACGCCCTTCTAATACGACGCGGTTCCAGTTTTTGCGGGTGCATTGCAACTCTTCAGCGCTCATCTCAGGCGCATCTGCCAATGTACACCAGATTAAAAACAGGTCGAGGAACCGCACCTGGTTTTCATCAACGCCAATTGCGGAGAACGGATTAATATCAAGCGAACGCACTTCAATATATTCAATGCCGCCACGCAATAACGCGTCCGATGGCGCTTCGCCAGAACGCGTAACGCGTTTCGGACGGATCGGTGCGTATAACTCGTTTTCAATTTGCAGCACATTCGTATTGAGCTGAAGCCAGTTGCCGTCGGCATCTTTAATGCCCATGTTCGCAAACTCTTCTGACGGCGTTTTAATCGCCTTTTTAAGAGCGGAAACATAGCCATCCAGAGAGTTGAAGGTAATGCCAAGTGAACTTTGCGATTTATTGGTATAGCCCAGATCGCTCAAGCGTAGCGAGGTCGCATACGGTAGCCATAGCATCCCTTCCCCGTTAGTTTCAAACGGTAGCGCGCTTTCACGACCCTGCAGAAAGCCCGAACAAATAGCTGGCGAGGCACCAAACAGATAAGGAATAACCCAGCCAAAGCGATAATAGTTACGGATTAACCGCAGATAGCCTGCAGAAATTGTTTCTTTACCGCTTTCTATATCCTTCACATCCGCCCATTCTTGCCAGAACGACAGCGGTAACGAAAAGTTGTAGTGAATACCTGAGATGGTTTGCATCAGCGCACCATAACGATTTTTCAGCCCTTCACGATAAAGCGTTTTCATCCGGCCGATATTTGAATTGCCGTATTGCGCCAGTTCAATCTTGTTTGCGTCTTCAATAACGCACGGCATACTGAACGGCCACATACGCTCTTCACCTAGCTCACGCGCAACGTGACGATGGATGTCGCGCAGGAAAGCCAGCATATGGTCGATATTTTTATCAACCGGCGTAATGAATTCAAGCAGCGTTTCAGCGAAATCGGTAGTAATCCAGTCATGCTTTAATGCAGAACCTAATGACAGCGGATGACCACTTTCCGCAAGGTGACCATTGGGTTGTACACGCAATGTTTCACGTTCGATGCCACGTCCAATGCCTTTCAAAGCATTAGGATGCGCCTCCAGCCAGGAGAGCGCTTTAGATACATCCGGGATCACATTAACCTCCCGCTGTGAGAATAATTTATTTTTGTTCAGCATAATGTTAACCGTAGCCTCGAATCTGTGCGAATCAATGCCACCATTGCATGCTCTGTAATGTGGCGGTCGCGATAACGATATAACGCAGCGTTTTACCGACAGCGAGAAACAATGTTGCCGGGAGCCAGGCGAAGCGTAACCAGCCTGCGAGAACGCAGAGCAGATCCCCTACTACCGGCAACCAACTAAACAACAGCGCTGCAGGCCCCAATCGGTGCAACCACGTTATTGCTGTGTCATGCCATCGCCCCTGACGTTTTAACGGCAGTAAGCGACCAATAAAAATGTTGGTTAAGCCGCCCAGGGTGTTTCCCAACGATGCGGCCACAACCAACCCATAAACTGATATTTTTTGAGCAATCAGTAAAGCAATCAGCAGTGCTTCAGAACTTCCCGGTAAAAGCGTCGCGCTTAAAAAACTGCTGCCAAACATAGAGGCGTAAGCAAGAATTGCACTCACAGTAAGCGAACGTCAACCACGTCCATACCGGCGGCTTTTGCCGCCTGCACGCCAAAATCAGCGTCTTCGAAAACAACGCAACGTTTCGGAGCGACACCCATGAGTTCAGCACAACGTAAAAAAGTATCTGGCTCGGGTTTATGACGCTGCACATCATCAGCACCAACTACCGCCGTAAATAGCTCACGTACGCCCAGTTGATTTAATAGCGCCTCGGCCATGCTGTGCTCACTACCCGTCCCGACGGCCATTGGGCGACGTCCGTGATAGGCTTTAACCACGTCCATTAAAGGAAGCGGGTGCACGTTTTCTAATAACATAGCTTTGACGGCAGCGGTTTTCTCGGCCGCAAGAAGATGAGGGTCGTGAGACGATCGATTCGTTTCAATAATGAACTGCGCAAGTCGCCAGGTCGGCGCACCGTTGAAACCAACCATTCGTGCTTCATCCAGCGTTAATCCATAACGCGCCAGTACCTGATGCCACGCTTTTCGATGTGTCGGCTCGGTATCAAGAATGGTGCCGTCCATATCGAAAATCAGGGCGTCGTATTGATCGTACATTGTCACTCCGGACCTTCAACAAATGAGACATTACTTTAGCCTAATGCGCACAGGTTGTCGCCAGGGGGGATGAACAGCAAATGCTTTGAAAGCATTAGCATTTTTACTTTTCAGAAAAAGGTGATCGGATGAAACCCGGTATAACTGCGTGGAATTACTGCGTTTTTTAACAAGCCGGGAGTGGGGAAAAGAAAAGCTGAAACGATGGGAATCGTCAGGGGGAGATGATGTTGAACAGGGATTAGGTATGCAAGCGGTAAAAATTTGAAGCGGATTTGCGGGCTTAAAATGGTGCATCCGGGAGGATTCGAACCTCCGACCGCTCGGTTCGTAGCCGAGTACTCTATCCAGCTGAGCTACGGATGCATTTAAAAATTCTTGTACAACACAGGGTGCTAACTACTCACCAGGAAAGGAACTGCTCGTTCACTTTAAATCACGTTCTAACTCATTTTCCGATGGTGCATCCGGGAGGATTCGAACCTCCGACCGCTCGGTTCGTAGCCGAGTACTCTATCCAGCTGAGCTACGGATGCATCGGAAATGGCGGTGAGGGAGGGATTCGAACCCTCGATACAGCTTTTGACCGTATACTCCCTTAGCAGGGGAGCGCCTTCAGCCTCTCGGCCACCTCACCTTACGCGTTCTTACGAACTGTGCTTCTGAACTTTGTTTCCGCTCATCGGCACTGCGTGGCGCACATATTACTTTCCCGCACTTATAAGTCAAACCCTTTTTTTTCACTACGCGCCTGATCGAACAAATGACAGGCAATTGGAACAAAATGACGGCAAAAAGAGTGAAGAATCAACAAAGAAAGAGGCGTGTCGTTTAAAAAAAGGAATGCAGAGAAGGGAAAGAAAAGAAGCTTTAGATAAAAGCGGTAGCGCCTCGCAGAAATGCGAGACGCTGAATCCGTTAAACGCTCGTTTGTTGCGTTTTTTCGGCCTGGATGCGCTGATAAATTTCTTCGCGATGCACAGACACTTCTTTCGGTGCATTTACACCGATACGAACCTGGTTACCTTTAACACCCAGCACCGTTACAGTCACCTCATCGCCAATCATGAGGGTTTCACCAACTCGACGAGTTAGAATAAGCATTCTTTGCTCCTTGAAAGATTAAAAGAGTCGGGCTTGTACGGCTTCCCGGCATTATCCATCATTAAACGCTGAACATAGACTATGTCAAATACACCAATGTACATCCATGCGCCAATACATTCTGCTGATAGTTAGTTTAGCCGAAATACACTGCATCAACCTGACTTTGTCATTAGCTACTGTGCATCGAATGAAAAAGCGCCGGAACAGCAGTTCTGACGCTTGTTACGATACTTTGTTTTATTCATTACAAACGGCTGGAAACCCAGGCTTCAACCCCTGCCAGTGCACTTTTCAGCGCCCCGGCATCAGTACCACCCGCCTGTGCCATATCAGGTCGACCGCCGCCTTTGCCACCCACCTGCTGCGCCAGTTCTGCGATCAGTTCACCCGCCTTAACGCGATCGGTTAAATCTTTAGTTACCCCAGCAATGAGCGAGACTTTACCTTCCGCTACCGTCGCCAATACAATCACTGCTGAACCCAGCTGGTTTTTCAAATCATCAACCATGGTGCGCAGCATTTTAGGCTCGATATTACTCATTTCGCTAATCAGCAGCTTCGCTCCTTTAACATCTCTTGCATTGCTACTGAGTGAAGCACTTTCCTGAGCGGCTTGCTGGTCACGCAGCTGCTGTAACTCTTTTTCTAATGCGCGAACATGGTCAACTAATCCACGTACTTTGTCATTCAGATTACTACTGTTTGCCTTAACCAACTGAGCAAGATCATGCAGTTGACTGCTCTGCGCATTAACCTGAGCCAAAGCGGCCTCGCCAGTAATAGCTTCGATACGACGGATCCCCGCCGCTGTGCCGGATTCAGCCAGAATACGGAACAGGCCAATGTCGCCGGTACGGGCAGCATGCGTGCCACCACAAAGCTCTACTGAGAAATCACCCATTGTCAATACGCGCACACGCTGATCGTATTTTTCGCCAAACAGCGCACGTGCACCCCTGGATTTTGCGACATCGAGATCCATTACTTCGGTCTCAACAGGCCAGTTGCGACGAATCTGAGCGTTGACGATATTTTCTACCCGACGAATCTCTTCCGGTTTCATTGCTTCAAAATGCGAGAAGTCGAAACGAAGATATTTGTCGTTTACCAGCGAGCCTTTCTGAGCAACGTGTTCACCCAACACCTGACGCAGCGCTTCATGCATTAAATGGGTGGCAGAATGGTTCAGGCGAATACGTTCACGTCGTGCAGCATCAACTTCCGCTTCCAGCCGATCGCCAATACGTAACTGGCCGGTTGTCAGCTTACCGATATGACCAATAGCCTGGCCATATTTTTGTGTATCCTGCACGTTAAATTCAGCATTCTTCCCTTTCAGCAAACCGGTATCACCCACCTGGCCACCGGATTCACCATAGAACGGTGTGACATCCAGAACCACAACGGCGTCCTGGTCAGCGCTGATTTCGTCAACAGCTTCGCCTGCCACATACAGCGCTTTTACGGTCGCGTTTAAATCCAGTTGATCGTAACCCTTGAAGGAGGAAGCCGCATCAATGCGAATCACATTGCTGTAATCTGCGCCAAAGCCACTCGCTTTACGTGCACGCTGACGCTGCTGCTCCATTGCTTTTTCGAAACCCGCTTCGTCGATTTTCAAATCACGCTCGCGGCATACATCAGCGGTAAGGTCGGCAGGAAAACCGAAGGTGTCATACAAACGGAAAACCGTTTCGCCATCCAGCGTATCGCCCTGCAGTTTCGTCAGCTCTTCGTCTAACAGTGCTAAGCCCCGCTCAAGCGTTTTAGCAAACTGCTCTTCCTCGCTTTTCAGGATATTTTCCACCTGAACCTGCTGACGCGCGAGTTCTTCCCCGGCAGCACCCATCACTTCGATTAACGGCGCCACAAGTTTATAGAAGAAAGCGTCTTTAGCGCCCAGCATGTTGCCATGGCGAATGGCGCGACGAATAATACGACGCAGCACATATCCACGATTTTCATTTGACGGGACCACACCATCGGCGATCAGAAAAGCGCAAGAACGGATATGGTCGGCAATAACGCGCAACGATTTGTTATTCAGATCGGTTGCGCCAGTGACCTTAGCTACCGCCTGGATCAGTTTCTGAAACAGATCGATTTCATAGTTGGAATTAACATGCTGAAGAACAGCTGAAATACGTTCCAGACCCATGCCGGTATCAACGGAGGGTTTCGGCAGTGGCAGCATGGTGCCATCAGCCTGGCGGTTGAATTGCATAAAGACGATATTCCAGATCTCAATATAGCGATCACCATCTTCTTCCGGGCTTCCCGGCGGTCCACCCCAAATATGATCACCATGATCGTAGAAAATCTCACTGCATGGGCCGCAAGGGCCGGTATCGCCCATTTGCCAGAAGTTATCAGACGCGTAAGCACTGCCTTTATTATCGCCAATGCGGATGATACGTTCATGAGGGATACCAATATCTTTGGCCCAAATATCGTAAGCCTCGTCATCGGTTTCATAAACAGTTACCCATAAGCGCTCTTTCGGCAGTTTGAACCACTGCTCGCTCGTTAACAGTTCCCAGGCAAACGCAATAGCTTCTTTCTTGAAATAATCACCGAAACTGAAGTTACCCAGCATTTCAAAAAAGGTGTGATGACGTGCGGTGTAACCCACGTTTTCCAGATCGTTATGTTTACCGCCAGCTCGCACGCAGCGCTGCGAAGTCGTTGCACGTGAATAATCACGTTTCTCCTGGCCGAGGAAAACATCTTTAAACTGGTTCATGCCGGCGTTAGTGAACAGTAACGTCGGATCGTTATTCGGTACGAGGGAGCTGCTGGTTACAACCTTATGTCCCTTGCTATTAAAAAAGTCGAGAAACGCTTGACGGATCTCAGCAGTGCTCTTGCTCATAAATATCCTGAATCACGCTAACGAACGTTCCGCCTCTTCAGGCAAGCCGCAACCGTACGACTTACCTGTTCAGAGGAACAAAAAAGTGGGAATAAGATAAATTTTCTTCAGTTGGAAGTAAAATTACATCGGCTCCTGGTCATCAATATTTCTAAAAATGGCTTGAATATCTTCCGTCAGAAATCCCTTCGACTGCAAAAAGCGCTGCACTTTTGCCTTTTCTTTCCATTCCTTAGGTAACGGAAGCCCAAATTTACGTTCGGCAAGTTGAGCTGCGCATTCAGCCCAGTCGATGCTGGTTTCTTCCATCGCTAAATGGATAGATTCACGGTCAATGCCTTTTTGCGCAAGTTCCATGCGTATACGTTGTGGGCCATACCCTTTACGACTGCGGCTTTGAATGAAGCGCACCGTGAAACGTTCATCATTGAGCCAGCCGTTTTCCTGACACCAGTCCGGCACCTTTTCCATTTGCTCTTCGGTAATGGTTTCAGGGGCTTTTTGTTGCATATAGGCTGTTCGCTGCACCGACTGCTGCAATTTATGCTTTAGTTCTTCGCGACTGTGATCGCGTTGAGCCAATAAGCGCATCGCGCGATCGAGTAAACGAGAGAATGTAATAACTTGCGATTGAGGTTGTTCAGACATACTGCTCACCTTATACAAACGAAGTGGAATTATGGCGGCAGGGCAAAGCAGAGGGAAGGTAAGGAAAGGCAGAAAAACAAACGGGAGCGGATTTCTCCACCCCCGTAAACATACTAGAAGTCTTCGTTCGCTTCGCTCGCAACGTTTTCAGCATCATCAGCAGGCACAACCGCTGGACCGCTTTCACCGTTGAGAAGCATATCGCGCAGCTTCAGGTCAATTTCATTCGCTATTGCTGCATTTTCTTTCAGGAAGTTGCCCGCATTCGCTTTACCCTGACCAATCTTATCGCCATTGTAGCTGTACCATGCGCCAGCTTTTTCAATCAGCTTATGCTTCACGCCTAAATCGACCAGCTCACCAAACGTATTGATACCTTCACCATACATGATCTGGAATTCAGCTTGTTTAAAGGGTGCCGCGATTTTGTTCTTCACTACTTTAACGCGCGTTTCGCTACCGACTACGTTATCGCCTTCTTTAATCGCACCGATACGGCGAATATCCAGGCGGACGGACGCGTAAAACTTGAGCGCGTTACCACCCGTAGTGGTTTCCGGGTTACCGAACATTACACCAATTTTCATACGGATCTGGTTGATGAAAATCAGCAGCGTATTGGACTGTTTGAGATTACCGGCCAGCTTACGCATCGCCTGGCTCATCATACGTGCCGCGAGGCCCATATGTGAGTCACCAATTTCACCTTCGATTTCTGCCTTCGGCGTCAACGCAGCCACAGAGTCAACAATGATAACGTCAACAGCGCCGGAGCGTGCTAACGCATCACAGATCTCCAGCGCCTGCTCGCCGGTGTCTGGCTGAGAACACAGCAGATTATCAATATCAACACCCAGCTTTTTAGCGTAAACCGGATCCAGGGCATGTTCTGCGTCGATAAAGGCACAGGTTTTGCCTTTACGCTGCGCCGCTGCAATGACCTGCAACGTTAGCGTGGTTTTACCAGAGGCTTCCGGGCCATAAATCTCGACGATACGCCCCATAGGCAGACCGCCTGCACCCAGTGCGATGTCCAGTGAGAGCGAACCGGTAGAAATAGTCTCTACGTCCATTGAGCGATCTTCACCCAGACGCATGATGGAGCCTTTACCGAATTGCTTCTCAATCTGGCCCAGTGCGGCTGCTAAAGCCTTCTGTTTGTTTTCGTCAATTGCCATTTCAACTCCTAATCATGCCGGGTAACCATGCACACAAGGTGCCTGCTCTCTTTCTGTTGCCGATAATTATACTGTATAGTCATACAGTATCAAGTTTAATTTATCAGAAATTCGCGATACAACGTCTGCAACGCCCAGGCAACAGATTGCCGCCTTACGGCCTCACGATCGCCTGAAAAATGCTGACAATAAGCTTCCACTTTGCCTTGCGGAGCTGCAAAAGCAAACCAGACGGTACCCACCGGTTTATCGTCGCTACCACCGTCTGGCCCAGCAATCCCGCTGACCGAAACCGCAAATTCAGCCTGTGCTTCGCGTTGCGCGCCTACGGCCATTTCACGGACAACGGCTTCGCTTACCGTGCCAAACTGCTCTAATGAAACGGCCTGTACGCCCACAAGTTGCTGTTTCGCATGATTGCTATACGTTACGAAGCCGCGCTCAAACCAGGCTGAACTGCCACTGATGTCAGTAATGACTTTAGCAATCCAGCCGCCTGTACAAGATTCCGCACAGGTTACCGTTGCATCGAGCTGCTTCAGTCGTTCACCAATCTGCGCGCTAAGCCTTTGCAGTTGTTGATCATTCATCTCTGGCCTCCGTTTAGCTGTTAGCAAGGTGGTGGAATACAGCAACTTTTTCAAGCTTTTTGGCATAAGAGGCGGTTGATTTGCGCACCACTTTCCCGATTTATGTATGCTTTTTCATTGCAACGATAAAAAGACGTGGGAAGGACAGCAAAATCTGGCCGTCTGCACGCGATGAATAAGCCATGCTTAATTGCTCATGATAAGCCTCGAGAAAGGCATTCTGTTGAGCATCATCCAGCGGAGCTAAAAATGGCCGTAAACCGGTCGCTTTTAGCCAGCTAATAACAGCCGATATGTCTGGCATAACATGGTAGTAGGTAGTGCGCCAAATATTGACTTCACAGCCTGTTTCAGTCAGCAGATCATAATAACGTTCAGCGGTGAGAAGCTTTTTCCGATCTAAAGCTTGCGCCCCAATTAATGCATTCCAGGAGGCCTGCGCGGCCACCTCTCGCATCAAACGGTGAGAGGGTTCGTTGAGATTGTCCGGCATTTGTATAGCCAGCGTGCCGCCCGCTGTAAGCTGGTTTATCAAATGCGGGAGTAACGTGTCATGTTCGTTTAGCCACTGCAACGATGCGTTAGCATAAATGACATTTTGCGGCGTATCAGGATGCCAGGACTGAATATCAGCATACAGAAAATCACACTTCGGCAATCGTTCACGAGCCTGAGTCAGCATGGCTTCAGACGTGTCTATACCAGTGACCTGGGCTTGTGGCCATGCTGCGACAAGCAATTCCGTACTGTTACCAGGCCCGCAACCTAAATCCGTTACGTGAAGCGCGTCTGTTGTTGTAATTTGCGCCAACAACTCTTTGGCTGGACGAGTTCTCTCTGTTTCGAACTTACGATATAGCTGTGGATCCCAGTCTTTCATGATTTACCTTCGTCGTCGCATTACCTGATTCGATAAAAATAAGACGCACGCAAAATTGAAAAGTGCGATGCATCCTCCATTTTTGCATTATGCGCTGGCGGAATAGCGTTGAGCTCATTAGATTAAAACATCGTTTCATTTTAATGAAAATTGATGCAGGAGCTAATCATGTCGACTACCCATTCCGAATTTGCTGGTGTCTGGTGCCCTTCCGTTACGCCATTTAATGAGCAAGGCGCTATCGACATTGAGGCGCTAGGACGTCATTTTGCGCGTCTGAGTACGTCAGGCATCGACACCTTATTGTTGATGGGCAGTATTGGTGAGTTTGCCTCGTTATCACAGCAAGAACGGCTATTACTCCTGCGAGAAGCCCGCCAGTTATCGCCCTTGAAAATGGTAGCGAATGTATCCAGCACCTGCATCTCGGACATGCTTCAGCTGGCAGAGGCAGCCTGGAAAAGCGGTTTTGATGCTGTGGTGGTTTTGCCGCCCTACTATTACGGACAAACGCAAAATCAGCTACTGCGTTATTTTGAAGCGCTGGACCAACAGCTAGGCGGTAAATGGCTTGCCTATAATTTTCCTGCCCGCACCGGCTGCGATCTCTCGCCGTCAATAGTCAGCGAACTGGCAGCAAAATTGCCTGACTTTGTGGGCATTAAAGACACGGTAGATTGTTTGTCGCACAATCGCGCATTAATACAGGAAACCAGGAAAGTACGCAGTGATTTTGCTGTGCTTTCTGGCTATGACGAATATCTGTTACCCAATCTACTCGCGGGCGGGGCGGGGGTTATTTCAGGATTAAATAATATTGTCCCCGAGCTGTTTGCAAATGCAATGCGCGCCTGGCGTAGCGGCGATTTACCTGAGTTAACCCGTATTCAACAACGTATCGGTAAATTAATGGCTATTTATACTATCGGCGATGATTTTGTCACGACGATTAAAACAGCCGTTTCGCGCCGTTTCGATTCAATGACACATCAATCCCGTAATTATGGCGGCACGCTAACAGTACAGCAGTGCGAAGCAATTGATCGTTTATTCGACTGATCTGTTAAGCTTTTGCACGGGCGCATCATTGCGCCCGTCACATTTAGTTCTTTTTGACGAATTCAGACTTGAGTTTCATTGGTCCAAAACCATCGATTTTACAATCGATATTATGGTCACCTTCAACCAGACGAATTCCCTTCACTTTGGTGCCGATCTTCAGCGGTGCAGAGCTGCCTTTTACCTTAAGATCTTTGATCACGGTTACGCTGTCGCCATCGGCGAGCAGATTCCCGTTAGCGTCCCGCACCACTAATTTATCCTGACTGCTGTCGGTTTCTGCCTGTGTCCAGACATGCCCACATGATGGACAGTTAAGATTATCACCGTCCTGCCAGGTGTAATCGGCATGACAATTCGGGCAAGCGGGTAAGGACATAACAACTCCAAAATTTTACGAAAAGTATGATGGCGACAAAACGGCGCCATCATATAACCTTAACGTTATTAAGGACAGAACTTAAAATATCGTTCCCTGGCGCGCTTTACCTACCGCTTCACCCAACTGCCAGACTGCCATTGCGTAATGCGTGCTGTGGTTATAGCGCGTAATGACATAGAAATTCGGTAAGCCATACCAGTACTGATAGCTGGTACCTAAATCAAGTCGCAGTAAGCTAATCTGATCATGACCATTTAATGAACCTTGCGGAGAGAGGCCAGATGCGGCAAGCATGCCAACGCTGTAGCTGGTTTTGAAGCCATCCTCCAGCAAAGGTGCCTGCCCACTTGCCGGAACGGCTACATTTTCACCGCTGCGCCAACCATGTTGTTGGAAGTAATGCGCTACGCTACCAATTGCATCAACCGGATCCCATAAATTCGCGTGACCATCACCGTTAAAATCCACCGCGTATTGTTTATAAGAGGATGGCATAAATTGTCCATAACCCATTGCCCCGGCAAAAGAGCCACGTAAATCTAACGGATCGTCTTGTTCGTTACGCGCCATCAACAAGAAAGTCTCCAGCTCACTGCTGAAATACGCGGCACGGCGTGGATAACTGAAGGACAATGTAGCCAGAGCATCCAGAATGCGCGTTTTACCCATTATCCGGCCCCAACGCGTTTCCACACCGATAATACCGACGATGATTTCCGGCGGCACCCCGTAAACCTGTTGCGCGCGCTGTAATGCATCCTGATACTGGTTCCAGAAGGCGACGCCGTTTTGCACGTTATTCGGCGTGATAAATTTGTTGCGATAGCGAATCCATGCTCCGTTAGGCCCAGCTGGCGGCGTGTACGACGGCGCCTGACGATCCATCAAACTCAAAACATAATCCAGTCGTTTAGCCTGGCCTAGTACCGCGTGTAACTGTTGGCGGTCAAAGCCATGTTTTTCAACCATTTGATCAATGAACTGCTCCGCTGCAGGATTGCCCGCAAAGTCACCAGACATAGGTTGAACCGTATGAGAAGGTTCCAGTAAAAATCCCCCTTTCGGCGCAGCCAGCATTTTTTGCTGTGGCGGGACATCAGGTTTGCTGCTGCAGGAGGCCAGAAGCGAAATAAACGCAAGGAGAGCTAACTTGAGACGCATCGGTTATCCATAAACGAAGAGTAAATTCAGATGCGGTAATAGTAGACGTTTAGCGCAGCGACATACAGGTCAAAATCTTAAAAAACGTCAAGGCGCAACCCGATAAAAGGGCCACGGAGCAGCTTCTCCCCGCGGCCTGAACTTCTTTAGCGGCAGTTTCTGACCAGCTGGTAACGGCGGGTCAGATACTCAACCGGCGCGCTCCAGATATGAACCAGTCGGCAGAATGGGAACAGCAGGAATAGCGTCATTCCCAGTACCATATGTACACGGTAGATAAAGGCTACACCTTCCAGATGGTGCGACGCATCACCCTGGAACGTGACCACTGCCTGGGCCCAGCCCACCAGTTTCATCATTTCACTGCCATCCATATGCTGCGCGGAGAACGGGCAACTTATCAGCGCTGGCATGACCAACAAAGCGATTGCCCGAAAACTGACGATCAGCGAAAGCACCGTCAAAGTGCACGTCAAATATCTGCTGAAAAAGATGCATCTGGAGTCCCGGCTGGAAGCGGCTGTCTGGGCACTGCAAAACGGCGTACATTAGGCGTGTCAGCGCCCGGCTTCCCGGCTATGAATGTCATCTTTAACGCAGCAAATCTTACTGCCGCAGAAATCGCGAGCCGCCTCGTATGCCCCACTTAAAAGCAGGAAGACAGCGACTTTTCTGTCGCCAGCCGCCGCCTCATTTGCCAGGATGCCACTCAGGCCACTACCGATTAATACCCTGACACTGCGTCAGGCTGGCATATGCCCTGCGCTATTCGTTATCATCAGCTTATCCTGCGCGCCGACGCTGTTCCCTTTCGGTTTCATAAGCGTTGACCGCCAGAAATTTACCGCATCAGAGATGAGTTAAAACGTTATGTTAGAGCCAACCGAAAAGGACTTCAGCACCCACACGCCAATGATGCAGCAGTCTTTTTCCCTCAATCCCTGAACCCCTTGCCACAAGCGGCTTGCGGCTCAGCTCCTAAAGCAGCTATAAAAACCGATTTTCCTATTGTTAAGCTGGATTGCGCTCACTACTGCCCCAAAAATGCCCCAAATTACCGAAGCATCACGATATGAGTTGCCGCCACCAATACAAGCGAGACTCTTATTTAATGCTCGATAACCCCTATAACCCTAATAAGATTTGACAACAGAACCATTTGGGGTTACTATAACCCCACCAAAACAGCACAGAGAGCCGGAGGATGGATAGCAGGAATGCAATAGCAATGATAGAAGCCGATGGGTGGTATCTGGTGAGAGTTAAAGGCAGTCATCACCAGTTCAAACACCCAACGAAAAAAGGGCTGGTAACGGTAAAACATCCACAAAAGGACATACCGCTACCAACACTAAAAAGTATCAAAAAACAGGCGGGGCTTTAAGCCCCACCTACTGGAGGTTTAAATGTTATACCCTGTTGCTATTGATAAAGGCGATTCATCCTTCGGCGTTCGCGTACCCGATATTCCAGGCTGCTTCTCTGGCGGCGAC
>NZ_JASUAZ010000051.1:0-22430 GCF_030283135.1 Mixta mediterraneensis | reverse complement strand
CCAATGGCCACGTTACTTGATGGAAAACGGGTCTGGGCAGAAAAGAATCTGAACCAGATTTAATCTGACAGACACCTGTATAAATAACCGGTAACTGTCAGATCAGGTCTGAGCTAGTACAAATAATACCATCAATATCACCCACTTAAGATCCTCCAGATCGAAATCAGGAGTATCAAGCGCCATGACGCGTTCAATGACCATTTCACGCGTTTCCAGGTTCAATACCTGAATTTGTTCCAGAAACAGTAGGAACCCGCGGCTTTCGGCATCTAAACGTTTGCTCTCTTCATTTGTATAGATACGCATTGAGAGCGGATCGTTTGCCAGCAAAATGGGCTCGACGAGTCCTTCCTGATAGTCTGCCAGCTTCTCCAGCCAGCTCAACGCATTGTAAATATCTTCACGATGAAAACCGGCATCCGTCAAGTCGTCTGTCAATCTGTCCTGATCAACACCCATTTCTGCTTCGTTGTGGATATATGTCTCAAACAAGTACATGAGTACATCGAACATGGCATGCCCTCCTCAATCGGACATAGCCGCCGGGTACAGCTGCGATCCATCCTGCTAACTCCAGCTCCAGCAATTGAGCTGAGATCACTGGCACAGGTTGGCCGGCACGTTCAGCGACGACGTCAACAGGTGTAACCTCATCACCTACGTTAGCCAACACATCGGCAAATGGCAATGGAGCATTGACACTGTCATCAGAATATATTTCTTCTGAATGTGTGACAGGTATCCAGTTCAGCGTGCTGTGTAAATCTTCGATAATGTTATTAGGATGCGCCACCAGCATCGCCCCTTGCTGAATAAGCCAGTTTGTACCTTCACTGCTCGGGTTACCCAGCGGACCCGGCACGGCATAGACATTACGATTTTGTTCAAGAGCATAACGCGCGCTAACCAGCGAACCACTTTTAAGTGTAGCTTCCACGACTAATACCCCCTGGCTTAGCCCGCTGATAATGCGATTCCGTCGTGGAAAATGGGACGCTTGTGGCGGTGCATCAAGCGGGAATTCAGAGATGAGCGCTCCGCCTTTAGTCACGATCTCCTCGGCTAACAAGCCGTGGTTTTTGGGATAAAGATGCCGGATACCACTACCTAACACGGCCACCGTCTTGCCTTCAGCATTAAGCGCAGCCCGATGAGCGACCCCATCAACGCCCCGGGCTAATCCACTGGTAATGGTTAAACCGCTTAACGCTAAATTTTGCGTAAACCAGTCGCACCAGTGACGTCCATAGTGCGAGCAGTTCCGACTGCCAACCACAGCCAGCTGCGGTGTATTTAAAACCTCGGGATCACCTTTAATATAGAGTACCGGCGGATAGCGATTAATCTCTGCAAGCATGGCTGGATAATGGTCATCAAGCGCGGTGAGCAAATGATGTATGTGACTGCTGGCGAGCCGGTTTTGCACAGCATCCAATGCAGCTTCAGGAAACTTTAGAAATTGATGCCGCTGATGTTCATCAAATCCAAGCTGTGACAAAGCTTTAGTATGGTCCTCTGCATGTAGCAGGTGATTTACTGCCTCGGTCCAACGTTTCCCTACCATTCCGCTTACTGCGGCCAGTCGCAAACACAGCGCCATCTTTTCCATTCTTGCATCCACTTTTACTCAGACTTCCTGCAGGGGAATGCTGTCAATCAGGCCCTAAAAAGTCTACAATATGAGGCAGTAAACTTTAATTAATCGAATAAAGATCTGGAAAATTATGTCAGTTTTGCAGGTATTACATTTCCCTGACGAGCGTCTCCGCAAAATTGCCGCGCCCGTTAAAGAAGTTAATGCAGATATTCAGCGTATTGTGGATGATATGTTTGAAACCATGTACGCCGAAGAAGGTATTGGCCTGGCCGCTACGCAAGTGGATATTCATCAACGCATCATTGTTATTGACGTATCTGAAAGTCGTGAAGAACGTCTGGTGCTGATTAATCCTGAATTGCTGGAAAAAAGTGGTGAGACCGGAATTGAGGAAGGCTGCCTTTCCATTCCCGATCAACGCGCCTTTGTGCCGCGCGCAGAATTCGTAAAAGTGCGTGCTCTTGATCGCGATGGTAATAGCTTTGAGCTAGAAACTGGCGACTTGTTAGCAATCTGCATCCAACATGAAATTGATCATCTGAATGGCAAATTGTTCATTGATTATCTGTCGCCGCTGAAACGCCAGCGCATCAAAATGAAGTTAGAGAAGCTGGCGCGTCAAAACGCGCGGGAAGCTTAAGCGCCTCAGAAGGGATAAACGTGTCTGCCCCATTAAAAATCATTTTTGCTGGCACCCCTGACTTTGCAGCGCGTCACCTTGACGCGCTGCTTGCTTCTGAACATCAGGTGGTGGGGGTCTTCACCCAACCCGATCGCCCCGCAGGCCGCGGAAATAAGCTAACGCCAGGGCCGGTAAAAGTATTAGCTCAGGCAAACGGCATTCCGGTCTTTCAACCTAAATCGTTACGTCCTGAGGAAAACCAACAATTAGTTGCCGATCTTCAGGCTGACGTGATGGTTGTAGTGGCTTACGGATTGATTCTGCCAAAGGCGGTCCTTGCTATGCCGAGGCTAGGATGTATTAACGTGCACGGTTCATTGCTGCCACGCTGGCGTGGCGCTGCGCCGATCCAACGTGCGTTATGGGCGGGAGATACGAATACTGGCGTGACCATCATGCAGATGGATGTCGGTCTGGATACCGGTGATATGTTATATAAACTTGCCTGTCCTATCACTGATGAAGATACCAGCGCAACGCTTTATGACAAACTGGCACAACTCGGCCCACAAGGTTTGCTTGACACTTTAGCGCAGCTTACTGCCACTAGTATTCATCCGGTAAAGCAGGATGAAGCATTGGCTAATTATGCCGACAAGTTGAGTAAAGAAGAGGCACGTCTCGACTGGCAGCTATCTGCTGCACAACTTGAGCGCTGCATCCGTGCTTTCAACCCTTGGCCTATGAGCTTTTTTATCATTGATGAGCAGCCGGTTAAAGTTTGGCAAGCCAGTGTACTTCCGCATATCAACAGACAGCCCGGCGAAGTTATCCAGGCTGATAAGCAAGGCATTCAGATAGCTACCGCAGAGGGTGTGCTCAATCTGCTCCGGGTTCAGCCGGCAGGTAAAAAGCCGATGTCGGCTCATGACTTACTCAACTCGCGCCGTGAATGGTTTGAACCCGGCACTCTTCTGGACTGACTATTTAGCCCGGTAACGACCGGGCTTTTTATTGACGACAAAACTCCTATGAACAAATCAATTAACCTACGTAGTCTTTCAGCTCAGCTGATCGAACGTGTGATCGATAAGGGCGAATCGCTCAATACCGTGCTACCTCATGCTCAGAAAAAGCTGTCGGATAAAGACAGCGCGTTAGTGCAAGAAATCTGCTTCGGTGTATTGCGTACGTTGCCACAGCTGGAAGCGCTGATTGGTAAATTGATGGAGCGCCCTCTGACGGGCAAGCAGCGTGTTTTACATTACCTGATCATGGTCGGGCTATATCAATTGCTCTATACACGCGTTCCTGCTCATGCTGTCCTGGCAGAAACCGTTGCGGGTGCCGAAGTATTAAAACGCAGCAGCTTGAAAGGTCTGTTAAACGGTGTGCTTCGTCAGTTCCAGCGTCAACAGGATGAATTACTCGCCAGTATACAAGACGGTCCGCAGCGTTATCTTCATCCCGACTGGTTATTGAAACGGCTACAGACAGCCTGGCCGGCTCACTGGCAGCAAATAATTGAAGCGAATAATATTCGTCCGCCAATGTGGCTCCGCGTAAACCGGCAGCATCACTCCCGTAATAGCTGGCTTGCGTTACTGGCTGAAAATGAAAAAACAGCCAATATTGACACCGAGGTGCCTGAAGCGTTGCGACTTGATTCGCCCGCGCCAGTGAGTCAGCTCCCAGGTTTTGAGCAAGGCTGGGTAACCGTGCAAGATGTCTCAGCGCAACGCTGTGCCTTGTTTTTAGAACCGCAAAATGGCGAATCCATTCTCGATCTCTGTGCTGCGCCGGGGGGAAAAACGACGCATATTCTGGAGATTGCCCCTGAAGCGAAGGTACTCGCCGTAGACGTAGATGCTCAGCGCCTCACGCGTGTGCACGAGAATTTACAGCGCCTTGGTATGCAGGCTGAGGTAAAACAGGGTGACGGTCGTACGCCTCAAGCCTGGTGCGGAACACAACAATTTGATCGAATTTTACTTGATGCACCCTGTTCGGCTACCGGTGTGATTCGTCGACACCCTGACATTAAATGGCTGCGCCGCGATCGGGATATTGCCGAACTGGCAAAGCTGCAGTGCGAAATTCTTGACGCCGTCTGGACTCATCTTAAGCCGGGTGGGACGCTATTATATGCAACCTGTTCCGTCCTTCCCGAAGAGAATGAGATGCAGATAAGTGCGTTCCTTGAGCGACACCATAACGCTGTCGCGTTTTCACTTTCCGGTGCGCCTGAAACAGGACTACAGGTATTTCCTGCCGCTGATGGAGGCGACGGTTTCTTCTACGCTAAGCTAATGAAAAAACCAGGCACTAATTGAGATGAGTATTCTTAAGCGATGAAAATCATTATTCTTGGTGCCGGTCAGGTCGGCGGCACGCTGGCAGAGAATCTGGTCGGCGAAAATAACGATATTACCGTTGTTGATACGGATTCAACCCGCCTTCGTCAGTTACAGGATAAATTCGATCTGCGTGTCGTTCAGGGCCATGGTTCTCATCCGCGTGTTTTGCGCGATGCCGGTGCCGAGGACGCTGACATGTTGGTTGCTGTCACTAATTCTGACGAAACCAATATGATTGCCTGTCAAATCGCCTATTCACTTTTCAATACGCCTAATCGTATTGCACGTATTCGTGCGGCTGATTATTTACGTGATGCGGAAAAATTATTTATTCCAGAAGCGGTGCCGATCGATCATCTGATTTCCCCTGAGCAATTAGTGATCGACAATATTTATCGCCTGATTCAATATCCTGGCGCACTTCAAGTGGTTAATTTTGCTGAAGGAAAAGTCAGCCTTGCCGTAGTAAAAGCCTATTATGGCGGCCCTTTGGTTGGCAATCCGCTTTCTATTCTGCGTGACCATATGCCGCATATTGATACGCGTGTTGCCGCGATTTTCCGTCAGGATCGCCCTATCCGTCCCCAGGGTTCCACTATTGTTGAAGCAGGTGATGAAGTTTTCTTCATTGCTGCCAGCCAAAATATTCGTGCCGTTATGAGCGAAATGCAGCGGCTGGAAAAGCCTTATAAACGCATTATGCTAGTGGGCGGTGGAAATATTGGCTTTGGCCTGGCACAAAAGCTTGAAAAAAATTACAGCGTCAAATTAATTGAACGTAATCCGCAGCGTGCCGCTGAGCTCGCTGAACAGCTTCAGGATACGATCGTTTTTTACGGAGATGCGTCAGATCAGGAATTACTGGCAGAAGAGCATGTTGATCAAGTCGACTTGTTTATTGCGGTAACCAATGATGATGAAGCAAATATCATGTCAGCAATGCTGGCAAAAAAAATGGGTGCCAAGAAAGTTATGGTGCTCATTCAGCGCCGTGCTTACGTCGATTTGGTGCAAGGAAGCGTTATTGATATTGCTATATCTCCGCAGCAGGCGACCATTTCCGCTTTGCTTGGACATGTGCGTAAAGCCGATATTGTCGGTGTTTCTTCTTTACGCCGTGGCGTTGCAGAAGCAATCGAGGCCATTGCGCACGGTGACGAAACAACCTCACGCGTGGTGGGACGTCCAATTGATGATATTAAGTTACCACCCGGTACGATTATTGGGGCGGTTGTACGTGGAGATGACGTCATGATTGCAAATGATAATTTGCGTATCGAACAAGGCGATCATGTCATTATGTTTTTAACGGATAAGAAATTTGTTCCAGACGTTGAGCGTTTGTTTCAACCTAGCCCTTTCTTCCTTTAACGGCTGTCTGTCAGAGGTCATATCAAGATAATTCCGTTAAATTTATCGTGATAATGGCAAATACAGGAAGCTTTGTTAAACTTTAGGGCATTGGCCAGGCAAGGAGATAAGAATGAGTTTATTCAAAGAGTTTCGTGATTTTGCAATGCGTGGGAATGTTGTCGATCTTGCAGTGGGTGTCATTATTGGTGCTGCGTTTGGCAAAATAGTTTCATCATTAGTTGCCAACATTATTATGCCCCCTCTGGGTTTATTGATTGGTGGTGTCGATTTTAAATCATTCAGTTGGGTGCTTAAACCAGCAGAAGGAACAACGCCAGCAGTAGTAATGGAATATGGTGTTTTCATTCAGACTGTATTCGATTTTATCATCGTCGCCTTCGCGATTTTCATTGCGATTAAACTAATGAATAAATTGTATAAGAAAAAAGAAGTTGAAAAGCCAGCACCTAAACCAAGCAATGAAGAAGTATTGCTTACTGAAATTCGTGATTTGCTGAAACAGCAAAGCACCAAAATCTAAAAAATAAGCCGCTCTATAGGAAGTGCGCTCTTTATTGAGACACATCAGGCGGTTATTTCCAGGCAGTAGAAGGCCAGAAATAAGACCCTTTCTTATTTCTGGCCTTTCATTTACTTCCTTCAATACTCCTCATTACGCTCAAATCTCGCTTGCTCTTTTTAATTGCGCGTCTTATGCACAGTCGGAAAAGGGCCTCATAGAACTGGCTTCGATAGCGTTGTTTTGGTGGTTTTATGTTTCTTCTTAATCGCTCCATCTGTAGAGCGATATGGCCCCGTTAACTTATTTTCGTTGAAGCGGATTACATGGCGTAACCCACACCAGGCCAGGCAATTTATTTAACACAACGCATTCATTTCTTCTCAAAACGCTGGTGAAGTGCGGCACCGTAATCACTATGAAGAAAGTCGGTGCTCATTCCCGTCTGACGAAGTCTACATTCCAGAAGTACTAACCGATTACGTTGTTCTGGAAAAGAGGGATCTTTTGGATCCAGCTGCTTAAGAAGATCATTGATCTCAATCGCCTCTCGACGCAGCTCTAACTCCGGTGGGAGAAAACCAGAATTTTTAAGTAGCCGATAGCCTGTCCTTAATTCGGAAGGAATATAGCTATCATCATCTAACTGCAAAGGCTTGCCTTCGCCGGGCAGATTACTTAATTCTCCTTTTTCCTGCGCGGCATGAATATGTTGCTCAGCAAGCTGGTCAATTAACCACATAAGCACCTCATAAACCGGTTAGATGATCAGCATAGTCAATACCCTAAATAGCAGGCAATAAAAAACCCGCCGAAGCGGGTTTTTTACGTTGCTACAGATTACTCTGCAGCAGCTTCTGCTTGAGCTTCTGGACGATCAACCAGCTCGATGTAAGCCATCGGTGCGTTGTCACCAGCGCGGAAGCCACACTTCAGAATACGAGTGTAACCACCTGCACGGCTCGCGAAGCGCGGGCCAAGTTCATTAAACAGTTTTGCCACGATCTCGTTATCACGAGTGCGGGCGAATGCCAGACGACGATTAGCTACGTTGTCGGTCTTGGCAAGAGTAATCAGCGGCTCAACTACGCGGCGCAACTCTTTGGCTTTCGGCAGAGTCGTCTTGATGATCTCATGACGAACCAAAGAGCCAGCCATGTTGCGAAACATAGCCTGACGATGGCTGCTGTTGCGGTTCAGTTGACGACCACTCTTACGATGGCGCATGACCTTATCCTTCTCAGTGAAACCTTAACCTGTGATCCGGTTATTCATCAGCAATGCTTGCCGGCGGCCAGTTCTCAAGGCGCATGCCTAAAGAAAGACCACGTGAGGCGAGCACATCTTTAATCTCGGTAAGAGATTTTTTACCCAGGTTAGGCGTTTTAAGCAGCTCAACCTCAGTACGCTGTACCAGATCACCGATGTAGTGGATAGCTTCTGCCTTAAGGCAGTTAGCAGAGCGGACAGTCAATTCCAAATCGTCAACTGGGCGCAGCAAGATCGGATCGAATTCTGGTTTTTCTTCTTTCACTTCTGGCTGACGTACATCGCGTAAGTCAACAAAAGCTTCCAGTTGTTCTGCCAGAATGGTAGCCGCACGACGAATCGCCTCTTCAGGATCGATTGTACCGTTGGTTTCCATTTCGATGACCAGCTTGTCCAGGTCGGTGCGCTGTTCTACACGCGCTGCTTCAACATTGTAGGCAATACGGTCTACAGGGCTATAGCAAGCGTCGACTAACAGACGTCCGATTGGGCGCTCATCTTCTTCCGAATGAATTCGGGCAGAAGCCGGCACATAACCACGACCACGCTGAACTTTGATACGCATGCTAATAGCCGCGTTTTCATCGGTCAGATGACAGATTACGTGCTGAGGCTTGACGATTTCAACATCACCATCATGGGTGATGTCGGCTGCAGTCACAGGGCCAATGCCAGATTTATTCAGGGTTAAGACAACTTCATCTTTGCCCTGAACTCTTACCGCCAGCCCTTTCAGGTTGAGCAGGATTTCCAGGATATCTTCCTGTACTCCCTCTTTGGTGCTGTACTCATGCAGTACACCATCAATTTCAACCTCGGTCACCGCGCAACCCGGCATGGAAGAAAGCAGAATACGGCGCAGTGCGTTACCAAGAGTATGGCCAAAGCCACGCTCTAACGGCTCAAGGGTCACCTTGGCGTGCGTCGAACTCACTTGCTCGATATCTACCAGGCGCGGTTTTAGAAACTCTGTCACAGAACCCTGCATTGTGTCCTCTCTTTGGTACTAAGCTTTACTTAGAGTAAAGCTCGACGATCAGGTGTTCGTTAATGTCCGCAGACAGATCAGTACGCTCAGGAATACGCTTGAACACACCTTCCATCTTAGTCGCATCAACTTCCAGCCAGGTTGGCTTTTCACGCTGCTCAGCCAGCTCCAGAGCGGCCTTCACGCGAGATTGCTTTTTGGCTTTCTCACGGATGCTAACGACATCATTCGGAGATACCTGATAAGAAGCGATGTTAACAACGCGGCCATTTACCAGAACAGACTTATGACTTACCAACTGACGCGCTTCTGCACGAGTGGCACCAAAGCCCATACGATAAACTACGTTGTCCAGACGGCCTTCCAGCAGAGCCAACAGGTTTTCACCAGTGTTGCCTTTCAGACGTGCTGCTTCTTTATAGTAATTACGGAACTGACGCTCAAGAACACCGTAGATACGACGAACTTTTTGCTTTTCACGTAACTGGCCGCCGTAATCAGACAGACGCGGTTTACGCGCACCATGCTGACCAGGGGCTTGATCAATTTTACACTTGGAATCAATCGCGCGAACGCCAGACTTAAGGAATAAGTCCGTGCCCTCACGACGGCTCAGCTTGAGCTTAGGACCCAAATATCTTGCCATTTTCTTTCTCCAACTATCCTAAAAAAACGGGGCGTTATACGCGACGTTTTTTCGGCGGACGACAACCGTTATGAGGGATAGGAGTCACATCAGTAATATTAGTGATGCGGAAACCAGCGGCGTTCAGAGCACGAATTGTTGATTCGCGACCCGGACCCGGACCCTTAACCATAACCTCCAGGTTCTTAATACCGTAATCTTTTACCGCTTCTGCACAGCGCTCTGCAGCAACCTGAGCAGCGAACGGGGTAGATTTACGTGAACCGCGGAAACCGGAACCACCGGCGGTTGCCCAACCCAGTGCGTTACCCTGACGATCAGTAATTGTAACGATGGTGTTGTTAAAAGAAGCATGGACATGAGCCACGCCATCTGAGACTTGTTTTCTTACACGCTTGCGTGCACGAACTGGTGCCTTTGCCATTATTTACTCACCCCGATTATTTCTTGATCGGTTTACGCGGACCCTTACGGGTACGTGCGTTGGTCTTAGTACGCTGACCGCGAACTGGCAGACCACGACGATGGCGCAAACCACGATAGCAACCAAGGTCCATAAGACGCTTGATGCTCAGGGTGATTTCACGGCGCAGATCACCTTCTACAACGAATTTAGCAACTGCATCACGCAGCTGGTCAATTTGTTCTTCAGACAGCTCACTGATCTTAACATTTTCAGCAATACCCGTTGCAGCGCAGATAGCTTTAGAACGGGTTTTACCGATACCGAAGATCGAAGTTAATGCGATAACGGTATGTTTTTGATCAGGAATGTTAATGCCTGCTATACGGGCCACTATGCACTCCTATAATTAAACAAGTACGTCCCATGCTGAAAAGCCCGTTTTCAGGATACTCAAATGGCAACGTACTGACATACAAAAGATTGGCTGGCTAATCTAGCCAGCTCAACCCGACTTTGCAAGAAAAATATGTGACAATATCAGCCTTGGCGTTGTTTATGCTTAGGCTCGGCGCTGCAGATCACACGAACGACACCGTCGCGACGAATGATTTTGCAGTTACGACATAATTTCTTGACGGAAGCACGAACTTTCATTTTTACTCTCCGTAACTTCTCAACCACCTGAATTAACGGCCGTAGCCCTTCAGGTTAGCTTTCTTCAATGCAGACTCATACTGACTTGACATCATCAGAGTTTGCACTTGAGCCATAAAGTCCATGATGACGACCACTACGATGAGCAGTGACGTACCGCCAAAGTAGAAGGGGACCTTCATCGCATCACGCATGAACTCCGGGATAAGGCAGATAAACGTAATGTACAAGGCGCCGATTAAGGTCAAACGAGTCATTACTTTATCGATATACTTCGCCGTTTGCTCTCCCGGACGAATTCCCGGTACGAATGCACCAGACTTCTTCAGGTTATCTGCTGTTTCACGCGGGTTGAAAACCAACGCCGTATAGAAGAAACAGAAGAAGATGATTGCAGTCGCATAGAGTAGCACATAAAGCGGCTGTCCTGGCTGCAAATACAGCGAAATTGTTGTCAGCCAGTTCCAACCGGTCCCGTTCCCAAACCACGATGCAATCGTCGCCGGAAAAAGGATGATGCTGGAAGCAAAAATAGCTGGGATTACGCCCGCCATATTCACTTTCAACGGTAAATGTGTGCTCTGTGCAGCGTATACACGGCGACCTTGTTGACGTTTGGCATAGTTCACCACAATGCGGCGTTGACCACGCTCAACGAAAATAACAAAGAAGGTCACTGCAAATACAAGAACTGCAACCAACAGCAACAGAAGGAAGTGCAGGTCACCTTGCCGTGCTTGCTCGATGGTATGGCCAATGGCCGGCGGCAGACCCGCAACAATACCCGCGAAGATAATGATCGAAATACCGTTACCGATACCCCGCTCAGTAATCTGTTCGCCCAGCCACATCAGGAACATTGTCCCTGAGACCAGACTTACAACAGCGGTAAAATAGAAAGCAAAGCCTGGATTCATTACCAGGCCCTGCATTCCAGGCATATTCGGTAAACCGGTAGCAATACCAATCGACTGGAATATGGCTAATACCAACGTACCGTAACGGGTATACTGGCTAATCTTACGACGGCCAGCCTCCCCTTCCTTCTTAATTTCCGCTAACGCCGGATGAACCACCGTTAATAACTGGATAATAATCGATGCCGAAATATACGGCATGATTCCCAGCGCGAAAATAGAAGCACGGCTGAGAGCACCACCAGAGAACATGTTAAACATTTCAATAATGGTGCCACGCTGTTGCTCAAGCAGTTTGGCAAGTACAGTGGCATCAATACCAGGGATTGGAATAAAAGAGCCAATACGGAAGACAATCAGTGCACCGATTACAAACAATAGTCTGCGTTTCAGTTCACCAAAGCCACCTTTGGCACTTTGAAAATCTAACCCCGGTTGTTTAGCCATCTGCTACTTATTCCTCAATTTTACCGCCAGCAGCTTCGATTGCAGCACGAGCACCTTTGGTGACACGTAAACCGCGAACCGTTACCGGTGCAGAAACTTCGCCAGAAAGAATTACTTTTACGAATTCAATCTGTACACCGACGATGTTGGCTGCTTTCAGCGTGTTCAGGTCTACAATACCGCCTTCAACTTTCGCCAGATCAGACAGACGAACTTCTGTCGTGATCATTGCTTTGCGAGAGGTGAAACCGAATTTTGGCAGACGACGGTACAGAGGCATCTGACCACCTTCGAAACCGCGACGTACGCCACCGCCAGAACGAGACTTCTGACCTTTGTGACCACGACCACCGGTTTTACCGAGGCCAGAACCAATACCACGACCCAAACGCTTAGGTGCGTGTTTAGACCCTTCGGCCGGAGACAGAGTATTTAAACGCATCTCTTACTCCTCCACTTTAACCATATAGGAAACCGCGTTAACCATACCGCGTACAGCAGGCGTATCTTCACGCTCAACGGTATGGCCAATACGACGCAGACCCAGGCCAACCAGAGTGGCTTTATGCTTAGGCAAACGGCCAATTGCACTGCGGGTTTGAGTGATTTTAATAGTGTTAGCCATCGTGATTACCCCAGAATTTCTTCAACGGATTTACCACGCTTGGCAGCGACCATTTCTGGAGAATTCATATTGCCCAGGCCATCAATAGTTGCACGAACCACGTTAATCGGGTTGGTAGAACCGTATGCTTTAGCCAGAACGTTATGAACTCCAGCGACTTCCAGGACGGCACGCATTGCACCACCGGCGATGATACCGGTACCTTCAGAAGCCGGCTGCATGAACACGCGGGAACCCGTATGCGCACCTTTAACAGGGTGCTGCAGAGTACCGTTGGTCAGCGCGACGTTAATCATATTGCGACGGGCTTTCTCCATCGCTTTCTGGATCGCTGCTGGAACTTCACGCGCTTTACCGTAACCAAAACCAACGCGGCCATTACCATCACCCACTACAGTCAGTGCGGTGAAAGAGAAAATACGACCACCTTTTACAGTTTTAGAAACACGATTTACCGCGATCAATTTTTCCTGCAGTTCGCCAGCTTGTTTCTCGATGTGTGCCATCTTAGACCTCTACCTTAGAACTGAAGGCCAGCTTCACGGGCAGCATCTGCCAGTGCCTGGACGCGACCATGATATTGGAAACCGGAACGGTCGAAAGAAACACCAGTGATGCCTTTTTCGATTGCGCGTTCTGCAATAGCTTTACCTACAGCAGCTGCGGCTTCTTTATTACCGGTAAACTTCAGTTGTTCAGTGATAGCTTTTTCTACAGTAGAAGCAGCGACCAGAACTTCGGAACCGTTCGGGGCGATTACCTGTGCGTAAATGTGACGCGGGGTACGATGTACCACCAGGCGAGTAGCACCCAGCTCTTTGAGCTTGCGACGTGCACGGGTCGCACGACGGATACGAGCAGATTTCTTATCCATAGTGTTACCTTACTTCTTCTTAGCCTCTTTGGTACGCACGACTTCGTCGGCGTAACGGACACCCTTGCCTTTGTAAGGCTCAGGACGACGGTAGGCGCGCAAGTTCGCTGCAACCTGGCCGATCAGCTGTTTATCCGCACCTTTCAGTACGATTTCAGTCTGAGTCGGACACTCTGCAGTAATACCCGCGGGCAGCTGGTGATCTACTGGATGAGAAAAGCCCAGTGACAGGTTAACCACGTTGCCTTTGATAGCAGCACGATAACCAACACCAACCAGCTGCAGCTTCTTAGTGAAGCCTTCGGTAACACCGATAACCATTGCGTTCAGCAGCGCGCGCGACGTACCCGCCTGCGCCCAGCCATCAACGAAACCTTCGCGAGGAGCAAAAGTCAGAGCGTTGTCAGCATGCTTAACTTCAACAGCATCATTGATAGTACGAGTCAGCTCGCCGTTTTTACCTTTAATCGAAATTACCTGACCGTTGAGTTTTACCTCTACGCCGGCAGGAACAACGACAGGTGCTTTAGCAACACGAGACATAGTATCCTCCGATTACGCTACGTAGCAGATAATTTCGCCACCAAGACCTGCCTGGCGCGCTGCACGATCAGTCATGACACCTTTAGATGTAGAAACTACAGCGATGCCCATACCAGCCATTACCTTTGGCAGCTCATCTTTTTTCTTATAGATGCGCAGGCCAGGACGGCTTACTCGCTGAATACTTTCTACAACAGCTTTGCCCTGGAAATACTTAAGGGTAAGTTCCAGTTCTGGCTTGATGTCGCCTTCGATTTTGAAATCTTCAATATAGCCTTCTTCTTTCAGCACGTTGGCAATTGCCAATTTCAGCTTGGAGGAAGGCATGATGACCGCAACTTTGTTTGCGGCCTGACCGTTACGGATACGGGTCAGCATATCCGCGATCGGATCTTGCATGCTCATCTGTGTTACTCCCGTGATTCAATTGGTGACAATTACCAGCTAGCCTTTTTAAGACCCGGAATTTCACCGCGCATTGCGGCTTCACGGACCTTGATACGGCTCAACCCAAACTTCCGCAGGAAACCGTGCGGACGACCTGTTTGACGACAGCGGTTACGCTGACGTGAAGGGCTGGAATCACGCGGCAGACTCTGCAGCTTAAGAACAGCATCCCAACGATCTTCGTCGGAAGCGTTCACATCAGAAATGATCGCTTTCAGTTCAGCGCGCTTTGCGAAGAATTTGTCTGCTAATTTCACACGCTTAACTTCGCGTGCTTTCATAGATTGCTTAGCCATTAAGTAACCCTACCTTACTTACGGAACGGGAAGTCAAAGGCAGCCAGCAGAGCACGGCCTTCATCATCAGATTTCGCAGTAGTGGTAATGGTAATATCCAAACCACGAACGCGATCGACTTTGTCATAGTCGATTTCTGGGAAGATGATCTGCTCACGTACACCCATGCTGTAGTTGCCACGACCATCGAATGACTTAGCGGACAAGCCACGGAAGTCACGGATACGCGGTACAGCAATAGTGATCAGACGCTCAAAGAACTCCCACATGCGCTCGCCACGCAGAGTTACTTTACAGCCGATCGGATAGCCCTGACGGATTTTGAAGCCTGCAACTGATTTGCGTGCTTTGGTGACTAACGGCTTTTGACCGGAGATTGCTGCCAGGTCAGCTGCTGCGTTATCCAGCAGTTTCTTGTCAGCGATCGCTTCACCTACACCCATGTTCAGGGTGATCTTCTCGACCCGAGGGACTTGCATGACAGAATTGTAGCCAAACTCTGTCATGAGTTTCTGGACTACTTCGTCTTTGTAGTAATCATGCAGTTTCGCCATCGTACTACTCCAAATTACTTGATAGTTTCGCTATTAGACTTGAAGAAACGGACTTTTTTACCGTCTTCGAACCTAAAGCCTACACGGTCAGCCTTACCAGTTGCCGTATTGAAGAGCGCAACGTTAGAAACCTGAATTGCAGCTTCTTTTTCAACGATGCCGCCTGGTTGGTTCAGAGCCGGAACCGGCTTCTGATGTTTCTTCACCAGGTTGATACCTTCAACAATGACCTTACCAGAAGACAGGACATTCTTAACTTTACCGCGCTTACCTTTATCTTTACCGGTTAACACGATAACTTCGTCGTTACGACGGATTTTAGCTGCCATTGTTCGCTCCTTAGAGTACTTCTGGTGCCAGAGAGATAATTTTCATGAACTTTTCAGTACGAAGTTCACGAGTTACCGGCCCAAAAATACGCGTACCGATAGGCTGCTCACTATTATTATTTAAAATAACGCATGCATTACCATCGAAGCGAATGACAGAACCGTCCGGGCGACGAACACCCTTCCTGGTGCGCACCACTACCGCCTTCAGGACATCACCTTTTTTCACCTTACCACGCGGAATTGCTTCCTTGATGGTAACTTTGATGATATCGCCGACGCCTGCGTAGCGACGGTGCGAGCCACCCAGAACCTTGATACACATTACGCGACGTGCACCGGAGTTGTCGGCGACGTTCAGCATAGTCTGTTCTTGGATCATTTTAGTGCTCCGCTAATGTCAACTACTACTTCGGGACCTAAACCTCAGGTCGTTAGAAAGCCCCATAATTGAGGGCGCGGCATTATAACACCGGTTCTCGCACATGGGTAGAAAAAATGAACGGCTCTTGCGAGCCGTTCATTCGATTTTTAAAGAGGGCAAATTCTATTACAGAATCGCTTTCTCTACAACGCGAACCAGCGTCCAGGATTTAGTCTTGGATAGTGGACGGCATTCGCGGATTTCGACCACGTCGCCAATACCACATTCGTTGTTCTCGTCATGGATGTGCAGCTTAGTCGTACGCTTAATGAATTTACCGTAGATCGGGTGCTTCACGAAACGTTCGATAGCAACAACTGCAGATTTCTGCATTTTGTCACTAACAACACGACCTTGCAGAGTACGGATTTTATCGGTCATTACGAACCCGCCTTCTCAGTCAGTAAAGTCTTAACGCGTGCAACATCACGGCGCACTTGCTTCAACAGATGGGTCTGCTGCAGCTGGCCAGATGCTGCCTGCATGCGCAGGTTAAATTGCTCACGCAGCAGATTAAGTAGCTCAGTGTTCAGCTCTTCAACGCTTTTTTCACGCAGCTCAGTTGCTTTCATTACATCACCGTCTTAGTTACAAAGGTGGTTTTGATAGGCAGTTTTGCTGCTGCCAGCTTGAATGCTTCACGGGCCAGCTCTTCTGGTACGCCGTCCATTTCATACAGGACTTTACCAGGCTGGATCAGGGCAACCCAATACTCTACGTTACCCTTACCTTTACCCATACGCACTTCCAGCGGCTTCTCGGTGATCGGTTTGTCCGGGAATACACGGATCCAGATCTTACCTTGACGCTTAACTGCACGGGTCATAGCACGACGTGCTGCTTCGATCTGACGAGCAGTCAGACGACCACGGCCAACAGCTTTCAGACCGAAAGTACCGAAGCTGACATCCGTACCGGCAGCCAGACCGCGGTTACGGCCTTTATGCACTTTACGGAATTTCGTACGCTTTGGTTGTAACATCAGCGACTCTCCTTACTTACGGCCTTTACGCTGCTGCTTTTTAGGTTGAGCAGCCGGTTCCGGTTGTTCAACAGCAGCCATACCACCCAGGATCTCACCTTTGAAGATCCATACCTTAACGCCGATTACACCATAAGTGGTGTGCGCTTCTGAGGTATTGTAATCAATGTCAGCACGCAGGGTGTGCAATGGCACGCGACCTTCACGATACCATTCGGTACGTGCGATCTCGGCACCGCCCAGACGGCCGCTAACTTCAACTTTGATACCTTTCGCGCCCAGACGCATGGCGTTCTGAACAGCACGCTTCATCGCACGACGGAACATCACACGACGCTCCAGCTGTGAAGTGATGCTATCAGCTACCAGTTTCGCGTCCAGTTCCGGTTTACGGACTTCGGCGATGTTAATCTGTGCAGGAACGCCAGCGATGTTCGCGACGACCATGCGCAGTTTTTCAACGTCTTCACCTTTTTTACCGATAACGATGCCCGGACGAGCGGTGTGAATGGTCACACGGATGCTCTTCGCTGGACGCTCGATAACGATACGAGATACAGACGCTTTAGCCAGTTCTTTAGTCAGGAACTGACGTACTTTAAAGTCGCTGTCCAGGTTGTCAGCGAATTCTTTGGTGTTC
Organism: Mixta mediterraneensis; assembly: GCF_030283135.1. NCBI lineage: Bacteria > Pseudomonadati > Pseudomonadota > Gammaproteobacteria > Enterobacterales > Erwiniaceae > Mixta > Mixta mediterraneensis. Next base: position 4,937 of record NZ_JASUAZ010000051.1, on the reverse strand, counting down.
GCAAACCAGGTAGAGTTCCATGGTTTTACAATACCCAGGCGAATACCATTAGGATGTACTTTCTGACCCATTGCTAGTCTCCAGAGTCTCAGCGATCGGACACAACCACAGTGATGTGGCTGGTGCGCTTCAGGATGCGATCTGCACGACCTTTGGCACGCGGCATAATGCGTTTCATGGTCGGACCTTCATCAACGAAAATTTTCGTGATTTTCAGATCGTCGATATCAGCGCCATCGTTGTGTTCAGCGTTAGCAATGGCAGATTCCAGGACTTTCTTGACCAGTACAGCCGCTTTCTTATTGGTGTAGGTCAAAATGTCCAGAGCCTGCGACACTTTCTTACCGCGAATCAGGTCAGCCACCAGGCGAACCTTCTGAGCAGAAGAACGAGCATGGCGATGTTGAGCAATAGTTTCCATCTCTTCCTCCTACTTATTTCTTCTTGGCTTTTTTATCAGCCGCGTGACCGCGATAAGTACGTGTCGGCGCGAATTCACCTAGTTTGTGACCAACCATTTCGTCGGAAACAAAAACAGGAACGTGCTGACGACCATTATGGACAGCGATGGTCAAACCGATCATGTTAGGAAAGATCGTTGAACGACGGGACCAAGTGCGCAAAGGCTTCTTGTCACCGCTTTCCACCGCTTTCTCTACCTTCTTCAGCAAGTGCAGGTCAATAAAAGGACCTTTCTTGAGAGAACGTGGCATGGCTTATCCTCTAATATTATTTGCTACGGCGACGTACGATAAATTTATCGGTACGCTTGTTGCTACGGGTCTTCTTACCTTTGGTCTGAACGCCCCATGGAGTGACAGGGTGCTTACCAAAGTTACGACCTTCACCACCACCGTGCGGGTGATCAACGGGGTTCATCGCAGTACCACGAACGGTCGGACGAACACCACGCCAACGGGTTGCACCGGCTTTACCCAGAACGCGCAGCATATGCTCAGCGTTACCGACTTCGCCCAGCGTTGCGCGGCAGTCAGATTCGACTTTACGCATTTCACCTGAACGCAGACGCAAGGTTACGTAGGAACCTTCACGCGCAACGATCTGCACGTAAGCACCAGCAGAGCGAGCAATCTGTCCGCCTTTGCCTGGTTTCATTTCTACGTTATGAACGGTAGAACCTACTGGGATGTTACGCATCGGCAGAGTGTTACCTGCTTTGATCGCAGCATCAACGCCAGATTGAATCTGGTCGCCAGCTTTCAGGCCTTTAGGGGCCAGGATATAACGGCGTTCGCCGTCTTTGTACAGAACCAGTGCGATATTCGCAGAGCGGTTCGGATCGTACTCAAGACGTTCAACAACTGCCGGGATACCATCTTTGTTGCGTTTGAAGTCAACCAGACGGTAAGCCTGCTTATGACCACCACCGATGTGACGGGTAGTGATACGACCGTTGTTGTTGCGGCCACCGGATTTGCTGTTTTTTTCCAGCAACGGGGCAAACGGCTTGCCCTTGTGCAGCTCTGGGTTCACCACTTTAACTACGTGACGACGACCCGGAGATGTCGGTTTACATTTAACAACTGCCATTGTCTTTCTCCTCCGACTTACTCAGCGCCGCCGACGAAGTCCAGATTCTGGCCTTCTTTCAGGGTGACGTAAGCTTTTTTCCAGTCGCTACGACGACCGATACGCTGTCCGTGACGCTTAACTTTACCCTTAACAACCAGGGTGTTTACGTCTTTAACTTCTACTTCGAACAGTTTCTCAACAGCAGCAACGATCTCTGCTTTAGTCGCGTCATTAGCTACTTTGAGTACGATGGTATTGGTTTTTTCCATCGCGCTAGATGCCTTTTCAGATACGTGCGGCGCGCGCAGTACTTTCAGCAGACGTTCTTCACGGATCATGCCAGCATCTCCTCAACTTGCTTAACTGCATCAGCAGTCATAACGACTTTGTCGAAGGCGATCAGGCTAACTGGGTCGATACCCGCTGCATCACGCACGTCTACCTTGTACAGGTTACGCGCAGCCAGGAACAGATTCTCATCCAGTTCACCGGTAATGATCAGCACGTCTTCCAGCGCCATGTCTTTCAGTTTCTGTACCAGCAGCTTGGTTTTTGGTGCTTCTACAGCAAATGATTCGACAACGATCAGACGATCTTGACGTACCAGTTCGGACAGGATGCTTTTCAGCGCGCCGCGGTACATCTTTTTGTTAACTTTTTGACTGTGGTCTTGTGGCTTCGCAGCGAAGGTCACGCCACCTGAACGCCAGATCGGGCTCTTAACAGAACCTGAACGCGCACGGCCGGTGCCTTTCTGACGCCAGGGTTTTTTGCCTGAACCGGTTACTTCAGCGCGAGTTTTCTGCGCACGAGTACCCTGGCGGGCGCCTGATGCGTAAGCAACAACAACCTGGTGAACCAGCGCTTCGTTGAAATCACGACCGAAGGTAGTTTCGGAAACAGTCAGCGCGCTCTGCGCGTCTTTCAATACTAATTCCATTGCTATCCCCTTACGCCTTCACAGCTGGTTTAACAATCAGGTCGCTACCGGTTGCACCGGGAACTGCACCTTTAACCAGCAGCAGGTTGCGCTCAGCGTCAACACGTACTACATCCAGGCTCTGAACGGTTACGCGCTCATTACCCAGCTGACCTGCCATCTTCTTGCCTTTAAACACTTTGCCCGGAGTCTGGTTCTGACCAATAGAACCCGGTACGCGGTGAGACAAGGAGTTACCGTGTGTCGCGTCCTGGGTACGGAAGTTCCAGCGCTTAACGGTACCAGCGAAACCTTTACCTTTAGAGGTGCCAGTTACGTCAACTTTTTTAACTTCAGCGAAAATCTCAACGCTGATGCTCTGACCCACAGAATATTCTTCACCTTCAACAGTGCGGAATTCCCACAGACCACGGCCAGCTTCAACGCCAGCTTTAGCAAAATGACCAGCTTCAGGCTTGCTCACACGGTTTGCTTTTTTAGCACCGGTGGTAACCTGAATTGCCTGGTAACCATCGTTCTGCAGGCCTTTGACCTGAGTCACGCGGTTCGCTTCAACTTCGATTACGGTGACGGGGATAGATACGCCATCTTCAGTGAAGATGCGGGTCATGCCCACTTTTTTACCGACTAAACCAATCATTGTTTCAACCTCTCAATCGCTCGATGACCTGATTAACCCAGGCTGATCTGCACGTCAACACCGGCAGCCAGATCCAGACGCATCAGAGCATCAACGGTTTTTTCAGTTGGCTCAACGATGTCTACCAGACGCTTATGAGTGCGGATTTCGTACTGATCACGCGCATCTTTGTTAACGTGCGGAGAGATCAGAACGGTAAAGCGCTCTTTGCGGGTTGGCAGCGGGATCGGACCACGAACCTGCGCACCAGTGCGCTTGGCAGTCTCAACGATTTCCGCGGTTGATTGATCGATCAGACGATGATCAAACGCTTTAAGACGGATACGGATTCTTTGGTTCTGCATGAGACCAGAGCTCCAAACTTTTTATAGACGAAAAAAATTACTACTCGAACCCATTACGATTGATGGGAGAGTGTAATCGTTCAGCATATAACTCCCCAATTGGGAGTATTGTCAGACGACCCAAAAAATGCCGTCTACGATTCTGCTCGAATCGCGCCTAACAATATCGGTAGGCCCGCGCATTATACGTAAATTTGTTCAGGAAGCAACCCGCGTTCTGCTTTTAATTCCCTGCCCTGCTAAATGATTCCTGCTGGCTTTGGGTTATTTGCCAACATAAGCGGGAAGAGTAAATATGATTATCTCTTTGGCTGGTTTTGCCCAACCGCAATCTGCCGCCAGACATGCGTAACAGATACGCTAACGCATCAACGTCAATACACATCGTTTTCGACGCAATATTTTTGATTTTTCATTAAAAGAGAGTTATGACACCAGGCAAGTCGGGAAGGGTTAAACGCGCCCGCAATGGTCGGCTCTTACTATCACGGGCTGGGGACAGGCGTTACAGAAAACGGGCTTACTCGTCTTTGATTTGAGCCTGCAGATAATTTTGGATACCCATTTTTTGTATCAACTCAAGCTCGGTTTCCAGCCAGTCAATGTGATGTTCTTCTTCAGACAAGATTTCAATCATCATATCGCGACTGACGTAGTCGTGAACTTTATCTGCATAGGCGATAGCCTCACGTAAATCTTTTGCTCCCTCAAGCTCAAGCGCAAGGTCAGAGTTCAGCATTTCCGGCACATCTTCGCCTATCTTCAGTCTGCCCAGGTCTTGTAAGTTTGGGATACCCTCAAGAAACAGGATGCGCTCAATGTACTTATCCGCGTGTTTCATCTCATCAATGGATTCGTGATATTCAACATCGTTAAGCCGCATCAGGCCCCAGTTTTTGAACATACGTGCATGAAGAAAATATTGGTTGATTGCAACCAGTTCATTTCCTAGCAATTTATTGAGATAACTTATGATTTTAATGTCGCCCTTCATTTTGCTTCCTCCGCTACCAGTTAACTAGAGCGTAGATGCGTATAAAAAGAAGTCAAAAAAACGCGACAGAAAATGTGGGTATTAAGCAGGGATGTAAAAAAGCACGTCCTCAGATAGCTTCTTTATACAGCGGAACGTGCTGCATTTCTTCATCCATTATTTCACGGGTGGCGCGGATACATTTCCCGCATTGCTTTCCGACAGGAACGAGTTGACGCAACTGCTGGATAGATTTTGGCTGGTAACGGCGGACCGCTTCACGAATGGTTTTATCACTGATGGCATTACACAGGCAGACGTACATTTACTTTTCACTCTGGTACATTTTCTATACTCAGTGTAAATGCGAATGGTTTTTATTTCAAACCCAGGTTTTGTGGGGTAATACGCCTTCACTTAAAAGATAAAAAAAAGAGCACCGAAGTGCTCTTTTCTCAGTTGCAATGGCCGCTTTCACGGCCATTTAGGACATCACACTTAAGCGAT
>NZ_JASUAZ010000050.1:0-24657 GCF_030283135.1 Mixta mediterraneensis | reverse complement strand
ACGCCAATGGCCACGTTACTTGATGGAAAACGGGTCTGGGCAGAAAAGAATCTGAACCAGATTTAATCTGACAGACACCTGTATAAATAACCGGTAACTGTCAGATCAGGTCTGAGCTAGTACATGTTATCACAAGGCTTGCGTCTTGCTCTTTTCACCCATTTCTGTGAATTCATAACTCTTTAGAAAACAGGTATCAGATACTGTGTATCGTCCTACGAAACTCAGTTTAAGGCTCAGCCGGAACATCCTTTAAAGGAACACCATGATAAATAAAAGCTTATGTCTGATAATACGCTATGGTCAAGAAAGCCATCCTGTCCCACAAAGGTCCACGCGAACAGACACACCTCAGCCTGAGAGGCCAGAAGAGCGGCGACCATTAACCTTCGGTGTCATCTGAAATCAGAGGGGATAACTGCGCAAGACTTTCACGCATAACCGTGATAAAACCAGCCAGCAGGCGTGTAATATCCATTTCACTCATAGCGCTTTCTTCCCGCCACTCAAGCCAGTTTTCCAATACCAGACAGCATCGCATCGCTCGACGCATATTTAGCAGTCGCCATGATCCTTTCAGGCGGTGAGCGATACGGCTGAGCGTTTCCGGCTCAGGATGAGTCAGTTGTGTCAGCGCCACGAGATCCTGGCTGACGGCTTCGTGGATTTGCTGAAGCATCAAGGCGATCATGTCAGGTTGATGATCGGCCAGAGCGGCGAGCTCGCTCGTATCGGGAGACTCACCGTCATGGGCCTGATGTTGTGTCAGCGCCTGCTCCAATCGACTGGTCATCAGGGGTTTGCGTAACAAATCATCCATTCCAGCATGACGCGCATAATCTTCCTCACGCGGCAACGCGTTAGCGGTACAGCCGATGATCAATGCCGGAGCATGTGCTTGTTCGAGCATATCCCGCACCAACAGCGTTCGCACTAACTGATAGCCATCCATTTGCGGCATTTGACAATCGGTGATCAGAATATCGATTTGCTGGCCGGTAAGGTAATCAAGCGCCGCCTGAGCTGAATCACAGCAGGTAACTTGCTGGCCCAGCTTTTCCAGTTGCAGACGCATTACGGTGAGGTTTGGTGTGGAATCATCAACTATCAGCACATGACGGCAAGGCAGAGCGGCTGATGGTGGTGGCTGAATGACGACAGGAGCCTCTGTCAAAGGCAACGGAAGTCTCACCGTCACTGTGGTCCCTTCCTCAGGTTCGCTAACAATAGTCAGCTCGCCCGCCATTAGCGCTACCAGCTGATAACAGATAGCCAGGCCAAGCCCACTGCTTTGTGGTTGCGCCTGATCTACCTGAAACCAGGCCTGGCCGAGCATAGATAACGCATGCGGCGGAATGCCTACTCCCGTATCGGCGATGGTCAGCGTCAACTGACCGGCTTCATAACAGGCAGAGAATGTCACCTTCCCCCGGGGGGTATATTTAATGGCGTTGCCCAGCAGGTTTGCTATCACCTGATTCAGGCGCGTTTTATCGCATAATACATGGCAGCCGGAGGGGATCGTTAAGTCGCTTTCCCAGCGTAAGCCTTTTGCCTGTGCGCTGCGGGCAAAAATGGCGCTACTGGTTTCCAGAATCTCTAAGAGAAGATGTGGGGCAATATCCAGTTGCAGCTCACCCGCTTCTATGCGGGATATATCAAGGACATCGCCTATCAAATCGCGTAACGTGACGGCGGCCTGCCAGGCAACGTCCAGTGTCTCACTTTTCTCTCGTTCCATTTCCAGTAGACCCAGCACCGCATTCAGCGGCGTGCGAATATCATGGCTCATACGTGCTAAAAAGGCAGATTTTTCATCGCTCACCCGTTCAGCCTGTGTCAGGGCATGATTTAATGCCTGCGTCAGCGCTGCTTTTTCGCTGATATCAACCCAACCGCCAACGATGCCGTGTGGACGATTGTTATTATCGGTATAGCGGCACAGCCACCAGAGCAGGGTCGTTGTGCCATCCTGTAGGGTCGTTTCTCCGATCAGCGGATCCGGGTTGCTAAGCAGGGCAAGGCGTTGCGGCAGGACAAACTGCTGGGCCAGTTCTCCCAGCGGAAGCTGGGCCACGGACATGCCAGCCTGCAAGGGTTGAGTAAAAAATGGCGCATTGCTAAAAGTCGCATTGAAGCGAGTCAGACGCCCCGAGGGATCGCAGACGAACAGCGGAACCGGCGCGTTATTGACCAGCGTTTGCCATAACAACAAAGCATTATGTAGAGCCGCCATATCCCGGGCGCGTTGGTGTCGCTGTAACTGTGCGGCACTCCAGGCCGTCAGCGCTATCAGGGCCGCACACAGGGCGATAAATCCCATCGCGATGAGCCACAGCGTATTATGTGAAATAGCGACGGTAGGCGGAGCAATCTGATGCTGGACGCGGCTACTTTGTGTATCTTGCGGTGTAATTGATGCCAGTACTTGTTGCACGTTGAGAACATCAGGGCTACGAGAACTGCCAGCATCAAACCACAGCGGTGTTTCGGGCAGATCAAGCGGAGCCAGACGCAGCAGCGCTTCATTTTGCTTCAGCATCTCGCTCAGGCTGAACGTCTCCCCGATAATGCCATCTGCCCCACCCGCCCGTAAAAGAGCGATGGCTTGCATCAGATTATCTACAGGCACCAGACTGGCTGCAGGGCGGTAGTGCTTCAGCAGCGGCAGAAGCTGCGACTGGCGCATAATCGCCAGCCGCTTATCACTGGTCACGTCATTGAGCGGCGCGCTTTGTGGGCTGACGATCCCCCAGCTCAATGTATCAAAAGGCTGCGCCTGTGGAGAGGGAGGCTTCTGGCTGGCGATAATCCGCAAATCGACGTGCGGGTCATTTATTTCAACCGGCGCAGAGGCTGAAGCCATTTGAAAGTTAAGAACGAAACGGTTCCGCGGAAACAACCGCGTGAGCAGATCATACCAGACCCCGCGAATGTCGCCCTTCGGCGTGATCCGAACCCAGGGAGCGGGCGCATAAGGCAATACAATGCGTAGCGTAAGCGGGGGCGTCTGTTCACTGTTTGGCTGGTTACGAGCGCTAAAAACGCTGCCAGCGGGAAGCAACCATTTTTGCTCCAGCCAGCGGGCATCCTCCTGCTTCAGGCTACTGATACGACGGTTAACGTCGTCAAGCAAAGTTTTACGGCGGGGGAAGGTCCAGAGAAAATAATGTAAGGGAGGCACTGTGCTATCGGCCCCCATTGTCAGCGTGGTGACAGGATTGCGCGACAAATATTGCTCAATAAGAAACGCGGGGGCGACTAACTGGCTGGCTTCGCCACGTATCATGCGTAGAACATTTTCGTCCACGGTCGCCGATCCAGGCAGAGCGTCGGCAAGGGCATTCTGCTCAGGTAGCGCCGGGAAGCGCAATGTAGCACCTTTTTGCTTCCCTTGCAGACGCAATACGCCAGAGGGGAACAACAGCAGAGGTTCGCTATGCTGTAGGCTTGGGCTGGGTGGCGCGGCAGTCAGCAACATATCTATCCGCTGATGACGCAAGGCGTAAAGTGCGTTCTGGGAATGACTGAAATTTACCAACTCTGGCGCAGGGCCATTGTTAAAGAGAATATTTATCTCATCGGCCAGAATACCCGCTTCGCTATCCGGCAGCATAAAAGGCGCTACGTCATCGAGCAGCCCAATGCGTAGGGAGGCTGCAAAGCTACCCTGGGAGAAAAGTAAAAAAACAATAACCAGCACGCACAAGGAAAGCCCCCTGGCGGCACGCTTAGTTTCCCAGCCCAAGACTCTGCGCACATTGAAAAAGTTCATAATCGGTTGTGGCACCCAGTTTACGCATTGCGCTCATTTTTTGTGTGCTGACAGTTTGTTTAGCGCGGTGCAGTTGTTCACTGATCTGGTTAACGGTCAGACCGCATAACAACAGCCGCAACACTTCTGTTTCGCGTTGAGTCAGATGGACTTCAGGTCTCTCTATTGTGGACCGGCGCTGGGGCGGGCTGCGTAATGTCTTAATTAACTCCGTAGAAAGGCTGTTTTTACTGAGAACGGCATGCACACCCTGTCGCCACAACGATGCAAGCAGCTCAGGATTGGAAAGCATCGTGATCACCGTCACCTGACTCTGAGGATACCGTCTTGTCAGCGTCTGAATCATCGACAGACCATCCGGGTAAGTTGCGCCGGGCATGCTGAGATCGGTAATAATAATATCGACTGGCTGGCGCACCAGTTTTTCCATCATTTCATCAACACTGGTAGCTTCATGAACGATCTGATAAAGATCGTTACGAGTCTGCAACAACGTGCGTAATCCCAGCAAATAAACGGGATGATCGTCTGCGATAAGGACTGTTTTAAGCATGGCATAACCGTCAGTAAAAACATATCTGAATTGTCATAAGCTTATCACACCTTAAGAGGAAGTCAGGGCGCGGTTCGCAAACCAAGGGCTATACCGCCCGGAAAGACAGCCCGGACAGCAAGATTACGTAGCTTAACTGGCGTAAAATGGGATGGCTGAACAGCCCGCCGGGCAGGATAAAATGAATAGTGGACGATCAGTAATAAAGTTCACTGAAATTACGCACCCCTAACTTTTTAAGTGCTTTAACTTTGTGAGCGCTGACGGTTTTTAAAGAAATATTCATTTTTTGGGATATTTCTTTTTGCGACCACTGCCTGTAAATGAGATGCATAATTTCTTTCTCCCGGGGTGTCAGGATGCCGGGGAAGTAGCTCAAATGATTGTCATGTGCCATAAAATTTTGAATTAATTTCAACATCTCTTCTGACGAGAGGTTTTTTGGCACATGTTGACAGGCGTTAAAACAGGGCAGGGTGTTTTTTTGAGGATGGTGAAAAATAAGAAGATTCACCTTACAGTTCCAGACTGGGAAAGTAATGCTTTTTTTTACAAAACGGCTATCACTGGCGTCCAGCATAATCGTATCGCCATGGCGAAATGGCCTACGCGATAAATGGACGTTGCGGGAAGATGTCCATTTGCCAACTTGTAGCGATATTTTTTCGGTAGCCAGAAGACTTTTAAGCCCTTGAGAAAAAAATGCATCATCTGAAAAAAGAAAAGCTTTCATGGCTGTGTTGCTTCCTCAATTGACGGGTATTTATCGGAATCGAAGTGGGTGAGTCCAAAGCAATTAACCAGCACCCTGAATTTATGTGGCGTGATGACTAAATATCCGGAAGGTTTTTAACAACTGAAAGGCTTTCCGTCAACGGACAGGCTAGTATATTTCCATGATTTTATTATGATTAACCTGGAACATGCTTAAAGTTTACAAGAAATGACTGAAGTAGAAATGGAATTTTCTTCGCAGCCAGAAAAATCAATAAAATTAATTAACTACCTGTAATTAAAGGGTTGTGTAAGATTACCTTAGAATAATCCTATACCACCTTCGCTTTTACTCATGCAGAGCGCTGAAAACTACGTTTTCAGATTGTTTTTTTCATAATATAATTACGGACTTCATCTTTTTATTGAGATCTGAACGATTAATAAGAAGGAGGTTAGCCACTACTCTTCGGAGAGATAGTTTGTTATTTTCTTTATGAAAAAAATAGCGTTACCGAGCGCCTACGCGCTTGCCGTATTGTCACATTATCTTTTCCAAATTTAACGCTTGGGGATTTATCTGTGAACAGCGATCGACTTTCACTCTCTCAAAAAGTCACCTTTCTACCTGACCGTTCTTGTCTGGTATCCGAGAACGAACACATTCACCTTACGCCTAACGAACGTCGCTTACTGGAGTTAATCATTTCAGGACGAGGTAAAAAAGAAACAATAATAGAGGAGATATGGCACAGCCGTGGGACAATTGTTGGTGAATCCAGTTATCATCAGCTGGTGAAAATGCTGAGGCGGAAACTGGACTGTGCAGGGCTGCCCTGTTCCGTGATTAAAACAATCCCTCGATATGGTCTTGCTTTTGTACCCCCGGAGCAGACAGAAGAGGAAAAGTTAATGCCACCGGATTCAGAACAGGAAGAAAATGTTTCTGATGAACCCGCTGTTGGCGGGACAACAGAGCCTGGCAGTGAACTTTATGTTGCGATTAAACCGTCAGATCATGATAAAACCGTGATATTTTCTTCCCCATTTTCTGAATATAAGCGCTATTTACAGTGCGCTGCCATTTTCATTGTGCCTCTTTTACTGGCAATTGTTTATTTTATTATAGATAAACCTGACGCATTTCCTTATCAGGTAAAAATAAATAACGCCACTGTACATATGGCTTCAATGAGAAACGCGAATCAAGACAAACTGGCGTTGAAGAAGATTCTGTTACAGAAAAACATTAAACACGTTTATATCGCTTCGAACGGACCGAAAATGTGGGTTGCACAATGTGAAGGTGAAATGGATAAGGAGAGTAAATGTCACGAAGAACTCTATTCCTCATATTGATGGCTTTGATTAGTCTCGTCGTCAGTTCTGTGCTGTTCTGGCTAATATTAACGGAAGAAAATTTACCACAAAAACCCTGTTCCAGTATTATTAAAAACAGCAAACTCATAGATGATTTACAACGGCCCTATCAATTACAAGGTACGATAACCTGGTGGCCGCACGATAACCGACTTACTCTGTTCGGCATGAAAAAAGACGAGAAGAGCAGCCTTATTTTTGACAGGGCGGTGCAGCTACAGGCAGTAAAAAAACATGGAGGCGTCGTACAGGGAACGGTCGATAGCGTGTCGAAAGCCAGTGTCGATCAGCTTCCGCCTGATTATAAGCTTATTGGGGAGAAAGGCCGTGACCTCACATTATTTTTTAAAAAAATTGACAGCAATCGCTGGTTAATGATGATCGACGATAACTGGGTCATGATGTGTGAGTATAAATAAACCGGCCATGGCTGTGATTAATTTAACAAATAAGGATGACAAAAGCAGAACAGGACGCTATCAATTAGTTAACTATAACCCAGGATAAATTCAACGTTTCATTAAAATTAGTGCATCTCGACTTAACCAGTAAGGCCTGTTTCAGGAATAAAACTTACTGGTTTATTTTCGCCAGGAGAGAGCATTTAACCGTTCAGAGACGGCTGCTCTGGCTTTATTATGCTTTCCATTAAATCGCCGAAGCTTAAAGACGTCTCTGTACTTCATGAGAATCTCTTCCTTATTGTATCCACAACATAGGTTAGCGCATCCGCGACAAAAACGTGAGCCTGAAGAGCAAACCTGCATTCTTTAATACTGAGGGAGACACTTCTCTTCTGCGCTCCCTTTGAGTAACGACATCATTAACCACAGGCTGATGGAAGAGGAGCAAGGCTGTCTCCTTCGACGACAAATCGCCAGTCGCGATAACTTTTCGCATCGGAGAATGCTTCTTCCCCCGGCCTGAAACCGGTTTTACGCAGGGGTTTACCTTTCCCCATACTATGCACGCCTATCCATCTTCCTTTTTCATCGTAAATCATGCCCCATGCCTGCTTTTGCGTCAGCGGATCGGCATAAAGCTGGCGCAGATGATAGCGCGGCCGGGAGCCACGCGGGTCATCTAAAAGTTGCTCAAAGCGAACCGGAAAACAGCCATTCTCCCCGGTGTTATCAGCGCGATAAGCGGCAATAGCCGCCCGGATCTGCTCTCCACGGAACAGCAGCTCTTTCTCTAATTGTTCACGATGGTGCATCCTTACCGTGTCGCTGCTTTTCAGTAATGAAACTGCCAACGCTGACAAGGCAATTAATAACATTAAATAGGTAAATCCTCCCTGGCAGCGCAGGCGTTTAGAACGCCTCATCATGTGTCTGCTCCTGCCTGGCAAGCGAAGGGGAATCTACGTCAATGATTTGGCCCGTTTCATCAGTTCTGGCCTGCCAGTTATCGCGGCTGTTGGTTACGGGATCGAGCGGCATCTGACGCAGATAACCGGCCTCGACAAGCTCGTCGAGGCTGTAGGGTCCCGTAATGCGGTCACGGCGATAGTGGTCGATAGCGCTACGTATCACGTTCAGATTATGTTCCAGTACCACCCGCTTAGATCGGTCGATTTGCTGGAAAAAACGGGGGGCCACCAGCGTCATCAGGGTTGCGATGATGGCCATGACAACCAGCAGCTCAATAAGCGTAAAGCCTTTCTCACCACGTCGCATAAGAAACTCCATTTAATCCACTGGCTGTGCTGGTTGAACGGACATCGTAGACATCTTTGCCGCCAGTAAAATCACCCGGCGGCGCATTCGAAGCGCGCAGGCGCCAGGTCTCTTCATCAGGGCGAGCATCACAGTTGCACATCGGATCGCGCGGAATACGACGTAAAAAATAGAGCTTACCGCCATTAGGCGACTTTTTATCGACCACCCCTTCCACAAGGCTACGCAGGGTGGGCGGGTAGCCCGACGCATCGGTTTTTTTCTCGATCCGCCCCTCCTTGCTGGCTTGATAATAGCGATCGATAGCTTCACGGATCTGGCGTAGCGAATCACGCAGCATCTCTTCCTGACGCTGCTGGTGATAGTGTTGCACAAGCGGCATGGCCGCTGCTGCCAGTGTTCCCAGCAGTGTCAGCGTTACCATCATTTCAATTAGCGTAAAACCGCGTTGCTGCTGCATGGTCAGACCCCATCCTGGACCGGTTCCTCTGTTACTACTGGCGTAGGTAAAGCCGTCTGATTCAAAAATTGCGCCGGCGGAGCGAGCGCAGGCGGATTAAATATGGGCATAAGGTTTTCCTGCGGTACACCGCGCAGATTGATTCCTTCGCCCGTTTGATCTTCGCTGCCCATTTCAATCGTGCTGATATGGCTGCCCGGTAAATCAATGCTGCGTTCAATCGTAGGCGTGATAAGCAATACCACTTCAGTACGTTTTTTATTCTCTTCTTTACTGCCAAACAGGCGGCCCAACAAAGGGATCTTGCTCAGAAAAGGGACGCCGCTATCCATGTTGTTGTCGTCCTCTTTAATCAAGCCTGCCAGCATCTGCGTTTCGCCGTTCATGCTGCTTAACGTGGTATTGGCCTCACGGCTGTTGGTGCTGTAATAGATGGCCCCATCTTTACCTGTCTGTGCAGTTCCAAGACTGCTAAGGGTAAATTTCACATCCATTGAAATATTGTCATCCATGCTAATATCAGGCGTGACTTCCAGCTTCATACCCACGTCCTGATATTCAACTTTCTGCTGTGAGAAGCCGTCCGTACCTGCAATGGAGGTCAACACCGGTATTTTCTGGCCAATATCGACCATTGCTTTTTTATTGTTCTTGACGCGAATGCGCGGGTTTGCCAGCACTTTCGCATTACTCAGGACCTTCTTCATATCAAGTGAAAGCCCATCAACTTTCAGGTTGAGATTACCTGCATTAAGGGCGCCAATCGGAATGCCACCGCCAGCAGGGGTCGTTTTTTCGTCACTGCTGCTGTTGCGGCTAAATGAAGCGCTAATTTGTTGGGGAAAGTTCAGGCCCAGCTTTTCTGCATCGTCCGTATTGACTTCCAGCACTTCCACCGCCAGCGTAACTTCCGCTTCAGGGCGATCTAACGTAACCATCAGGCGTTCCGCTTTTTCCACGCTCTCTTTGGAACCGCGCACCGTAACAGAATTGGTGCGCTCATCCACATGGACATCTTTTAGCTTCACCAGGTTGCGCAGCGCCACATTGACTTCTTTGGCTTTGGCATAGCCGAGGAAGATGGTTTTCACCACGATGTCGCGGTAAATCTTCTCTTTTTGCACGGTAGCGGGGTAGACCAGGAACGTATTGGCGTTCAGTACCTTTTTGCGCAGATTATTTGAGGTTAGAAGCAGATTGATCGCATCCTGCGCCGTGGTGTTTTTCGCGATAATGCTGGCTGTAGCACTGGGCGAAATGTCTTTATCAAAGATGATATTTACCCCGGTTAGCTGGCTAATGGTATTAAAGATGCTCTGCAGATTATGTTGCCGGAAGTTAAGCGACACCGGCTTCTCCAGTTCGCGGCTAAGACGGCGCTCTGGTTGGTTGATCACCGCAATTTCACGTAACAGATGATCGCGCAACGCGTTCGCCTGTGGCCAGTTAGGATCTTCTTCAAGGATTTTTTGTACTTTACTCAATGCCCGTTCAGGAGATTTAGTGCTCTGTTTAACGGCTTTACGGTAGAGTTTATCCAGCGCGCGCCAGGCATCAATTTTGCGTAACCCTTGCTGAGCCCGTAAATTGCCAGGTTGATAGAGCAAGAGGCTGCGCCACATCTGCTCGGCCAGTTGATAGTTATTTTGCCTTACGGCGATTTCCGCCTGACGAAGATAGTTGTTGACCAGGCTAATAGTTAATTCTGCTTGCTTAGCACGCAAAGAAATATCATTAGGACGGATGATTCGTTGTTGATCAATTTCTTCCAGTCGCCTGACCATAGATTCAGGCGTTGTGCTGTCCAGCGTAGGAGCGGCTGGCGTGGCGTTATGTTGCGCACAACCACTTAACAGAGCGCAGATTAACGACAAAATAAACGTGGTTTTCTTCATGATTATTATTGGGGTTCCGATGTTAACTCTTCCAGCGATAGCCGCTGGTGCATATGCGTGGCTGTCCACTCAAACTGGAGATAGTCGTTAGCTACCCCGGTTAATGTCCATCCGCTGACCGGCGAATCACCAAGCCAGATTTTTCCATCCGCCCGACAACGTTCGCAGACGGGCCATGTTTCCTGACCATCTGTCAGAATGATGATGCGCTGCCGTTGCTCCCACCAGGCGCCCAATACCTGTAGCGGCAAGGGCGGGGCGCTGGGCGGCGGCGGAGCGACTTCAACCGCGACGGTTTCAGGCGATTCCTCATGCTCGTTGTGAGGCGGAAACAAATCACGCCGAACGGTAGTCAGGGGCTCGGCTGAGGGCTTGACGGCGGGCGCTGGACGCGTCGTGGGTGCCCTGAGATGCACGGATTCCTGGGTTTCGTCGCTGCTGAACTGACTCCACAGCGCCAGGCCAGCGGTGAGTACCAGCGCGACTTGCAGATAACGGGGCAACTTCATTTAGTCTCCTGCTGCAAATGCAGCCGCAACGTGACGTTCAGCATGTCTGCCTGCGGACTGGGGCGTTGCATCGTCAGTTGTTCAATCTGTAACGGTAACGTGCGGCTGAGCGTCTCCAGCGCCTGCATTAAGGGCAAATAGGGCCCTGTCAGCGGAATATCGAGTTGCAAAACAGCGTTGTCGCCCTGTTGTATGACCTGATAGCGGCTGGCTTCTACTCGCAGAGGCGGCTTATCAAGCAGTTCAAAAATCAGGCTCACCTGCTGATGCTCATTCTGTGACAGCTTTTGGCCTGAAACGGGGGACTCCAGTAATGGCAGCGGTCGCAACTGTTGTTGCAGAGTGGCCAGCTCTGCCTGCTGTTGCACAAGCTGCGGTGAGGTGATCCCCAGCCATATGCCAAGCAGGCCGAGCGGCAATATGCTGAGCATCAACGGCAATTTTCCCGTCTGTTCAACCAGCCGTGCGGCTCGCCAACGGAGAGTCTGCGTAGATGTAGGCTTAGCGGGCTGCTTCATGTTCAGCCTCTTGTTGAAAATTCACCTGAATCGACGCCTTAACGGGCAGCGGAGCGTTTTGCTCTGCTGTCTTGCGATGATTCTCCAGCAGCACCTTCGCGGGTAACGTTTCCAGACGTTGATTAAACGCTAAAAGCGCGTCAAACGATGATGCATCAACCAGTAGGCGTACCTGCTGCTGCTGCCTGTCCACTTCGACAGAACGGATTGCTATCTGGGGTTGCAGGGCGTTGGCGATGCCGTCCAGCATCGCCAATACCGGCGGGGAACTTTGCTGCTGACGCATGCGTTGCATCAGCCGGTGCTGCGCCTCGCGTAGCGCGTGTAAAACGCGTTGCTGCGTCTGCAACTTGTGCTGCATCTGCTGTGTTTCCACCGTCAGCTGGCGCTGGTCCATGCTATCCCTTGCGATCAGGCCCATCAGCGGCAGGCTGATAAGGCAGGCCAGAAATACCGTGCGGAAAGCCCAGGGTGGATGTGGCGTGAAACGAGGCGTCATGCTGGCTGCTCTCCATCTTTCCACAGCCGCCAGGGGCGGGTGGTCATCACGTAACGCGGGGAGCCGCTCATCCCGGTCAGGCGGCTGATAACCTGGAGCTGCGTGGTAACATCCTGCTGCGGTAAAGCCAGCGTCAATACGTTGCGCCACTGACCCGCCTGGCGGCAGAGAATACGGCTTTGCGTTGGGCCAATGCTGACGAAAAGCCCCTCTTCCGGTAGCTTGCGTCGGAACGGATGAAGCAAGAACTGAAAAGGCGTCACCACGCCCTGAAAACGCAGGCGTTGTTGACGCGCCACCGCTGCGAGCTGCTGCCAGCAAGAAGCCTGTAGACAGGCAATCAACGCAGGCTGGCCCCAGCGTAGATCTTCAAACCGCATCTGCCACGGCGTTGCGCGATCAGAAGCCAGCAGCGTCTCGTCTACTGACAGATGAGCCAGACCGAATAATTCTTGTGGTGTCGTGATGCCGTCCTGCCAGGGAATAATCAGATAATCGAGCGCTGGCGTATCGATGCAGAATTCAATCGCATCCAGCCAGTTCATCGCAGCAGGACGAGCGCTTAGTAGCTGGGTCAGCGTAACGTCAAGCGCTTCATTAGCAGGGCGGTCATGCAGTAAGACTTCCTGTGCGCCATGTTGCAGGCGGACAGCATGCGGGCCGATGTAGCATTGCCAGGTTTTAATGAGCGATAACACGATTGACCTCTTCCCAGCTCGTCTTTCCTTCCAACGCGGCGCGCAATGCAATGGTGGGCAACGGAATAAAGCCCTCCTCAAGCGCAATGTCACGCAATTTGCGTACTGGCGCGCGGGCCAGCATGGCCTCCTTGATCGCGTCGCTACAGTGCAACACCTCGGCCAGTGCCAGACGATCCCGATAGCCACTGTGCCGACAGGCATCGCAACCTGTTCCGATGTGCCAGTCAGGTGTCAGATGTCGGAGCGAACTGGATTGCCAGGCATTCAGGGCACCCTCACTCGGCTTAGCTTGCTTGCGGCAATCCGGGCAGATTTGCCTGATTAGGCGTTGCGCTACCACACCATTTAGCGCAGTAATCAGACTGGCGGGTTCCACCTGCATATAAAGAAAACGCTCCAGTACGCTGAATACGTCATTAGCATGCACGGAAGAAAGTACGGTATGACCAGTTAGCGCGGCCTGCACCGCAATGCCAGCCGTTTCACCATCGCGGATCTCTCCCACCAAAATAATGTCGGGGTCGTGGCGCAGTATGGCGCGCAGGCCACGAGCAAATGTCAGCCCTTTTTTGTCGTTGACGGGGATCTGCAACACGCCCCCGTTAAGCTGGTATTCCACCGGGTCCTCAATGGTAATAATCTTTTTTTCGCCATTATTGAGTTCGCTCAGCGCTGAATAGAGGGTGGTGGATTTACCGCTACCGGTCGGGCCGGTGACCAGCACCATGCCATGCGGCAGTTGCGCCAGTTGACGAATAGCGCCTAGCGTATGCGCGTCGAAACCCAGCGTTTCCAGACGCAGACTTTGATCGAGCGATTTATCCAGAACGCGCAGCACCGCATCTTCGCCATGAATGCTGGGCATGACCGAAACACGGAAATCAACTGCTCGTTGCAATATTTGTGCTTTGAAACGGCCATCCTGCGGAATACGTCGTTCAGAAATATCCATACAGCTCAATACTTTCAGGCGGGAAATAACCTGTTCAGCATGCTGCAAGCCAGCGCAATGGCGGATGGTATGCAATACGCCATCAATGCGGTATTTAACGGTCAGGCCATCCGCTACGGCTGAAAGATGAATATCGCTGGCACGGCTTTGCAGTGCATCAAACAGGGTGGCGTTCACCAGTTTGATCACGGCGTTCGGTTCGCTGGTAATGGCAGCAGGCGTGATTTCCAGCCATGTAATCTCTTTATCTTCTTCGCTCTGCTGTTGAAGCTGATCGAGGGTACGCTGCTGTTTGCCCAGCGCCGCAAGCCGGGCGTTAAGCCACGAAATCGGTGCCAGCGCCGGTAAAGCGTCAATGCGTTGTAACCACTGTCGCAGTGGCAGAGAGAAAGGATTGCTCAGCGCCAGCCAGTGTTGATCGCCCTGGCGTAATGGCAATACTCCCTGAGCCAGCGCGTCAGCCAGCGATATGCGGGAGAATTCTTCTTCAGCCTGTTGGCACTGTTCAAGTGACAATGGCACAAGGCCGAGTGATTCCGCGGTTTCGTCCAGGCTGGCAGGGCAGCGATCAAGCAGTTCACTAAGGAGGCGGCAGCGCTCCCCATCAGGCAGATGCATCAGCGCATCGACCGTCACCGGCGAGGATGGAGTGAGGGACATTATTGTAATCCTCCTGCCAGTTCAAAAATCGGCATGTAGAGTAGAAAAACCACCAGACCGACGATACCGCCTACGATCATCATGAGTACTGGTTCGAAAACTTTGCTGAATTTCTCAATGGCTCGCTCCAGTGAGTCATCGTAAAACGCGGCGATACGTTCACACATACTGGGTAAATCACCGATGCGTTCACCCACCTGTAGCAAGCGAGATGCGACGGGCGTGGTCAGTTGCTGCTCTTCCAGCATATGTGAGAGCGGCTGCCCGGCCTGCACGCCAGCGATGACGCGTTCAATTAACGGACGATGGGTAATGGGTAACACATCACGACTGAGTGAAAGCGCATCAGTCGCTGTGATGCCGCCCTGTAGCAGCAGGCCCAGGGTGCGATAAAATCGCACCATAATGGAAAGCTGATGCTGTAGTCGCAGCTGCGGTACGGTGAGGAGAAAACGGAGCGCGGCCTGACGAAGACGCACGCTGCGGATAGCCATAAACAACCCACAGATTACCAGCGCGCAGCCGAGCAGCAGCAAAGGCCCCTGGCTTTGCACCAGCTTGCCCCACCAGAGAATAAAACGTGCGCTGCCGTTAGGACTTTTCATTCCTTCAAACACGACGGCGAACCGCGGAATAATAAAGCCGAGCAGAAATACAAGGATGACGCCACCCGCCGACATCACAATGGTTGGATAAAGCAATGTCGCTTTAATTCGTTTGCGTAATACCGCTATACGCTGTTCGTAATGCTGAAATCGTTTTAAGGCGAGCGGCAGATGACCGGTTTGCTCTGAAGAGGCAACAGTATTAATTAATAAGGGTGGAAAGACGGCTGGCAGAATTGCCATCGCCTGTGAAAGCTGCGCGCCTTCATAGAGCTTTTTTATGAGCGTATCCACTACTAATGTCGATTCACCTTCCCGACTGCTTTGACGCAATGCCTCAATAGCTTCAACCACTACCAGTCCCGCTTCCAGCAGCGAGATCAATTCCTGCAAAAACAGGTTTAGAGGAAAATGTTTAACCTGGCGGACTTTACGCTCTGCCACACTAAGCACAACGCTATCCGTGGTGGTGTAGTGTCGGCGGGCAGCATTAACTGAATCCGCCATCACAGTATGATGAACGCGCTTGCCGTGCGACAGGGTAGTAACGGTGTACTCTTTCATAATTATGAGTGCTTATTTTTTTGGCGGCTTTTCAAACGGAGGTAATGCGGTACGACCTTCTGAATATATTTTTGTCGCAGTGCCTGACGCTGAGGTGTTTTAGCCGCCCCGGCGTTATAAGCGCCGACGGCTTCCCAGGTGTAACCCATCCGCTGAATATTCCCGGCCAGAATCCATGCACCTGCCATGACACTCTGACAAGGGTCTTGTATTAAATCTTGCTGACTGATCTGATATTTTTTTAACACACCCAGATGGCGACTATTAATTTGCATCAGACCGTAATCCACTGTGCCGTCGTTATTTTTATTGATGGCATTTGGATCAAGACCGGACTCAACGATAGCAATGGCCTGTAATAATTCCGGCTCAATGCCGTACCTTGCGCCAGCCTGATACCAACAGGTTGCCAGGCTGGGAGAAACGGGAAGCAAGAAGCACAGCGTTAACAGCAGCGTTCTCATGATCAGAATCCATAAGTAAATGTCTTCTCACCTTTTCCGGCAGACATAATATCTACTTCATGAATGGAATCTTTTTCACGGGTCGGATTATGCCATTGGTAAGCATTTCCCCATGGATCCATCGGGACATGTTGGCTGAGGTACGGGCCTTGCCAGTTTTTTACGCCAGCTGGTTTTTCCGTTAATGCTTTGAGGCCCTGGGCTTCAGAAGGATAACTACCCACATCGAGCCGATATTGCCCCAGCGCATCTGCCAGTGAACGCATCTGGCGCATAGCAGTTTTTTCTTTTGCGGAATCGACGTTTGAAAAGACTTTTGGCCCAACAAATCCTGCCAGCAAAGCAATAATCATTAAAACAACGAGCAGTTCCAACAGGGTGAAACCAGCCTGCTGTTGACGTTGCCGGGTATAATTTTTCATGAATGCATGTACCGTTTAATTAATTAAAAGCCTTATCGCTTTTTACTCCTGTGAATTTTTCCTGAAAAAGATGTGAGGGGGTAGCTGTCCTCTCTTGATGTATTGCAGATGTGATGCCCGCCAGCTAAAGGAACTTCTCTCACGCATAAAGAAATGGCTAAACGGAGGTTTTTCATAAAGCTTCGCGGTTAATTTCTCTGGAAAACCAGCGAGTAAACCGTTTCAACCACGACGACTGTCAGCACGGTATTATTTGTGCTGATAACCGCCAGGCGTAACCCCGGTGAATATAAGCCAACTAATTAATCAGCGCTTTATCATAAAAGCGCGCCAAAGTGGGCAGGAAAATGTCGGGAAAAAAGCAGAAGTCCATACCTTCTTTTTTTATTGCTAAAAATATCTGACAAGTACTAAAGAAATTACGTCATAAAAAAGGTAATTTTCTCGTCATGAACAGGCGCTTTCGCCATCGTTTAATTTCAGGAGAAAAAGATGAAAGCAAAAATCGTTATTGCCGATGAACACACCATTATAAGGCGCGGGGTTATGTCAATGATCGCGAATATGCAATCTGCGGACAGCATGAATCCAGAACGTCGGGATTTTACTGTTCTGGGCGATACCGACTCTCCGTCAAAACTGATGACGCTGCTAACCAAAAATGAGATCGATATTCTGTTCCTGGGCTTTTCGCTGCTCACGCGGACATCGCAGAATCCATTAAGCGGCATGGATGGTGTACCGTTGATAAAATGGATCGTGTGCAAATACCCTGCGCTAAAAATTATTGTGCTTTCACCCTTCAAAAATAAGCAGCTGGTACAGATGACGCTGGAGGCGGGAGCCAAAGCGTATATCAGCCGTGACACTTGTGAAATAACGCTGGGTCGGGCGTTAAATGCTGTTATGAATGGTGAATCCTATATTGAACGTGACCTCATGGAGTCATTGTTCCGTCGTGAAATGTCAGGACAGGAATTGACGCCGCGCGAAATCGACGTTTTGCGCATGTTATGTAAAGGGCTGTCTCTCACCGAGATTGCTGGTCAGATTAATTTGAGTAACAAAACCGTCAGTGCGCATAAATTGCGGGCAATGGAAAAACTGGGAGTGAAAAATGACTGCCAGCTCTATTACCTGATGGCACAAATGCAAATATTTGACGTAGTTTTATAAAGGAACGGCTTTACCAGATTCGATAATATCTAAAACTAAGGTGTCACATCAGAAATTAGCTTACGGCTCCAAAAGCCATCGCTAAGCAGCGCTTGATCACGTCTCTGGCTTTTTATTTTGGCTAATTAACGAGGCGTAAAGCGAGCAGTCAACAGGCTTCAGATGTCACTATTCTTTTTTATGCGGGTCGCTAACAGGCAAGGTTGGCGGCCCCTGCGGCATACTCACCTACCAACAGTGGCGCTTCATGCCAGGTAGCTGACCTGCTTTTATTGCCGGCAGCCCCGTATTCAGGTAAGCGCGTTGATACCCAGAACTGCCTGAATTGCGGATTTTCTCCGTTTGAAGGCTGATGCTTTGGCGGGCTTGCGATGATATTTTCCCGGCCAACTGTTATATCCGGATACCGTTTTTCGTACTTGTCAGATATACACTATCGGACCAGGACGGTAATTTCTCACCAGCCAGAAAATGGCATTTCATTAAATGAAAAGGAACTTCAGTGAGCGCCCGCCTGAACTAAACGCACTAACAGGATAAATTAACCTGATAGTTTTTAATTATAGTGTGCGACATTTTCGTTACGCGAATACAGGCGTCAGTTCAGATACAGGGGTTGTATATTTCCTTTTAACCCAAGGCTGTCTGTAAAGACAGTATTAAGAGTTTTAAAATGTTGATAAACACGCGCCTTTCTATCATTGCCAAAAGCGTGACTATTGCGCTACTGGCTACAACTAACGCAGGTATTGCCTTTTCGGCCAATGCGACAACAGAAACTGCAAACGTTAACCCTGGCAATTATTATATGGGCACCCGTAAAACGGATGAGATTATTAACCAGGATTTACGTGGTCACTATATTAATTTTAGCAAAGGCACGCCGAAGTCGCTTTCGATCAAACAGACACTGGCAGATTTTGTTGAAGGCGGTGACAAAGATGCTACGACGAATACAAACATCACCCTTGATGATGTAAAACTGAGCGGCGTAAAAAAAGATCATAACTATGACGAACACCCGAAAGGGAAGGGATTACAGGACAAAAATTATGCGCTGGGCGACTCAATCTATTTTGACAGCGCAGATAAAGGATCTTTAGCCTTATCCATCAATAACTCTGCGCTGAATGGAGATATTTCAGCTGAAAATAGTGGTGCTAAAGATATTTCAATCAGCAAATCAACCATTACCGGTGCGACCCGGCTGAAAGGAGCAGAGAACAGCGTTATCTTCATAGACTCTCAGCAGAAAAATTCAGCTAATTCTGCCAAAGCCATTGACATTACTGAGGCAGGAAACTCCACAATCACCCTAAGAAAATCTAAGTTTGAAGGTGGCATCGATGTGAGTGGGAAAGATACCCTGTTGGATATCGGTCAACACTCCACTGTCGCTGGTGATATTACTCTCAATAACAGCCAGCATACCAACCTCAGGCTGACAGACAGTGGCGTAAAAAATATCACGCTAACCGGGAACGGGACTAATCAGGTTACCCTGACCAATTCAGACGTAAATCACAACCTGGATGCCGCTAAAGCCACGGGGAATACTACCGTTGCTCTCAACCATTCAACGGTTGAGGGCAATATTGCTCTCGGCACCGGTAAAAATAATGTGCAGATTGCTAACCATTCTGAAGTGAAAGGGAATGTGAGCTCGCTGGGTTCGGATAGTGAAATTCATATCGATAACAGCAGCATCCTGCGCGGTGATGTTAACAACTTTGCTCATATTTATGCTGCGGATGGCAGTCTGCTGGATACTGCCGTGATTCGTAATAAAGCTGTTGATCTGACCGGTCATTCCGCTTTAAACGCTGCCGAACTGAATTCTGCTCAGCTTGCAATGGATACCGAAAGCCAGTTTGCGATCAATAGCGCACTGTTGGGTAATAATACCGCAACGGTTAAAACATTTTCTGTGGCAACAACAGAAGGCGAGCACGCCCTTGGTCACTGGACCAGTAACGGCGGCGGTAAAATGCAGGCTCAGTTTGCTAACGGTAACCAGCAGGTCACGGCCCGTAAAGGCGCCTGGAATTATGATTTAGCTCTGCATGCGCTAAATAAATCGGGCAGCACCACTGAGGAACAGCTTGCTGTTAAACGCAGCACGCTGGCCAGCGATGTGCAGGGCGCTCAGGCCAACCTGAATGCGGCCCAGCGCAGCAGCAAAGCGGTAACCGGCAGCGTGGCCCAGCGCTTCAGCAAACTTGATGAAGGCGCGTTATTTAATCACCGCCAGCCAGGCGCGAACGTCTGGAGTGATTATATCGGTCAAAACGATTCTCAACGTGGCGATGCCGGTTATCACGGCAAAATGCAGGGTACGATGCTGGGAATGGACTGGACCAGCGAAATTTCAGACGATTCACAGCTGACTTCAGGTCTGGCGTTTGGATTTACCCGCACGAAAGTTAATGATCGTGGCGATGGCGCGCAGTTCCATAACCGGGTAAACGGACGTTATTACACGCTTTACAGCGGCTGGCAGAAAAACCTGCGCGATGACAAATTGGGTCTGTTTGCCAACGGCAACCTGACCTGGGGCGATATGAGCTATTCGCTGAAGGCTGCAAACGTAACCGCAGCGACCGATGGCAATAAGCAGCAGCTGACTGGCGGCAGTCATGGTAACAGTTACAGCGCTGAGTTGCGCACCGGTGTGGCAATCAAGCCGCTGCAGCAGCTCATTGTACAACCCTATGTCTTAGCCGGTTGGAACAAAACCGACGCCCAGGGATTCAGCGATAAGGCCGGTCAGTTCGGTCATAACCAGCGGGAAAATATGTATGCTGGAGCGGGACTGCGTACCACGGCACACTTTAAGCTGGGTAGCGTAAAACTGATGCCCTGGGCCGACGTTAACTACACCACTGATATTACGGATAACAGCCGCTTTAGTGCCATGGATTATCAGCGTTCACAGGGTCAAAAGATGCAGGCAACCGCGCTAAGTCTCGGTACAGATATCGGTATTAATGAAAACCTGAGCACCAGCATTAAAGCCACTACTCGCTTTGGAAACCACAGCAGTGATACCGCAATGTTAGTCGGGGTTAACTATCACTTTTAATCGTCTCTGTGGTGTTTTCTCCTGACACCCTTGATGCACCCAAAAAGCCGGTCATCTGCTAGTGACCGGCTTTTTTTATAATTAACACGGTCTGGAAGACAGCATGAGTCGTCGCGGCCACTGCCACGACAATGCGGTTGCAGAAAACTTTTTCCAGCTATTCAAGCATGAACGAATAAAGAAAAAGATCTACGGAACGCAGAAAGAAGCCCACAACGATGTTTTCGATCACCTCGAAACGTTTTATAACAGTAATCATCAGTATGGTTCGAACGATCAGATGCCACCGGCGGAATATGAACATCAATATTATTTAACGGCCCGGAAGTGTCTGGTTTACCCGTGGCGATTCACCGATCAAGAATTTGTCGATGGCTATCGTGCTGAAGCGCGACCGCTTCGTGAATTAATTATTGAGAGTCTAAAAACGTTACCGGTTGAAATCCAAAAAATGGTTCAGGAGCACATTGTCATTGGGCAGATTGTCGGCGACTGGGATTTTTTAAATGAGCGTTTTGAAAATATCGGTATCTCCAAAAATTCTGATGGGCAATACCGGGTGGCCAGTCTGGATCGAGGGAGCTCATTTGGTGTCGGTTTCTGGGGAAAATCAAAACCGGAGGGCTACAGTGGGGCAGTCAACCAACGGCCGCCTGCATTTCTGCCTTTGAATAGCGCATTTGTGCAAGAAAAAGCCGTATTTGGAAGTGATTTAGCGGCATTAGGCAAAGATTTCTCTTATATGCCTTATGGGGATGTCGCTAAGCTTTTATCGGGAAAGGCCGAGTGGTTGCCCGAGACCCTGAAAAAAATCGCCTATCGAATCACGGTGGCTAACGATCACGATCTTATCCATAAAATACTGAAGGATACGCTGATGGATGTTTCTGATGCTGGCCTTGAGGAGCGTCATTTTTTGAGTAAGGCGCAGACAGAAAGCATTTTGGGTGCCAGATTACGTCATGCTATTGAGCAGGCCGGAGGAGATGAAGCGGTGCAGCGCTGGGCGCAGCAAAATACTACTGAAGCGGCGAGGATTGCGGGTGAAGTCGCGAGTATTCGTGAATCACTGGGATATGATTTTTGATCTACCATCACCGGACTGATTTTGTATCTTAAATTAACGATGCCCACTGATTCGACCCTATCTTTCAGGCGGTAGTCATGACGTGAGATCATCGGGTTACGAGAAGAGCGCGATGATCCTGGCATCTAACCTGCCGTTCGGGCTGTGAATCAGGCGTTCGCCGGAGATAGCCCTGACACCCATGATACTGGAGAGGATCTTACATCACTTACACGTCGTCCCGATAACGTGCAAGCGCCAACCTGAAAACTGTTATGCCAGGTCATCACCTGGCATAACGCAGAGTCATATTGGCTTCATATACTCTCCCACCTGCTGCTCTGGATAAATTACTTTTCGAAACTGGACGCAATGATGCTGGATGCAATACATTCCATTAACACATTATCGTACCTTGCTGGGTATTAATAAAAAACAGCACCCGAGCAACTCGCCGAAGTAAACAAAGCGGGTAAGATGATTTACATTCCATACAGTAATAGTAGAAACCGACGAAAAAAAGGTGTTACTGCCGGACACCATCGGATTTTATTCCACAGCTATTCCGGGAACCAAGAGTAAGAAGTATACCGATCGCTAAAGGTATGATCAGCAGCATCGAGTACAATGAAATCGCATATCCATAAACGTAACTTTCCAGACTTACCGCAATGAGAGGAAAAATTAAAAATACAAGCGAGGCCTGAAATGCACCTGCTTTTTTCTGCAGTAAAAAATAGCATAAAATACCAAATACGCCCGCAAAAGCCCCCAGATAAAAAGTAGACCATATCGAATGAAGTGAAAAGCTAGCAATTTGCGGATTTTCAAATATCCAGCCCACAGCAGAAAGCATTACTCCAGCAAGCAGGCAGGGAAGGGCATTAAAGGTTATAACAGATACAGTGCAGCTCCTTTTTTTACACTGTGTGTATATTATCGCATGTATAACGACGGCAGAAACAAGCGCAGCGATGCCACGCCAATGACTGTCTGTACCTGATTTTGTTTCTTCCAGAAGGATACCTGCTAAAGCGACTATCGCGATAACTAAGCCAGCCAGCTGCATTACATTCGTTTTTTCATTCAAAACAAATATTGATGCAATCAATACTGCCACGGGCATATTGGCAAAGATAATGGAAGCCAGACCAGAGCTAACATAGGTTTCACCGTAAATCATCAGAGAAAAAGGGACGGAAAAATAAAAAATGCAAACCAGCAACTGGAAAAAACGCTGACCGCGAGGAAAAAATAATGGTGTTTTGGTTAACCACGCAATGCCGATCAAAAAAGGCGCCGCAAATATAAATCTCATCCCGGTTGCAAACACAGGTGGGATAGTTTCAACAGCAATCCTCATTGCCAGCCATGTCGTACCCCAGGTTAACGCAACCAGGATAAATAATATTGAGATTGTAGCTTTTCGCATGATTCCTCCTCACGTAAAGAAAATAATATACCCTTTTAACCTGAGAAAAAAATCTCTTTATATGCTCCTTTTTCGCATGTTAAGAGAAAAAAATTCTCCATTAAGGATTGCCAGGCTAAATGATAAAGGAAGAAGCAGTTAAGGCGGTGACAACCGAATTGCACAATGCACCGGCATGCTCCTGGAAAGCGCAGCTAATTTAACATCACTTTATGCGGGATAGGAAAACAGCCTTGATGAGGACGAGTTTATTACCAGCCAGACGGCGCTGCTAAGGAAAGGAAAGGAAAGGAAAGGAAAGGGAAGCTTAATCTGACGCTTGCTAAAGCTGTAACGCTTAAAACTATAACTCACCACATCAGTTGACATAAAAATTCATATGTCAGGCTAACGCTGCCCCCTTATTTTACAGTGACTGAACATCATTTTATGAAGCACTCATTCGCAACATGAAAATTTATGGTGATTTTACCGACACAATGTTCTTCCCAGTGAGAAACTAAAGATTTATTCATCGAAAAAAGTTTACTTTCTAATTAATCATAACGATGCGATATGATGTTTTTTGAGATTTATATCTCCCCCATGAGAGACAGGTAGTCTGATTGCGTAATGCTAATTTTCATCAGCACTCAGATTAATTTACGAATATTATTGCAGAGCGCTCATGGTTATGGATTAGTTTATCCTGGCGGGGTGACAATACCTGATAGTTACGGTACAGAATAATGGAATGAAATGCGTAAAGCGACGCTATCTACAGCGTCAGTAAAGCTGTGATCTACAGTACTGAAAACAATAAATCAGTTTCATATCATGGAGAAAGGATCAAATATGAGTATTAAACAGCATTTTTTTTCACGAGGCAGATTGGGCGTCGCGCTCTCTTTTTCTCTGCTGATGCCAATAGTGGCTCAGGCACAACAGTCCGTCAGCGGGCTGATTAACGAAAGACTGACGCTGATGAGAGACGTCGCGGCCTGGAAAGCGGTACATCATTCCTCTGTGGAAAATCTGCAACAGGAAGAGCGGGTCCTGAACAGTACGCTTGACGAGGCTGCCAGCCTTGGACTTGAGCCGAACTCTGTCCGGGCATTTGTCCAGGCGCAAATGGACGTGGCAAAGGCTATTCAGTACCGCTACCGGGCAGAATGGCTTTCTCAGCCGGAAAATATGACGCAGCAGCAACCGCTGGATGCCATCAGAAAACAGATCGCCGCATTAAGTAGCAATATTTTGCGTCAGTTGGCCGATGATCTGCGCCGTGATCCGACAGTGGGTGGGAAAGCGTGCACATCTATCAAAAATATATCACTAAAATATCTGACAGAAGCAGATAAGGAGTTGATATGTAAAGCGCTAGCTCAGGTAAGATTGAAGGCTGAATAAGGCAGTGGGACTGACATTAGATTCCTCAAGACAGATAAAATGTACTAGCTCAGACCTGATCTGACAGTTACCGGTTATTTATACAGGTGTCTGTCAGATTAAATCTGGTTCAGATTCTTTTCTGCCCAGACCCGTTTTCCATCAAGTAACGTGGCCATTGGC